>CANIJN010000043.1 GCA_947467625.1 Opitutia bacterium | reverse complement strand
TGGGCTGCGACCCATGCATCGAGGGCGGGCACGGCGGCGGCACCGAGTTTGCGGAGGGCAATGCGCGCGTGGTGGCGGACGATATTTTGCGGGTGGGTGAGCAACGCGAGTAAAGCGGCGGCCGGCGCGCCCTCGATTTTTGGCCAGTCTTGCACGAGCGGTTTGCCGGTGTGCACGACGCGCCAGATGCGGCCGCGCACGTGATTCCACTGGGGATCGCGCATGGCGTGCTGGGCGTGGCCGATAATCAAACTGGAGAAATCGGAAACGTAGAGCGCGCCGTCGAAACCGAATTCCACGTCGACCGGGCGAAACGTGCTGTTCTTCGACGACAACACGTCGAGACGATTCGTCGCTACGAGGGGACCGGCGTCCGCGTTCACCGCTGAGAGTGACACGATGTAGCTGCCGAGGAGTGAGGCGGAGGCGATGCCCTGCTGCAACGCGTCGGGGAAATTGGGACTGGAGATCACGCTGAGGGCGGAGCCCTTCGCGTAGTTAAGCACGGTGGCGTTGCCGTAGGGATGGTAGACGCCGAGTGGGGTCCACGTGAGCGGGACACCTTCGAGCACGTGGCCGCCGCCGTAGCGTTGGAAAATATTTCCATAGCGGTCGAAGGACACCTTCCACGGATTCGGCGTCATGCTTTGCCATTCGGTCGTGATGCGTCCGGTGGCGGGATTGAGGCGATAGGTCGAGGAGTCGATGCCGCGCACGACGCCAAAGGGCGTTTCAAACTGCGAGCGGTGAAACACGCCGTCGGAAAAGAGAAGATGGCCGAGCGGATCGCTGGTCACCATGCCGCCGTGGTGAGAGTCGGTGACGTCAATGCCGCGGAGGAGTTCGGTGCGGGTATCGGCGCGGCCGTCGCCGTCGGTGTCATTCAACACTAGGAGCCGCGGTTGGGCGGAGACGATCACGCCACGCTCGTGAAAGGCCACGCCATCGAGCGCATCGAAACCGTCGGCGAAGACCGTTGACTTGTCCGCCTTGCCGTCGTGATCGGTGTCTTCGAGCACAAGAATTTTATCGTGCGGCTGCTCGCCCGGAATGGTGTGCGGAAACGAGGGCATGGTGACGACCCAGAGCCGTCCGCGGGCGTCGAAGCTCAGTTGCACCGGATTGCGGAGCTCGGGAAACTGCTCCTCGGAAGCGAAGAGATTCACGGCGTAGCCGTCGGCTACGACCAACTCGTGCTGCATGTCGGCGGGCGAGCGAACCGTGCCTCCGGGAAACCGATACGTCGTCGTCTTGCCCTCGGGCATCGCCGGCAGGGACGGCGCGGGATAGTCGGCGAAGCGCTTTGCCGGGTGGGCGGCGAGGTCGTGGACGATGGCGTCAGCTTGGGCGACGAGCTGGTGATAGCGCGGAAGTTCGGCGGTGGATTCCTCGGGCCGTTTGCGGACACCGTAGTAGAGCGCGGCATTCTTTGGCCGCACGAGTTCGGCGACGTAACCGTGTTTTTGAGCGGCGGCGCGCGCGACGTCAGTAAGCCGGGGGGAAGCGGTTGCGGCGGGCGCGGCGTCGCCGAGGAGCGAGCGTGCGAGGGCGTCGGCGATCGCGCGAGTGCCGGCGGCGTTGAGATGGATACCCTGTGTCGTGAGCGGCTCGGCGCTGCGAGCGTAGGCATCGCGACTGGCGGCGAAGAGATCGATGAAGGTGGCTCCCTGCGCGCGCGCGAGGTCCGCGATGGCTTGGGTGTACAGGGAGACGTCGCGGTTTCGTTCGGCGGCGTCGGTCGTGCTGCGCTCCTCGACGGCGATCGGAGAGAGGAGCACGAGTTTCGCGCCCGGGTGGAGCCGAGTGATCTCGCGGAGGTACACGTGGTATTGGGCGCGAAACGCGGGGAGGCCGGCGGCTCCGGCGAAGGATTCGTTCATCCCGTAGCCAAGCACGACGACCTGCGCGGGCCACGCGGCGAGCAACGTTTTGAGGTGCTCGACATAGCCTTCGGGGCGGAGGCGGTGGCCGACTTCGTCGCCCGTCCACGCGAGGCTGCGGATGCGGAGTTTTTTATCGGGGTGAGCGAGGTGCAGGCGCGCCTCGAGGTCACCGGATTCGAGCAGGCGTTCGACCATGGCGTTGCCGTAGAACAAGATTCCGTCGCCGGGTCGGAGCGAGGCGGCGACGGGGGCGGGACGAGCCAGGTTTGACGCTTGTGCGCTGGGTTCAGCGGCGGGGAGGAGGGCGAAGGCGCAGAGCGCGAATACGAGCGTGACGCGCAGCGGGATTGGTGCGCGCCAGCATGACGCCGCGGACAGAAACCAAGTCTGCCCACGCGAAAAAATGGGAGGCAAGCGGAGGTAAGGTAGAGAAGACACGGTGGCGGAGAATTCAGGGCATTTTTCAAAGTGGCGACCGGTACCGCCCGCCGAGAGTAATCGGAAAACGGACGGCGCCCAGAGGCGAATCATGGCAGTTCCTTTATCTGGATACGCCGATACTCCATCTGGCCGACATCGCCTTCGAGGCCGATCGGGCCAGTGGCCGGAACTTTCAGCGCAGCCTCCAGCAGCTCGCCGTTGCAGGTGCAGTGCGCAATGCCGTCCTGCACCGTGATCTCAATGTCGTTCCAGTCCTGTGCGCGGTATTTTTTCAGCGTCTTGTATTTGTCGGGGCCGGCAACGAGGTAGTCGCGGCACTGGAGTTGGGGTTTGCGAATGAAGATGCCGCTGTCGGCGCCGGCCGCCGCGCGAAACTCGAGGCGCAGGACAAAGTTCTTGGGGAATTCCTTTGTCGTCCATAGCTTCTGTGCGAGGCGCGGGTTTTTGGGATGCACGATGAGAACGCCGTCCTTCGCGGAGAATCGCCCGTCGGTCGCGGCGGCCTTACCATCGAAGGCGTCCGCAATTTTTTCGTCGGTCTTAGCCCCGTCCCGATAGCACCAGCCGGTGAGATCCTTGCCGTTGAAGAGGCTGACGAATCCAGAAGCGGGCTTAAAGGAATCGGCCCCGCGAACAGGGGTAATTGCGGTTATTACGAGCGCGAGAAAAACAAGTGAGGAAGTGAGGCTTTTCATGGTGTAGATAGGAGGAGTGGAGTCAGTGGATGCTTGCGCCCATCGGAACTATACTGGTCACGTGGAGTCGCGGGATTGAGTGGATGATATGAGTGCTCGGAAGCCGGATTTTCAGGGATCGGTTCCGGGAGAGGTGAACTGAAAGAAGCGGGGCATTTGCGGGAATAATCCGACGGAAAATCCCAGCGGGACGAGGAGGATTTGTTTTTTTAGGGGAAGGGATCAGGGGAATTACTGAAGCGGAGAAATGTCGATCTCCGGGGGGGCGTTGGTTAGGGGGGGTGACGGTAGAAACAGAATCAGACCCCCGTTGGCCCCCTTCGCTCAAGCCTGCATTTCCGAAGCGCCCGCGAAAGAAGCACTCACACATGGGCGATGGCACGGAATTATTTGCGTTCGCTCAACCTGGCTAACGAAGGCCCGGCGCTCGCTTTTTTTCACCAACTCTGTTTTTGCCGATCCCGATCGTCGATTGCCGCTTCCGGCGCTGGCGCGGTGACGCACGCTGGGTATCTCGATCTTAAGCGGTTCGAATCGGGGAGTGGTCGGATCAAAAATGTGGTTGAGAGTGAAACGCGATGGGAGTCGGGGCTTGACAGGCTAGGGCGGCGACGGTGTTGTCCTCGGCTTTTCCAAGCAAGCAACGCTCCGTAAAACATCCGTCATGGCTCTCAAAATTCGTCTTACCAAGGTTGGCTCCGTGCATCAGCCGCTTTATCGCGTGGTTGTCGCCGAGGCCCGTTCGCGTCGCGATGGCGCCCCCGTTGAAAACATTGGTACGTACACTCCCAAGACCAAGGGTAATCCGATCGCCATCAAGCTCGACCGCGTCGATTACTGGATCAGCAAAGGTGCTGTGCCCACCAACACGATGCACGCGATGATTAAGAAGGCCCGCCGGACTGCCGCTGCCACCGCTCCTGCGGTCGTCGCGAGCTAATCCGCTTCCTTCCCCCTCTTTTATCGCCCAGCCTTGGAGGCTTGGGCGATTTTTTTGTTTAAGCGAACCGTCGCACCTCGCTTGCTTGCCTAGAGCCACTCGCGTCCATGCCGCTTACGATCGACGTTCTGACGCTGTTTCCGCGGATGCTGGATGGTTTTTTGGTTGAGAGCATTCTCGGCAAGGGCATCGCGGCGGGTCATCTCGCGGTCAGAGTCCACGACGTGCGGGCTTGGTCGACGGACAAACATCGCCGAGCAGACGACCGGCCGTTTGGTGGCGGAGCGGGCATGGTCATGACACCGGAGCCGGTGTTTGCCGCGATCGAGCAATTGCAGACGCCGGGTTGCCGCCGGATTTATCTGACGCCGGACGGAACTCCACTGTCGCCGGCGCTGGCCTGTGAGTTGTCTCAGCAGCAGCATCTTATTTTCCTCAGCGGCCACTACGAGGGGATCGACCAACGCATCCGGGATGGCGTGATTGATCAGGAGATCAGTATTGGCGATTATGTGTTGACGAATGGCACGCTGGCGGCGGCTGTGGCGATCGATGCGCTGGCCCGTTTCATCCCCGGTGTGCTCGGTGAGGAAAAGTCATTGACGCACGAATCCTTCACCAACACGTTGCTCGACTTTCCTCAATACACGCGTCCCGCTGAATTCCGGGGCATGTCCGTTCCAGACGTCCTTCTCTCTGGAAAC
This sequence comes from Opitutia bacterium, assembly GCA_947467625.1. GTDB lineage: Bacteria > Verrucomicrobiota > Verrucomicrobiia > Opitutales > Opitutaceae > GAS368. Next base: position 24,671 of record CANIJN010000043.1, on the reverse strand, counting down.
CATGCCGAAATCGAAAAATGGCGGCACGCGCGACAAGTGGAAAAAACCCGTCAGGTCCGACCAGATTTACTCAAATAACTCAGCCATGAACCCGATCATTACCGAAATCACCGCTTCGCAGGTGAAAAAAGACATCACGCCGTTCAAAGTCGGCGACGGCGTGCGCGTGCACACGAAAGTCCGTGAGGGCGACAAAGAGCGCGTCCAGATTTACGCCGGCATCGTTATCGCCCGTAAGGGGCACGGCATCCACGAGTCCTTCACGGTTCGTCGCATCAGCTATGGCGAAGGCGTCGAGCGGGTGTTCCCTGTAAACTCGCCGAATATCGACAAGGTCGAGGTCGAGCGTGAGTCCGAAGTGATGAAGGCACGCCTTTACTACCTCCGCGGTCGCACCGGCAAGGCCGCTGTCGCTGTCAAGGTCAAGGACCGCTCGGCCGAGATCCACGCCAAGAACCTCGCCGAGAAGGCCGCGACGGCTGCCGCTTCTGCTGCTGCGGCTCCTGCGGCTTCAGCGGCGAGCTGAGTTTTTGGTTTATCCACTCTCTCGAAAGCGAGCCTCACCCGAGGCTCGCTTTTTTTGTCTACGCGGGGACGACTGATAACTCACGATGCCGCCCTTGCCACAAAAGCCACGGGGGCGTGCCGAGCTGAAACGTTGATTTTCCGAGTGGGTAGTCCCGCCTGGAGGCGGAAGGTTTGCCGGATTCCGCCTACAGACGGGAACACGCACAAGGAGCGGCGCCCTACTCGGGAGGGGCGGAGCGATGCGGCGCGGATCAGGCGTTGTTGGTGCGCGTCGATACCTCAATCACATCGTGAGGGGTGGCTTCTTTTTGGCCGGCGGGGCTGACGCGGATATAGCGGGCCTTGGTGCGGAGCTCGGGCAGCGTCGCCGCGCCGAGGTAGCCCATGCCGCTTTGCACGCCGCCGATGAGCGTGCCGAGCACGTCGTCGACCGAGCCGCTGACTTCCTTGAGAGCCTCAATACCCTCGGCGGCCACCTTGCGGGTCTGATCCTGCTTGTCGTGACCGTAGCGTGCGGCGCTGCCCGCTTTCATGGCGGCGAGGCTGCCCATGCCCCGGTATTGTTTATAAATTTTCCCGCTGATCTCCATGATTTCGCCGGGCGCTTCCCGGCAGCCGGCGAGCAGGCCACCCAAAATGACGGCGTCGGACAGCGTCAGGGCTTTGACGATATCGCCGCTCTTGGTGATCCCGCCGTCGGCGATGAGTCGGACATTTTTTGCCTTCGCGGCGTGGCCGGCGACGTGGAGCGCGGTGAGTTGGGGGATACCCACGCCGGCGACGATGCGGGTGGTGCAAATGGAGCCGGGACCTTGGCCGATCTTGATGGCGGAGGCCCCGCAATCGGCGAGGAACGAAACGCCGGCTGCACTGGTGACATTGCCTGCAATGAGCGTGAGCTCGGGGAACGCGTCGCGGACGAGCTTGACGACGTCGCCGACTCCGGCGGTGTGTCCATGAGCGGTGGATACGGCGATAGCGTCGACCTGCTCGGCCACGAGATGGCTGACGTGTTCGAGGATTTTATCTCGGTCGAGCGAGCCGTCGGGCAGGCGGAGCGGCGAGAGCGCAGCACCGACGACGAGGCGGAAATGGGCGTCGCGCGCAGGTTTGCGGCGCGACTTGGCTTCGGCGGTGATTTTTTCGACGTCCGAGCTGGTGACGAGACCGCGGAGGCGGCCGGCGCCATCGACGACCAGCATTTTGTTAATGCCGATGTGCCGCGTAAAAAAAGCGTCGGAAGATTTGATCGGATCCTTCGCGACGGAGCTCGCTTTTTCGGTGATGAGTTGGGCGCGGGGGGTCATCACAGCGGAGACCTGCTTGGTCTTGTAGCGGTCTTTCACGACGTTGCCGGAGAGGAGACCGACGAGCATGCCGGCGGAGTCGACGACGGGGAACGTCGAGAACGAGAAACGTTTTTCGTCGATGAGCTTGAGGACATCGCCGATGAGTTGGTCCGGGGTGACGGTGATCGGATCTTGGATGAGGCCGTGGATGTGACGTTTGACGCGGGCGACTTCCTTCACCTGCTCGCGGGGCGGCATATTGTAGTGAATGAGGCCGAGGCCGCCGTTGAGCGCCATGGCGATCGCCATGCGCGACTCGGTGACGGTGTCCATGTCGGACGAGATCACGGGGATCTGTAGCCGCAGCCCATCGCTGATCACGGTCGAGGTATCGGCATCCTTCGGCAGAATCTCCGAATACAGCGTGGCGAGGGAAACGTCGTCGAACGTGAGCGCGGTGGGAAGATTGGCGCGGAAGAAGGCCGCGGCTGGGAGATAGAACTCCGCGTCAGCAGGCGAGGAGTGGGCGGTGGAGGACGGAGCAATCTTTGGCATAGATTGCCATGAACGGAGTAGGTGCGGCGGGCCGGAGCGCAAACAGAAACTCTGGTTTGCGCGGGTGCCGGTGCATGTATGACGTATACGCATGGGTTACCTTTTCCAATTTCGTCGCTATCATTTGCCGTTGCGGGCCCCGGTGCGCACGGCTCATGGGCGTTGGACCGAGCGCGAAGGGGTGTTGGTGCGATTGGAGACGTCGGAAGGCGCCGTGGCATTTGGGGAGGCGGCGGTGTTGCCTTGGTTTGGGACGGAGACTGCGGCCGAGGCGGAGGCGGGGTGTCGGGCGGTCGGGGCAAAGGCGGGGGCTGACCTGCTGGCGAGTTTACCGACCAAGTTGAGTTGTGTGAGAAATGCGCTGGCGGCGGCGATGGGGGAGCTTGAAGCTGGGACGGCGGTCCGGGCGAAAGCGGTGCCTTACTTGGGTGTCGCGGCATTACTCCCGGCGGGGCGCGCGGCGCTCGACGCTTTGCAGGGCAAAGGAGACCTGGGCTTTCGGGTGTTCAAATGGAAGGTCGGCGTCGGCGATGTGGCGGACGAGCTGTCGCTGTTGGATGATCTCTGTGCCGGGCTGCCGACGGGCGGGACGCTGCGGCTCGATGCGAACGGGGCGTGGGATCGTCGGCGGGCGGAACGCTGGCTCGAGAAGTGTGCCGAGCGCCCGGTGGAGTTTGTCGAGCAACCCGTCGCGCCCGAGGCGCGGGGCGCGGATGATTTACTGCGGGGACTGGCGGAGGATTTTCCCACGCCGATCGCACTGGATGAATCCGTCGCCGGGGACGGTGATATTGAACGTTGGCTCGGGGCGGGCTGGCGCGGGGTGTTTGTGATCAAGCCCGCGCTACTCGGCCAGGTGGCGACGACGATGGACCGGCTCGCGAAAGCGAACGCGGCGGTGGTGTTTTCCTCGGCGCTGGAAACGGCGGTGGGGGCGAAGGCCGCGCTGCGGGTCGCATTTGCCTGGACGGGCGAGGCGCGCGCTCTGGGGTTTGGGGTATGGCCGTTGTTTGCAGACGCGAGATTTGATGGTCCGCAGGCAGCACCGTTGGTGCGTTGGGAAGATGTCGAGCGAATCAACCCGGAGGCGGTATGGAACGCGCTGAATTGAAATCGCTGCTGCGCGCGACCGGCGTCGCCGAGGAATGCGGCGCATTTTTTTTCGTGCGTGATCCCCAGCGGGTCGAACGGCTGCCGGCGGAAGTCGGGTCAGCAAGTGCGTGCGAGGGCTACGGTTGGCTGGGACTGCCGACGGGAGGGACGAGCGGGCGGAGCCGCTTTGCTCGGCATGACGAGGTCACCTTGACGACGGCTGTAAGGGGATTTTGCGCACACTTCGGCCTCGAGCGGGTGAATGCGGTCGGGGTGCTGCCAGCCTACCATGTGAGCGGGCTGATGGCCCGCGTGCGATGTGCCGCGACGCAGGGTAGCTATGTCGCGTGGGAATGGAAACAATTGGAGCTGGGCAAAGTGCCCGTGCTCGACCGGCAGACCGGCGATTGGGTGCTCTCGCTGGTGCCGACCCAGTTGCAGCGGTTGCTGGCTTGGCCGACCGCGGTGGCGTGGTTGCGGACGTTTCGGGTGATTTTTATCGGTGGCGGGCCGGTCTGGCCGGCGTTGGCCGAGGCGGCGGCGCAGGCGGAGCTTCCCCTGTCGTTGAGTTATGGCATGACCGAGACTGCGGCGATGGTCACGGCGCTGCGACCGGACGAATTCTTGAGTGGGAATCGCAGCAGTGGGCAGGCGCTGCCGCACGCGAGGGTTTCGATCAACGTCGACGGGACGGTGAGCGTGGCGGGCGACTCGGTGTTTCACGGTTATTTTCCCGAATGGCGCCCCGCACGTGAATTCCAGACCGAAGATAATGGAAACGTGGATGCACACGGTCATCTCCACCTCACGGGGCGGCGGGATGCGGTGATTATCACCGGTGGAAAAAAAGTGCAGCCGACGGAGGTCGAGGCAGCCTTGCGGGCTAGCGGAGAGTTTTTCGACGTGGCGGTATTGGGTGTGCCGGATGCCGAGTGGGGCCAGGTCGTGGTCGCGTGTTATCCGGAAGGTGGCCGGGTGCCTGATTTCGCGCGGGCGGTGGCGGCGTTGGCAGGGGCGAACAAGCCCAAGCGATTCGTCGCGATCCGTGACTGGCCGCGGAGTGCGCTTGGGAAGATTAATCGCGCGGCTCTGGCAATGGCGGTGGCGTCGTCGTTGGTGAGCGAAGGGCCGCGAGAAAAAGCTGACGGCGCGAAGCGATGTTTTTAACGCTCATTTATGACGAAAAACGAAATGGCCGATGTGCTGAGCGAGATCGGAGTGCTGCTGGAACTGAGTGGAGAGAATCCCTTCAAGATCCGCGCGTATCAGTCGGGCGCACGGGCGCTGGCGGCGATGGAGGAGGCGGAATTGGGGCGGTTGATTACGGCGGGCGAACTCGGGACGATCAAGGGGTTCGGCGATGCGCTGGTGCAGAAAATCACCGAGCTGCACACGACGGGGCGGCTCGTGTTTTTCGATAAATTGAAGGCCTCGATTGAGCCGGGGCTCGCCGAGATGCTGCAGATCCCCGGGCTCGGGCCGAAGAAAATCCGGGCGCTGCATAGCAAGCTGGGGATCGCGAGCATCGCGGCGCTGGGGCAGGCGTGCGCCGAGGGGAAGGTCGCCGAGCTCGAGGGCTTCGGTGAGAAAACGCAGGAGAAAATCGTCGCGGGGATCCGGAATCGCGAGGCCTATGGGCGCCGTCATCTTTGGTGGGACGCGGCGGAAATCGCCGGACCGATTGTCGCCGGGCTGCGCGCGTTACCGCAGGTGCGCCGGGCGGAGTCGGCGGGAAGTTTACGGCGTGGAATGGAGACGGTCGGCGATCTGGATTTCATCGTGGCGGCGGACGAGGTCGGTCCAGTCGTGGAGTGGTTTGTCGCGCAGCCGGGCGTGAAAGAGGTCACCGCTCAGGGTGAAACGAAGGCGAGCGTGCGGTTTGAGAGTGGTTTGCAGGCGGATCTGCGAATCGTGCCCGAGGGGCAATTCGTTTTTGCGCTGCATCATTTCACGGGGTCGAAGGACCATAATGTCCAGTTGCGGCAGCGCGCGCTCGCGGCCGGGCTTAGTCTCAGTGAATGGGGCCTCGTGCCTGCGGACGGCGAGGGCACAGCGAAAGAAAAAGCGGAGCAGGGGAAAAGTCTCGTCGCGGGCAGTGAAAGGGAATTGTTCGCCGCGTTGAAATTGAGCTTCATCCCGCCGGAGCTGCGGGAAGGGCTCGGTGAGATCGAGGCCGCGGAGGGAGACAAATTGCCGCGGCTCGTGGAGCTCGCCGACTTGCGCGGGGCGTTTCACAATCACACGACGGCCTCCGATGGACGCAACACGCTCGTCGAGATGACGGCCGCCGCAGAGGCGCTCGGCTGGGAGTATTTCGGCGTCGCCGACCATTCGAAGGCGAGCTTTCAAGCGAAGGGACTCAGCGAAGAACGATTGCTCCAGCAGATCGGCGAAGTTCAGGCATTGAACGCGTCGCAGCGCTTCACGACGTATGTGTTCACTGGGACGGAGTGCGACATTCTCACTGATGGACGTCTGGATTTCGACGACGAGCTGCTGGCGAAACTGGACTACGTGGTGGTGTCGGTGCACAACGCGTTTACACAGGATGAAGCGACGATGACGGCGCGAATAATCCGGGCGATCGAGCATCCGTTGACTTCGATGTTGGGGCACCTGACCGGGCGGCTGTTGCTGCGGCGAGAGGGTTATCAGGTCGACGTGAAGAAGGTCATCGACGCGGCGATCGCCAACAACGTGGTGATCGAACTGAATGCGAATCCGTGGCGGCTCGACCTCGACTGGCGGCATTGGCGCAAGGCGGCGGAGCGGGGACTGCTGACGTCGATCAATCCGGATGCCCACGAAACGGCCGGGCTTGAGGATGTGCGCGCAGGGGTGAATGTGGCGCGGAAAGGCTGGCTCACCCGCGAGCACGTCCTCAACACGCGTCCGCTGGCGGAGGTAAAAATGTGGCTGGCGGATCGGAGGCGGTAGCTCCGGGCCAGCTTCGTCTCAGTCTGTTCGGTAAGAATGGCCGCCCGCATCAGCGTCGCGGTGAGGCGCGGATTCAGGATGAGCGCGGTGTCTTATTGGGTGGGATCGAGCGCGTTGAGGACGCGCCGACCTCGGTTCATTTTTCCGTAGCCTACTTCGCCGACCAAGACGATAAACCCCTGCTTTCACCCACGCGCTGATTGAGGTGCTGGAGCGCCTTTTGGTGGGTCGGGCTGAGATAAAGAAAACGAGGGTCGTCGTAAGATTGAATAGTATCCCCCGAAGCCCGTGAAAATCCTGATTCACGCGGACTGCGGAGGAGGTACACGCGTTTCAAAACCACACCCCTTTCTCGGGAATGTCCACGGACGCGCATCCGTTTTGAAATCTCCTTTACTCGCGGTCGGTCGCTGCCGTTGATGGCTCGTCACCTCGTGAATCCGCGTCAAACCATAGCCAGCCTTTATATCGTCATGTTCGTGGGGATTGGCGTGGGTGCGACGGTGTTATTCGCCGACGCGTGGGGAGAATACAAGCAGTTGAAAGCGGTGGAGGCGGCTAGTCGGCAACGGCTCGCAATCGAGATTGCACGGCTCAAGGAGCAGGAAAAAATCCTCGAACGCCTGCGCACCGACCCTGAATTTGTCGAAAAAACCCTCCGGGCCCGCTGGGGCTTCGTGAAATCGGGTGAAGTTATTTATCGGTTTCCCGAATAGTCAGACGACACCCGCTGCGGCATGGCCCAACATCCCACCATCGAATGTTTTGAGCGCGCCGGTCAGGCGCACGTCTTCGCGTTTTTTGACCGGCTCTCGCTGGTTGAACAAACCCAGCTTCTGGCGGATGCGGCGGAGGTGGACCTCGACGAGGTGCGCCGACTCTACGGTTCGCTGGTTGCGCAGAGCGATGGCCCGGTGGGCGTCAGTCTGGCGGGCCTAGCGCCCGCGCCCTTTGAAAAACGGCCGGAGCACGGCGGCGATGCGGCAGCGTGGGCTCAGGCAAAAGCTGCGGGGGAGCTCGCGTTGCGGGCTGGGCGGGTCGCGGCGTTTACGGTGGCGGGAGGGCAAGGGACGCGCCTCGGCTACGACGGACCGAAGGGGACCTTTCCGGTTACACCGCTGAGAAAGAAGCCGCTCTTTCAAGTGTTCGCGGAAAAAATTCGCGCGGCGGGCCTGCGTTACGGGCGACCGCTGCACTGGTTTATCATGACGAGTCACGCGAACCATGCGGCGACCGCGGCATTCTTCACGGACAACGCGTACTTTGGTCTCGATCCCGCGCGCGTGCATTTTTTCCGCCAAGGCCGGATGCCGGCGGTGAGTCTGGACGGAAAAATTATGCTCGAGACCACGAGTTCGCTCGCACTCTCGCCAGACGGTCACGGTGGTTCGTTGCGGGCCCTCGATCGCAGCGGGGCGCTCGATCTCATGAAGCGAGAAGGGATCGACACGCTCAGTTATTTTCAGGTCGATAATCCCCTCGTGCGGTGCATTGACCCGGCCTTGATCGGTTGGCACCTGCTCCGCGATTCCGAGATGACGAGCAAGATGGTGCCGAAAGCCTACGCCGAGGAAAAGGTCGGGCATTTTTGCTCCCAGGGTGGAAAAACGGTAGTCGTGGAGTATTCGGATTTACCGCTGGCGATGCAGCGCGAGACGGCCGCGAACGGCGAGCTCCGCTACATTGCGGGGAGCATTGCGATCCACGTGCTCGACCGGGAATTTGTGCGGCGGATGGCGGCGGGCGGGGACGGCGCGACGCTGCCCTTTCACCGCGCCGACAAGAAGATTCCGACCATCGATGCCACTGGCGCCGCGGTGAAGCCGGAGAAGGCGAATGGCGTGAAGTTTGAGATGTTTGTGTTCGACGCACTCCCGTTTGCGAAAAATGCGGTCGTGATCGAGACGCTGCGCGCGGACGATTTTTCTCCCGTTAAAAACGGCGAGGGGCTCGATTCCCCGCAGACGTGCAGGGATGATCAGCTCCGTCAATTTACGCGTTGGTTGACAGCTAACGGGGCCACCGTCGCGACGGATTCCTCTGGCCGCCCCGATATCGCCGTCGAAGTCTCGCCCCTGTTTGGCTACGATGAAGACTCGTTTGCCGAGGCTTGGGGAAAACTTTCCACCAAGCCCGCTGTCGTTGACGGCCTCTACCTCGCCTGAGTTTTTTCATATCCCATGACGACCCTTGATCGGATTAATACCGCAGTGAAATCGGGCCCGCTGATGCCCGGTGCCGCGGAGAACCTCACGACCTTTCTCTCGGCGAAGCTCCCTGCGTGGGCGTTGGCGAGTATCGACGAACTCACGACGAAAGGGGCGTGGAGCGAACTCAACGACCGGTTCTACCGCTATCTCGAGTTTGGCACAGGAGGGATGCGCGGCCGCACGATCGGAGTCGTGCCGGCGGCGGCGGAAACCGGTGTGCCGAGTGCGACCGGTGCACCGGAACATGCCGCCATCGGCAGCAACATGCTCAACGATTTCACCCTGATCCGGGCGGTGGTGGGGCTCTACCGTTACACGCGTAAGTATCAGGACTCCCGCGGAAATTCCGTGAGGGCGAAACTCGTGATTGCGCACGACGTGCGCCATTTTTCCCGGCACTTCTGCGAACTGGCGGCATCGACTTGGGCGCGACTGGGTGGCGAAGCCTTTATTTTCGACGGCCCCCGGCCGACGCCGCAGCTGAGTTTTGCGGTGCGCGCGCTGAAAGCCCACGCCGGTATCGTGATCACCGCGAGCCACAATCCGCCGCATGACAATGGATTCAAAGCGTATTTCGATGACGGAGGACAAGTGGTGCCGCCGCACGACACCGGCATCGTGAGCGAGGTCAATGCGGTGCCGTTGATTGAGTTGAGTTCCTTTTTGGAGAAGAATCTCGCCGGCGTGACCACCTTGGGTCGGGACGCCGACGACGCGTATCTCGCAGTCGCGGCGGCGGCGGCGATCGATCCGAGCGTCTTTCGCTCGACCAAGCTCTCGGTGATTTTCACCAACATCCATGGCACCGGTGCCATCCATGCGGTGCCGCTCCTCATCCATGCGGGTTGCGACGTGACGCCCGTGCGGGAGCAGCTTGAGTTTGATGCGCAGTTTCCGACGGTAAAATCGCCCAATCCCGAGAACGCCGAGGCGCTGGCGCTCGCTGTGAGCTTAGCGGATCGGCGGGGGGCCGACCTCGTGGTCGCGACGGATCCCGATGCGGACCGGATGGGCGTCGCCGTGCGAAATCGCGCCGGGGCCATGGAACTGCTCACCGGCAACCAAATCGGTGCGCTCCTGACGGAATATCGGCTTACCAAATACAAAGCGCTCGGTTGGATTCCGCGTGAAGGCAGCCAACGTGTCGCGATCGTCACTACGTTTGTAACGACCCAACTGCAGGACGTCATTGGTCGGTCCCATGGGGTGAAGGTCGTCAAGACGTTGACGGGATTTAAGTGGATTGCCGCCAAGATCCGGCTTTATGAAGAGCAGCTCCGGAGGGCGATGGGGCCGGGCTTTGACTACGACGGCACGCCGTTTGCGGAGCGGGCAAAACTGCTCCAGCAGCACAGTACATTTTACGCGTTTGGGACCGAAGAGAGCTATGGCTATCTGCCGAACGACTCCCTGCGGGACAAGGACGGGAATTCCGCGTGTCTGATGTTTGCCGAGGTCTGCGCTTGGGTGAAATCGCGCGGGCTGACCGTGCCGGAATATCTCGATGAAGTTTTCCTGAAATACGGTTTCTACCTCGAGGGCGTGATTAACATCTATTACGAAGGCGCGAGTGGAAATGCGAAGATCAGGCGGATCATCGAAAGTTATCGCGCGAATCCGCCCTCGTCGTTTGGCGACCTGTCGGTGACAAAATTTCAGGATTTCGGGCGTGAAAAAATCGTTGATGCCGACGGCGAGACGATCCCGGCGCAGGACCTTTATGTGGTCACGCTGTCGAACGGTTATTCGTTTGCGGCGCGGGGAAGCGGCACCGAGCCGAAGATGAAGTTCTATCTCTTCGCCAACGAGACGGTGGCGCATGCGGACGAACTGCCGGCGGTGAAAGTCCGGGTGCGGACGGCGCTGGCGGGGCTGAACCAGCTCATCTCGGCGGACGCCCAGCGGCGCGCCGAGGGTTGAGCGGGAGTTGGGCCGCGCTCGGAGGGTCTTCCGGCCAATTCGTTCCGCGCCACGCGCTTTCGCTTCTTCGTGCAGGGTGCTACTTCGAGGTTGGCGTCGAGCCGGTGATTTCGGCGAGGAGGCGGAAGAAGCTGGCTTTGCGCGCGGAGCTGATGCCCCAGTTGGCGGGGATACTCTGGTAGCCTTCGTCGAAGCCTTCGCCCTTCATGCGGAAATCGAAGTAGCCCCAACCGCAGTATTCACTAACGGCGGACGTGAAGTTGTTGATCGGGACCTCGAAGTTGAAGTGGTCGTCCTCGTTGAAGAAAATCGGCTTCGTCGTGTAGCCGGAGACTTTGCGGGTGAGCTGCACCATCTCGGCAATGCGTTTGGGATCGCTGACGCCGTTGCCGTGGAGGAGGAGGTAGTCCGAGGAGCGGACGACGTTTTCCCTCGGGATGGTGTTGCCGCCGTAAGAGGTGCTGACGAGGAGCCGGTATCCGTGGGCGGACTTCAGGGCCTTCACGCGGTCGATGAGTTCGTGGATGCGATCGGGCTGGAGAATCGCGTGATCATAGCGGACGTTGCACTCGTTGTTCACCTCGATGAGGACATGGCGCCAGCCGTTTTCGAGGACCCAGCGGGTAGCCCCATCGACAGCGCGGATCACGGCGGCTTCGTCGTTGAGGCGTTCGTCTTGGCCAAAGTAGAAATAGCCGAGGACGACGACCATACCGAGATCGTCGGCGAAATCGATGATGCGCTTCAGACGTGCGAGATACGCGGGGAGGAGCGTGCCATCGGCGCGGAAAGCCGTGTTGATCCACGGCTGTTTCGCGGAGTAGCCCTCAGGGGAACCGCCCTGGAAGTTGATGCCGAAAGAGAGCAGTCCATGAGCGCGCCAGACGGGCATGGCGGCGAGGAATTCGCGGAGGTTGCGCTCGGCGTCCCACTTGCCGGTGTCGGCGTACGCCCAGCGGGAAACGGTCTCGGGGTTGAGGTCGTCGAAGACGCCCTGGACCATGCGGGAGTTCATCATGAGGCCCTCGATATTTTTCCCCTTCCAGGTGCGGCCCGCGTAGGTCGGCTTTCCATTGATGAAGAATTTTTCGCCCTCGATGGTGACGGTCGTTTTCGCGGAGGTCGGCGTGGCTGCGGCTGCGACGGTGAGCGGGCTCGCGAGAAACGAACTGAGGACGATGAGAAGAGCGAGTGGGCGTGGACGGAGGGGATTCATGGGAGGAGGAATTTATAAGAGCGCACTTCAGGAGCGATGCAGACGAGTGATGAGCTCGGCGAGGGCGGTATCCGACCCGACATTACCAGGGAAGACGACGTAACCGAGGCCGGGAAATTTTGCTTCGGGGCCGAGTTGCCAAACGGGGACGCCGGGCAGGGCTTGACCAAGGACGAGGGCGCGGCGGACGCCGAGGCCGAGCGTGGCCGTATCGCTGGAGGTGATGCCGCCTTTGGCGATCAGGTAGCGCGGTGCGATGGTGAGATTCCGGATGAGCACGATCAGGGCGTCGGAGACCCTGCGGCCGATGGCAAGGCTAGCGGCGGGGTCGCAAGAGCTGATGAGTTGCCGGCTCGTGTAGACGACGGTGTCGCGGCCGGCGGCGAGGGCGGCGTTGGTTTGTGCGAGGGCGGCGGCGAGGGTGGCCGGGCGGCGGGTGCCATCGAGGAGCGCGGCGACGTCGAGTTCGATGGGCGTGACGGCGGACGTGGCGAGCAGCGCGGCGAGTTGGGCGCTGGTTTTGGGGACGTAGGAGCCGACGAGCGTGAGGCCGCCGTGGGTGGTGGGTGTGCTGTAGGCGGCGGGTGGGAGCGGGGCGTGTTGCGGGGATTGACCGATGCGAGCGGCGACGAATCCGGCGGCGGTGCGGTAGAGGAAACGCGAGCCGGTCGCCTCGGCGGCGAGCGTGGCGGCAGCGAAGACCTCAATGTCGCGGGGGGCAGCGGCGTTGACGATGCAGACGGAACCGCGTGGGAGGGCGCGGAGTTTTTCGGCGACGGCTTGCGGGCCGGCGGAACGCAGGAGATCGAGGGAGATCGTCGCGACGTCGGCGGCGCGGGTGCGACCGGCGGTCTTTTCTTCGACCCACGACAGGAGGTGGGAGTGACGGTAGCCGAAGACGGCATCGCGGGCGAAGGGGGTATCGGCGGCGGGCACGAGACGGTCACCCTCGGCGACGTAGTGGGTGTCGTTGAGCGTGTAGCGACCGCCGGCCTCGAAGTAGGGGGTGAGCAACGTGGCGTCGAAGGGCCCGAGGACGGAGGACAAGGTGTCGGTTTCGAGCGGATAATAGCCGCGCAGCGTGGAGTCGCTACGGCTGGCGATCACGAAGGCGCGGCCGGTGGCGCGCGAGGCAGAGCGAAGATGGGTGGCGAGTTCGAGGTGAAGCGCGTGGGAGGCCTCGGCGGTGAGACTGCGGGAATTGGTGAGGATGTAGAAACACGCCGGAGCGGCAGCGAGTTCGGCGGTGAGCGTCGCGACATCCCACGTGGTGACGACGGTGATGGCGCGCACGGTCTGGGTGCCGGTGGGATCGTCGTCGAGGACGACGAGGGTTTGTCCCGAAGCAGCCGCGGCGACGGCGTTGGCTGGGAGAACGTCGTGGGGCCACGGAGGAACGAGGGCGGCGAAGGTTGCGGATTTGGAGAGCGCGGGCAACGGAGTGGGTTGGGGTTGACTCAGAAATCGTGAAATCAGGTATCGGGCATTGGGAATTTTAGATCCGTCGCGAAAGGAGCGGTTCAGCGGAACAAAATTTTTCAGTGTTTAGATCCCCGATTTCACGAGCCACGCTGGGAGCGGATGATCGGGCGTGAGGGGCTCGACGAGTGGGAGGTGAGTGTTTGAGCGCGTCCTCGTTGGAGTGAACCGCGATGGCGAAGTGATCCAGGCCTTGGTGGTGCACGGGAGGTGGCGCTAGGTGGACGGGAGGCGGCCGTAGCAGTGCCGCCGTTTTATTGGGGCTTGGGCGGGGTTGGGAAGTCGCCGCTCTGGGACTACGGTTTGGGGAGGACGGTCTGGGTGGGATCGGCGGGGAGCGCTGGGAGATCCATCGGCTGCGTGTAACGACCGAGGTTGGTGGTGAGGATACGGACATTCTTCCAACGGATGAGGTTTTTTTCCTGCGCGACGTCACCCGTGGCGGGGAACGAGTGGATCTTGAAGGCGATAGGGCCGCGCGTGTATTTACTGTCGAGCAAGTGCGCAGTCGGGATGCCATTGACCCAGATCTTAATGTCGCGGCCGATGGCTTCGACCCGGAAGCGGGCCCATTCGTTAAACGTGTAGGCGGTGCGGCCACGATCGTTGGCGGCGAGGGTTTGGAGCCAGAGCCAGTTTTTGCCGTAGTCGTCGAAGATGCCGCCGGTCCATTGGCGAGTGGGCGAAGGGTCTACTTTCATCTGGTAGCCGTGGAGCCGCACGCTCGCAGTAAGGGGTGTGTCGATACAGCGGAAGAGAACACCGGTGTTGAAGCCGCCGGTCTGGTAGCAATCGACTTCGAGGATGAAGTCGCCGAATATTTCCTCGGTGCAGAAAAAGGTGTGCTCGGGCGTGCCGCGGATCATGTGGCCGACGAGCTCGCCGTTTTCGACGACGGCGGACGCCTTGGTGGCGGGGCCGACGATTTTCCAGCCGGTGAGATCGCGGCCGTTGAAGAGTTCACGCCAAGGAGGAGTCGAGTCCGCGCTGAGTGCGGAGAGGGCCGTGGCGAAGAGGAGGACGAGGCTGCGAGTGAGGGGTATCATGGGAAAGGAGGAAGGCTAGCTGAGGGCTTTGCAGAGGAGAGGGCCCATCTGGGTTGTCGAGGTCTTGCCGCCGAGGTCGGCGTGCTAAGCCGCCTCCGCTGACGACTGTTTCATCAACGGGCGTCGCTTGGTTGCTCTGGGCCGACTGATGACCGTGGAGTTGCCGGTATGGGTGGAGAAGACGGTCGGGCTCGCGGCGCGACTGGTGGACGACTGAGGCGGAGTTCAGATCGCTTTTTGAGCGGTGCGCTTCGTTGGAGATCGGCTGAAGCCCACCTTCGTCAAATGAACAGCCGGTGGAAAATGTGGAAAAAGAACAGCGCGGCCAAAATGTAGGTGAAGGTCGGGAGGCTCTTGGTGCGGCCGGTGCAAAGCGCCAGGAAGGTCAGCGCGATCACGCCGAGACCCAGGCCTTCGGCGATGCTGAAAGTAAGGGGGATGCAAAGAATCGTGACGACCGCGGGCATGGTCTCCGCGAAGTCGTCGAGTTTGATCTCGGCCACCGCCTGAAACATGAAGACCCCGACAATCACGAGCGCGGGCGCGGTGGCGGCAGCGGGGATAATCAAGATCAGCGGCGTCAGGAAGAGCGCGAGGAGGAAGCACACGGCCGTGGTCACCGCGGTGAGTCCGGTGCGTCCGCCGGCTTCGACGCCCGAGGCTGATTCGATGTAGCTCACGACGGTCGAGGTGCCGAAGAGCGAGCTGAGGATGGCGGCGAACGAATCGGCGACCAAGGCGCGGCCGGCTTTCGGCAGCGAGCCATCGGGGCGAAGAAGTCCCGCACGTTTGGTGACGCCAATCAACGTGCCGATATTGTCGAACATATCGACGATCAACAGCGTCAGCATGATCGGCAGGGCCTTCGCAAAATTTTCGAGGATAAATTTGAAATCGAGCTTCAGCATCACCGGCTCGGGCGAAGCGGGCAGGGAGAAAATTCCGGTTGGGAGCGCGGTGATGAGGCCGCCCTTGCCGTCGGGGACGAAGAGACCGACGAGCGTCACGGCAACGATTGAGAGCACGATGGCGCCCGGCACGCGGCGGGCGACGAGCACGGCGGTGAGCATGATGCCGAAGAAGGCGAGAGCGACCGCGGGCGAGCCGAAATCACCCGAGGTGACAAACGTGGCTTTGCTCGCGACGATGATCCCCGCGTTCTTTAATCCGATGAACGCAATGAAGAGTCCGACGCCGCAGGTGATGGCGATCTTGAGCGAGTAGGGGATGGAGTGAACGATTTTCTCCCGGAGGCCGGAAAGCGAAAGCAGGAGAAACATCACGCCGTTGGCAAAGACGAGGCCGAGCGCGGATTGCCACGGGACGCCGGCGCCGAGACAAACGGTATACGTGAAATAGGCGTTGATCCCCATCCCGGGTGCGAGGGCGAGGGGGAAATTCGTCATGAAAGCCATGAGCAGCGTGCTAATGGCGGCCGTGATGGCAGTGACGGTGACTACGGCGGGCTGCGGCATCCCGGCGTCCTTTAAGATCAGGGGATTGACCGCGAGGATATAGGCCATCGCGGTGAACGTCGTGAGACCGGCCTGCACCTCGCGTCCGACGGTGGTCTGATGCTGATCTAGTTTGAAGATTCGGTTGAGCATGGGGAGAAGAATGAAGGGACGTGACAGAGATGCCGATTGCGCGACCGCGGGCAACGAACGAGTTTAGCAATTCGCGCGCCATGAAAGTCATCGACAGCCACGTCCACCTCTACCCTGCCGAACTCAATGCAGACCCAGCCGCGTGGGCGCTGAAGCAGGGCGAGCCCCACTGGGCCAAATTGTGTACCCGTCGGCGCAAAGATGGGGTCGCGGTGCAGGGATTCCCGCGAATCGACGACCTGCTGCGTGAAATGGACCGTGCGGGCGTCGAACGCGCGGTGTTGCTGGGCTGGTATTGGGAACGGGCCGAAACCTGTGTCTGGCAAAACCGATTTTACGGCCGCTGTGTGCGTGAACACCCGGATCGCCTGCTCGCCTACGCGACGATTCACCCGGGTGCGGGCCATTGGCCGACGCTGGGGGAGCTGCATCGGGCACGGGACGAAGGGTTGGTGGGAATTGGCGAGTTGTCTCCGCATTCACAGGGCTACGGCGTGGATGATCCGTTGCTGTGCGAGGTGCTGACGCTCGCCGCCGATTGGAAGATGCCGGTGAACCTGCATGTGACCGATCCGGGTGGTGACAACTATCCCGGGCGTATCGAGACGCCCCTGACGGATTTTGTGCGGCTGGCGCGGACGTTTCCCCAAACAAAATTCACGCTCGCCCATTGGGGTGGCCGGTTGCCACTGGTGGACCCGGAGGCGCGCGACCTCCCTAACGTCTATTATGATACGGCGGCCTCACCGCTCCTCTACGGCAGCGACATTTGGGGGCGTTTCGCCGCAGCGGTGCCGCCCGAGCGCATGATTTTCGGCTCCGATTACCCGCTGAACGTTTACCCAAAGCTCGGCGCCGAGCCGGAGATGTCGCGGATGATCGCCGAGGCCCGGGCGGCCGGCGCCGGTGACGCGATCATGCGCGAAAATGCGCTGCGTCTGTTTACCCGGTAAATTTTTCCAGCGCCCAATTGACGACCGGGCTCTGCGGATGATTGACGATGATCTGCAGGCCACTGGTCAGTCCGGAGGGCAGAGGGACCGGCACCGTGAGCACGGGCAATCCTCCGAGACTTGCGGGCGCGGTAAGCGTGATGACCCGGTTGCGATTTTCCAACGTGCATGCGGCCTTCGTGAGGGCGGCGCACGGGGTGGCCGGGAGAACGAGAAAATCGTAGGTGAGGAAAAACTTGGTCCAAAGTAGGCTCACGGTCGTGAGGCCGAGTTGGGCGGAACTCCGCTGGGCCGAGGTCAGTGCGTGGACCCGGTTGAGCCGCTGCCAGACGACCGGGTCGTAGCGGTCGCGGTAGCGATCTGCCCAAGATTTGTGCGCTTCCCAGGCTTCGACCGCGACCGTCGTGTGATAGGCGTCGACGGCAGGGGCAAAGCCATGGAGGAGGTCTTCGCGGGTGGCAGCATCGGCGGCGGGAGCGAGCCGCTCCGCGGCGAGACGGCAGGCGACGGCGACTTCGGCGTCCACTCCGGGCATGTCGACGTAACAGCCGCGCAGTTCGCGTTGGATCGTGCGGAGGCCGGTCAGCGCGCTGATCGCGAGGCGCATATCGATGGCGTTGGCGGTAAACCAACCTGCCGTGTCGAAACTTGGTGAAAGCGGAAACGCGTCACTGATCCATGCATCACGCGGGGTGAGGCGAAAACCGTAGAGTCCGCACCAGGCGGCCGGCACGCGCACGGAACCCCCGGTGTCGCTGCCGAGCGCGAAGGGCACGATGCCGGCGGCCACGGCGGCGACAGAACCGCTGCTGGAACCACCGGTGGTGCGGCCGGGAAAACGGGGATGCTCACAGTCGCTGTAGTGTGGGTTCTCGCCGGTGATGCCGTAGGCAAATTCGTGCATGTGAGTTTTTCCCGTGAGCACGGCGCCGGTCGCGCCCACGGCACGCACGAAAGCTCCGTCACGGGTGGGCGTCGGGCGCACCTCGGGGAGGAACGTGGATCCCGCCAACGTGGGCAGGTTGGCGACATCGAACAAATCCTTGGCGAGGTACGGCACACCGGCGAGCGGGCCGTTCGAGACACGGGCGGCGGCGAAGGACGCTGCCAGTTTTTCCTCCGGTAACACCCTCGCGAGCGCGGCGCGTTGTTGGGCGGGAGAGAGACCGGTGACGGCGCGACGGTGCAGTTCACGCGCGGCGTCGGTATGGGAGAGACTTTGCCATTCGGCGAAATTCATGGAGGACGCATGCCGGCGCGGCGGGTATGACGCAACCCTACCGTGTTGAGGCTCGCCGCGCGGGCTGCGACACTCCTTTTTTAGGCGATGGTTTCTGTTCGTACGCGCAGTCTGCTCTTGTCCGTGATCTTGATCTGGGCCGGCTGTGCTCGAGAGAAGCCGACTGTGGCCGGAGCATCCGCGGCGCCCCCGCTGCGGAAAGTGATTTTCCAGAGCGACTGGTTTCCGCAGGCGGAGCACGGTGGGTTTTACCAAGCGCTGGCGAAGGGGTTTTATCGGGAAGCCGGCTTGGACGTGGAGATTCGTTCGGGTGGCCCCGGGGTGGGCATCAAGGTGCCGGTGTCGACCGGCGATGTGGATTTCGGGATGAACCGCAGCGACGACGTGATGGTGGTGGCGAGTCGCGGTCTGCCGCTCGTGATGGTGGCGGCCGTGTTTCAGCACGATCCGCAGGCCTTGATGGTGCATGCGGAGAGTCCGGTGAAAACGTTCAAGGACCTCAACGGACGCGCGATTATCGCTTCGGTTGGAATGACGTGGATTCCGTATCTTCAAAAAAAATACGGTATCACGTTTGATCTGAAGCCCAATCCTTATGGCATCGCGGCGTTTCTCGCCGATCCGTCGGCGATCCAGCAATGCTTCGTAACCAACGAACCGTTTTACGCGCAACAGCAGGGCGTGCGGGTGCGCACCCTGCCGCTCGCGGCGTCGGGCTACGACGTCTATCACACGATTATTTGCCGGCGTGATTTGGTGCGGCAGTCACCGGACGTGGTGCGCGTATTTGTCGCGGCTTCGATTCGAGGCTGGCGCGACTACCTCGATCACGACCCGGAGCCGGCGCACGCGATCATTCTCCAGCGCAACGCCCAGATGTCGCGGGAAGTCCTCGATTTTTCCCGGGGCGAGCTGATTTTGCGCGCGCTAGTGACGGGCGACCGGGAGCTCGGCGAAGATGTCGGGCAACTTTCGCTGGGGCGTTTGGCCCAACAGTTGGATGTCCTGCTCGAATTGAAGGTCGTGGATTCACCGGTGGCGATCGGTGCGCTCGCGACGACGCTGTTTTTGCCGCCGGCGTCGCCGCGTTGAAAAACTTTGCCTCCTCGAAGGGATGTTGGAGGCTCTGCGGCTATCGACCTTATGAATCCTGAAGCCAAACTCGCCCAGCTCGGTCTCACGCTCCCGAATCCGCCGGCCGCCGCCGGTGCCTACGTTCCCACGGTGCGAACGGGAAACCTGCTTTATTGCGCGGGCACCATTGCGGTCTTTAACGGCCAGCAGACTCACGTGGGCCAAGTGGGTAAGGAGCAGACGGTCGAGACCGCGAAGAAGGCGGCCGAAGTGTGTGCCCTCAATACGCTCGCCAATATTAAAGCGGCGGTCGGCTCACTCGAAAACGTCACCCGCATCGTGATGGTGAATGGCTTCGTGAACGCCGTGGACAATTTCTCGGACAGCCCGGCGGTGATCAACGGTGCGAGCGAATTGTTTCTCGCGGTGTTTGGCGAAGCCGGGAAACACGCCCGGGCGGCCGTGGCGGTGAATGGTCTGCCACGCGGAACGACGGTCGAGGTGCAAGTGGTGGCCGAGGTGAGGTGAGGCCAAGGAATTTACACGCAGCCCAGACGTTACGCTGTTCGACGACCTAGCTGGCGGTTGATTCCCGAGGCTAGCGGGAATCGCGAGTAAGGCTCACCCCAGCATTTTCACCAAGACCTTGGCGTTGCGACCGCCCTCTTCGTAGAGTTTTAGCCGGGTTTCGGGCAGGACCTCTTTAGTCGCCTCCGCAAAGCCCACGACGTTGGTGAAGAAACCAAAGCTTTGGGTGGAGAGCGCGATGACTGATTTTGCGCCGCGTTCTTTGGCCTGCATACACGCATACTCGACCATTTTCTTACCGATGCCGCGGTTGTGATAGAACGGCATGACGTAGAGCGAGCCGACCTCGGCCAGTTGCGGTTTATCCGGGTAGAAATAAAGGGTGACGACGGCGATGATGTTTTCGTCGATCTCGAAGACGAAGAACTGATCGATGTTCTTTTCAATCGCCTGCTGCGTGCGGTTGATCAGTTCCTCGCGACGCACGGCGGCGCGCGTGAGATTGTAGATGAGCCGCACGTCGCTCTTCCGCGCTTGGCGGATTTGCTGGTAGTCGTTGCCGTAAACGAGCGAGCCGACGCCATCGCTGGAAAAAATCTCGTTGAGCAGGCCGTCGAAGACGCGTCCGTCCAGCACGTGTACCCGCGGCGTGCCGGTCTCGATCGCTTTTACGGCGTGTTGCGCCTTGCTGAGACTTTCTGGGGCGATGCGGCTCGGCTCGCTCTCGAGGATTTTGCGCAACGCGTCGATGGAGATGTCCCGGCGGATCGCGTCGTCAATTTCGAGGCCGGCTTGGGGTGTCAGGTAAATGATTTTGGTCGCGTGCAAGGCCTCGGCGAGTTCGGCGGCCAGCAGGTCGGAGTTGACGCGGAGGGATTTCCCGTCGGGGCCGAAGCCGATGGGCGATACGACGGGCACGATCTGTTTTTCAATCAACTCACTGAGGAAATCGCGGTCAATGCGCTCCACTTTTCCGGTGAGTTGTTGGTCGACGCCTTTGATGATTCCGAGGGGCAGAGCGCGGACGGCATTCGTGGTCGCGCACTTCAGCGTGTTTTGCGTGAGGCCTTCCACGAGGGCGTGGGAAACGCGGGAAGAGGCGCGAATGGCGAGGTCGAGCGTCACCGGATCCGTGATACCGGTGCCGTCGGCATTGGTGATGGGGATATTACGGGTGGTCGCGAGCTCGACGATTTGCTGGCCGATGCCATGCACCAGCACGACCTTAATGCCCAGCGAACGGAGGACGGCGATATCGACGAGCAGATTGCCGAAATTTTCGTCGGCGACGATAGCGCCGTCGATTGCGATGATGAAAATTTGTCCCTGAAAACGCGGAACGTATTGGAGAATGCCGCGGAGGTCCGTGGGCTTGATCGTCGTCGCGTTGGCGGCCGAGGCGGAGGAGGACGTGGGATTACCGTTACCGGTGCTCATCAGTGTTTGGTCGCGAAGTTGTCGACGATGCCTAGCGGTACGTCAATGCACTTGCAGAGCCCACGTGCGCGATGAGCGCTGGCCCGCGAGCGTGATGCGATAGGCCCCGGCCTTGAGGGCGCCGGCAGGGACGGTCAGCAGAATGACGCTCTCGCGCGAGCGCGCGAGCAGATCGCCGGCGAGCAGCTCGAAGTCGGGCGTGATAATAATTTCGGAATCTTTTATGTAGAGCGCGGCTCCGGCGAGTTGCTGTTTGTTGTCGGGGAGGGTGCACGTGAACTGAATGGGGTAGGGCAGGAGCGCGCTGACGGCAGGTGCGGCGGTGACGGCCAAGATTTCGGCGGGGAGCAGCGGTTTCTGCACGAGGGTCGCAACCAAAGCTGAAGGGAGACCGCCCAAGGCAGCCATCGTGGTCGCGGTGGCAGAGCCCCGCACCGGGTCGGCGGGACGTTGGGCTGCGAGGGTGATTCGTTGGTAGCCGGCGGAGAGCAGGCGCACGACATTGGCTCGCTCCTGAGCATCCTGATACGGGCGATAGGCCGGCCCCGGTTTACGATAGTGGAGTGTGAGAAACGTGTAAGGCACGATCACGAGCGCGATCGTGAGCACGATCCATTTCATGGGCCAAGGGCGGCGAGCGGTGGGAGCGGAAGGCATCAGGTGAGCCGAGGATTAACCGGGCTAGCGCTCGGACTCGCAAATAAATTTGCTCCGGCCCGCGCGCGGTGTTTCGTTGCCCGACTTCATGAAACTCTGGTCCCAATATTTTATCCCCACGTTGAAAGAAAGTCCGGCTGACGCCGAAATCGCGTCGCACAAGCTCCTCGTGCGGGCGGGGCTCGTGCGCAAGCTCGGTGGCGGGCTGTATACGTACATGCCGCTCGGTTTGCGCGTGATGCAGAAGATCACCCAAATCTGCCGGGAAGAGATCGAGCGTGGTGGGGGGATCGAGCTCGAGATGCCGCACCTGCATCCGGTGGAAAACTGGCAGCAGGGGCCGCGTTGGGCGGCGGCGCGTGAGATTATGTTTCGCGCGGACACTGCGGGTGACGGTAAGCGTGGGCCACGGGAGCCGGAGTTTGTGCTCGGGCCGACGCACGAGGAGGTCATTACGCCGCTCGTGAAGCAGGAGATTTCCAGTTATCGGGATCTACCGAAGAATTTTTTCCAAATCGCGACCAAGTTTCGGAACGAAATCCGTCCGCGTTTTGGTCTGATGCGCGCACGCGAGTTCGTGATGATGGACGCCTACTCGTTCGACACCACTGATGATGGGGCCATCAAGAGCTATCTGGCGATGAAGGCGGCGTACGCGGCGTTTTTTCGTCGCATCGGTGCGCACGCCATCGCGGTGGAGGCCGATACCGGCGTGATGGGCGGGAGTTTTTCGCACGAGTTCATGGTGCCGGCCGAAATCGGCGACGATGACGTGATTTACAACGAAGAGAGCGGCTACGCGGCGAATCGGGAGAAGGCGACGAGCGCGCTGGTGCCGGCGGATTTGGCGGACGCGGCTCCGAGCGGAGCGTTGGAGGAATTTGCGACCCCTGGCGCAGTGACGATAGCGGCGTTGGAGGCGGCCCCTTATTCAGTGCCGGCCAATCAGCAGTTCAAGACGCTGGTTTACATGGGAGACGGGAAGCCGTTCCTGGTGATCTTGCGCGGATGTGACGAATTGGAAGAGGCGAAATTGGGTTCATTGGGCTTCACGCTTTTCCGGCCCGCGACGCCGGATGAGATTGTTCCGGTCATGGGAGCGAAGCCGGGTAGCCTCGGTGCCATCAAGGGCTCCCTCGTGGATCCGAGCGCATTCGCGGGAATCTTCGCGGACTACGCGATCCGCTTGATTGGCAATGGTACGACTGGCGCGAATAAAGATGGCTTCCACGTCCGCAACGTTAACGTGGCACGCGATCTCGCGGTCACTCAGTTTGGTGATTTCCGGCGCGTGCGTCCCGGTGAGCCCGATCCGAAATCCGGTCATCCGCTCAAGGTTCGTCGTGGCATTGAGGTGGGACATATCTTCAAACTCGGGACCAAGTATTCTGAAAAATTCGGGGCTGTATTTACTGACGATCAGAAGCAGTCGCATTTAATGGTGATGGGCTGCTATGGTATCGGCATCAGCCGTACGATGCAGGCGGTGATCGAACAAAGCCACGACGCTGACGGCATCGTCTGGCCGTGGAATGTCGCTCCGTTTCAGGTGCTGATCTGTGTGCTCGACCCGCAACTGCCCGAAATGATGGATCTCGCGAAGAAACTCGCTACCGCAGCAGAAGGTGCGGGGGCCGATGTACTCATCGACGATCGCGCCGAGCGTCCCGGGGTGAAGTTTAAGGATGCCGATCTGATCGGGATTCCGCTGCGGCTAACGATTGGCAGCAAGGGCTTGAAGGACGGTATCGTTGAAATGAAATGGCGCGCGCAAAAAGATGTGGCCAAGGTTCCGTTGACGGAGATCGAGGCGAAGCTGGCGGCGGTGGTGACGGAGGCGCGGTCGCGGGCGATCGGCTAGCGCTTGGCGTCCATCAGACTTTGGAGGCTACGGAGATTCTCGCGCGCGGCCGGGTAGTTTGGATTAATCCAAACGGCCCGCTCCAAGCACTCCCGAGCTCGCTCGAAACGCTGAAGATTGGCGTTGAGCGTGCCCAACTCGCAGAGCGCGATCGGGTCCCAGGGGAGGGCTTTGACCAATGACTCAAGGTGAACAATTGCGTCCTCGTAGCGCTGTTCCGTGACGGCGAGTTTGGCGAGTTCGCGGTGCGCATCGGGATGATCGGGTTTGAGCCGCAGTGCGGTGTTGAAATGAATGATGGCCGTTTCCCGTTGATTCTGCCCGGAGAAAAACGATCCTAGGTTGACGTGAACGCCGGGGTTCAGCGGTTGCGCGCGCCGGTTTGCTTCCAGGAGCTGGCGGGCTTCGTCGATTCGTTGGTGATTGATCGCGAGGATAGCGAGCTGGGTGGAGGCGTTGATGTAGTCGGGCTCGAAGGCCAAGGCGCGTCGATAGTGCGCGACGGCCTCGGCTTCAGGTCGACCGGCCGCTTGAGTGGCGACTGCGAGCAGGTAGCGGACGGTCGCGTTATCTTGTCCGGCTGCGATGCTGCGTTCATAAAGGCTAATGCTGTTTTCCCAGGCCGATACTTGTTGTTGGGTCAGGAACCCGCTGCAGCTCACGGCGACGATCGCCATACCGATGAAGGCGCGTCGCAGTGTCGGCCTATGCGTGGCGAGTGCGGCGGCTCCCCAGACGATCAGGGTGAAGAGGCCAAGGAGGGGAACATACGTGTAACGGTCAGCCATTGATTGTGCGCCGACCTGCACGATTCCAATGACGGGAACGAGGGTGCCGAGAAACCATAACCAACCGAAAGCGAACCAGCCGTGGGTTCGATGCAGTCTCCACGCCACGATGCTGATCGTAGCTAACAACGCCAACGCTCCCGCGACGGTCCAGGCAGGCCATTGGCCGGGATGCGGATAAAACGGAGCGAGCGAGTCCGGCCAAACAGTTTTTCCAAGATAGCGCACATAAGCCACCACGGCGTTGCCGAGTC
>CANIJN010000042.1 GCA_947467625.1 Opitutia bacterium | reverse complement strand
GGAATTACCCGGATTGATCGCCGCGTCGGTCTGCAAAAAATCCTCCGTGCCATCGTTCGCTCCGTCGCGACCGAGGGCGCTTAAAATGCCGCGACTCACAGTGAGTCCACGGCCGACGGGATTACCCAGCGCAAGCACCACGTCGCCCAGTTCTAACTGGTCGCTGTCGCCGAGCGTAGCGGGCGTGAGGCCCGTCGCATCAATCTTCAACACGGCGACATTCGAGCGCAGATCACGCCCCACGACCGTCGCGGTGTATTCCTTGCGCGGATCGCCGAACGCGACCTTCACGTCCTCCGCACCTTCGATAATGTGACTGTTGGTGAGGATATAGCCATCGGCCGAAATAATCACACCTGACGCGGGACTCGACGTCGGCGCGGCGCTCTCCGCAGCACCCGGACGAGTCGGCACCGGCGCTGGCTGCCGCCGTGGACGCTGGCCCTGGCCCGGCCCCTGCCCCTGCCCCGGCATCCCCGGGAAACCGCGTTGCAACAACTCCTCGAGACTCGGCGTGGCTCTCGCCGCCGGAGCCGCGCGCTCTTTCCGATTCACGATGACAGCGACGACGCTCGGGGAAATTTTCTTGATCACGGCCGAATAACTCACGCGGTCGGCGCGGTCGCGATTCGGCGCCTTCCCTTCGCTGACCACCAGCAACGGCGCACGCAGCTCGGCCTTGTCCTTATTTTTATCCTTACCCTTTTCGGCCGCACGCAACGCGAGACCGGCACCGCTCACGAACATCAGTGCAGTGGTGAGGACAAGGGTTTTAGCGACGAAGCGGGTGTTCATAAGGATCGAGGAAAGAAAGACGGGCGGTGGTGCGTCAAAGCGAAAGGCTGAACCGTGCAGCTCCGACTTTCGTTTCGCAACCCGGTTCCCGCTTTGCTACGCACTGCGACCACGGCTGCCCACGCCTCGAACTGGCCGGCCACCGCGCCGGCCGGCGTCACCCCGCGGTAGTCGTTGACTGGCTGGCGGCGGGGAAAACCCAGATTGCGGGCCGTGGGCCATTGATCTCGCAACGCCGGAATTGACCGCGGCCCGCGCGCTGCGTTATCTCTCGCTTCTTATGTCAGCCGAATCATCCGCCAACACCACGCCCGCTGTCTCCATGGACAGCATCGTCGCGCTCGCGAAGCGCCGCGGTTTCATCTTCCAGTCCTCCGAAATCTACGGCGGCTTCAACGGTTTCTTCGACTACGGTCCCCTCGGCAGCGAGCTCAAGAAAAACATCCGCGACTGCTGGTGGAACGACATGGTCCGCCGCCGCGAAGATGTCGTCGGCATCGAAAGCTCCATTATCATGCACCCGAAGGTCTGGGAGGCCTCCGGTCACGTCGCCGGCTTCAGCGACCCACTTGTGGACTGCAAAGTCTCCAAACAGCGTTTCCGCGCCGACCAGCTCTTCTTTTCCCCAGTCACCGTCGACGGTGCGATCGTCGGCTACGTCAGCGCCCTGGAGAGCGAGGACACCACGGCGAAGCTCCAAGCCGCCGCCGAGACTTTTAAGCGCAAGAAGGCCATCGTCGGCACCCTCGCCCCCGTGACGCCAAAAGATTTCACCGAGGCCACCCCGGACCAGATTCCCCTCATCCCGTCCCCCGGCACCGGCGAACCCGGTAGCCTCACCGAGGCCCGCGCCTTCAACATGATGTTCCAGACGAACGTCGGCGCCATGACCGATGGCTCGTCCGTCGCCTACCTCCGCCCCGAAACCGCGCAGGGCATGTTCGTCGATTTCAAAAATGTCTGGGACACCGGCCGCGTGAAACTCCCGTTCGGCATCGCCCAAATCGGCAAGTCCTTCCGCAACGAAATCACCCCGCGCAACTTCATCTTCCGCTCCCGCGAATTCGAGCAGATGGAGATGGAATATTTCATCCACGAGGACGCCGATTGGTCCCAGTGCCACCAAGAGTGGATCGAATGGTGCCGCCAGTGGCTCATCTCCGTCGGTCTCCCCGCGTCGAAGCTTTCGCTCTACGCCCACAAAAAGGAGAAGCTCGCGTTCTACTCGAAGGGCACGACCGACATCATGTTTGAGTATCCCTTCGGCGTGCAGGAGCTCTGGGGCATCGCCGCCCGGGGTAATTACGACCTCGGCCAACACGCGCTCGCCTCCGGCAAGCCGCAGGAAGTGTTCGACGAAACCTCCAAGAAGAAATTCGTCCCGCACGTCATCGAGCCCGCCGTCGGCGTCGACCGCATTCTCCTCGCCGTCCTCTGCGCCGGTTACGCCGAAGAAGACGTCACCGACGACAAGGGCAACGTCGAGAAACGCACCGTGCTCCGCCTCTCGCCGCGCATCGCCCCGGTCAAGGTCGCCGTGCTGCCCCTCGTCAAGAACAAGGAAGCCCTCGTCGGCCGCGCCCGCGCGCTCTACAAAAAACTCCAGCGTCGCTACGCCGTCTTCTTCGACGACAGCGGGAACATCGGTAAACGCTACCGCCGCCAAGACGAGATCGGCACCCCGTGGTGCGTCACGATCGACTTCGAGACGATCGAACAACCCGGTGATACCTTCACTCTCCGCGAGCGCGATTCCATGGCCCAGCGCCGCATCACCGAGGTCGAGCTTTTTGCTCTACTCGAAGAACACGTTTACTAATCCGTCGGGAGCGCACGCGCTCTCGTCCGCCTGTTCGTTTCATTCCTTGCAGTCTTCGGACCACGTCGTCCGCGCTCCGAACCATCATGTCCGCCAAACCTCGCCATCAGGTCGTCCGCAGTACCAAGACGCCCGAGTCGCTCACCGCACTCCGCACGTGGCTGGGCACGTTTGAAGAGCCTGTCCGCAAACGGGGCACGAGCAGCTACGAAACCGGCCAAGTCACGGCTCTGCGCGGCAATGCCGACCACTACGTCGAGGCCGATATCGCCGATGAAGAAAAACTCCTCATCACCCTCTTCCTGACGCGCGGGAAGTGGACCTCCCGCTGTGCCTGCGAACGCGGGACGGACTGCAAACACATCTACGCCGCCGGACTCGCTTGGCTCGCCGCTGCCGCCAACGAAGCCACCGCACCCGATCCCGACGCCAAGCCCCCGATTACGCTGGCCCCGATCTCCACCGTCTCGACGCCCGCATTCACACCGCCGCCCGAAAAGAAATCTTTCCGCGAGGAGTGGACGCCCGTGCTCGCCGCGAAACTCGGTCGGGCCCTCACCCCCGCGGAGGGTACCCAGCTGGAAAACCTCGCCGCGCTCTACGCCGAATTTTCCCAAGCCCACGGCACCCTCTATCCGGGTGCCCTGCTGCGTCATGGCTTTGAACATACGCCGCCCCGCGGCGCCCCGCTCTACGCACCCGCCTACCCCGGCTGGTGGGATCACGCGACCGCCCCCACCAATCCCTGGGCACTCTGGCAATACATCGCCCACGACTACGAACTCGCCGGCCACACCGTCCCGAAAGTTTTCCGTCCCCTCACCCACACCGCCGCCACCCGCGCGACCATCGCGGAACACCTCCTCCAGCACGATCTCGCCACGTGGCAGCGCGCACTCGCCGCCTCCGACGATACCGGCACCCCCGCCCGCACCCATCCCGCCACCGTCGAGCTCGCTGGCCTGCGCGCCCGCGTGCGCCCCGAGGGCGGTCTGCTCATCGAGGTGCGCCCCGGCGCCGGCAAGTCGTGGCGCTCGCCGCCGCAAAAATGGTTCGTTGCCCTCGCCTCCGCCCGTCCCGTCGACTTCGAGCACCTCACGGCTCCCGAGTCCGCCCTCGCCCTCGCCCTCTCCGCCGAATCCCGCGCCGGCCTCCAGCCACCCGCCTTGCGCCAACCCCTCGCCGCCGAGGCCACCGCGAATATTTTCCGCACCCGCGCCGCCCGCGAGGCCATCGTGCTCCCCGAAGGCCAGCCCTTCATCCTCGAGCCCGCCCCGCTCGTCCTCGAAGCCAGCTTCTCCGCCACCGCCACCGAACGCCTCGATCTCCGCCTCGTCACCCCCGACGGCCGGAGCGCCGCCCGCGCCACGCTCGTGACACTGCGTCCGACGCCTATCTACTATTTCGAACACCGCGTGTGGTCCGGTCCACCACCCACCCCCGCTACCGCGCTGCCGACCGCCGCCCTCGGCGATACCCGGCTCATGTCGCGCCTCCGCGCCGTCGGCCTGCGCCTCCCCGCCGCCCTCGAAAAAAACGTCCGTCGGATCCCACTCCGTCCGCTTCTCAAGTGCTGGCTCACCCCCGCACCCGACGATGCCGACACGATGCTCTTCCACGTGCAACTCCTCGCCCGCGCCGACGACCTCCCGTGTGAACAACACTGGATCACCACCGGTTGGCAGTGGACCGCCCGCGGAGCGCCCACCCTTCGCCGCCCCGAAGACCCGCTGCTCGAATTCGATCTCGGCCTCGCCCAAGCCGCCACGGTGCGCCTCGCCGATTTCTCCCTCGTTTGGCAGGATTGGGCCGGTGATTGGTCGCGCCCGGTCACCAAGACGTTTCCCGAGGAATTTGTCGCTTGGCATGCCACGTTCCCTCCCGGCCTCGGCGTCGAAGCTTCGCCCGGCCTCGCCAATCTCCTCGGCCCGCCCCTGCGTGCGCACGTGGAGTTTTCCGCCGCGCACGCCGAAAGCGCCGGCCAAGACTGGTTCAATCTCACCGTCAAACTCCGCATCGAAGACAGTAAACTTTCCGCTGACGAAATCGCCCTGCTCATGAAAGCCCGCGGCAAATGGGTCAGCCTCCCGCGCCACGGCTGGCAGCGCCTCGAGGTCGTCTCCGACGAGACCGACGCCTCCACCACCGCCGCCCTCGCCCGCCTCGGCCTCGACCCTGCCGACGTACTCGCCGACGGTCGCCCCGCGACTCACCGGATCCACGCGCTCCAACTTGCCGCGGAAGCCGATCTCCTCGAGACCCGCGACGCCGCCCTCGCCACCGCCCTCCGCCGACGCGTCGCCTCCCTCGCCGCGCTCCCGCCGCCCCCGCTCCCCGCCGGCCTGCGCGCCACCCTGCGACCGTATCAACAAGAAGGATTCCATTTCCTCGCCCATCTCTCCGCCCTCGGCCTCGGCGGCATCCTCGCCGACGACATGGGTCTCGGCAAAACCGTCCAGACGCTCGCGTGGCTGCTCTACCTCGCCGATGCCCGGAGCGACGAGCGCCAGCAAGCCGACTCCACCGCCACGCCTTTCCGCGCCCTCGTCGTATGCCCGAAGAGCGTCACGCACGGCTGGCTCGTAGAAAGCGCCCGCTTCACGCCTTCCGTCAACGCCACCGCCTTCAATCCTGCCCTCGCCGAC
Source organism: Opitutia bacterium (assembly GCA_947467625.1). GTDB lineage: Bacteria > Verrucomicrobiota > Verrucomicrobiia > Opitutales > Opitutaceae > GAS368. Next base: position 24,113 of record CANIJN010000042.1, on the reverse strand, counting down.
CCTGATACCCAGCTCGCCTCCCTCAAGCCGCAGTTGCTCGTCGCCAACTACTCCCAACTCCGGATCAATTCTGAGTGGTTCCGCACCCAAAAGTGGGATGCCGTCATCCTCGATGAAGGCCAGTTCATCAAAAATCCCGGCAGCCAAGTCGCCTCAGTCGCCCGCGCCCTCCTGAGCCGGCATCGTCTCGTCCTCACCGGCACGCCGATAGAGAATCGCCTCACCGATCTCTGGAGCCTCTTCGCCTTCGCGCAGCCCGGCCTCCTGGGCACGCAAACCTCCTTCCGCCGCCAGCACGACCAAGCCGACGCCGATGCCCTCGCGCGCCTTCACCGCCGCGTCCGTCATTTCCTGTTACGCCGGACCAAAGCCGAAGCCGCCCCCGACCTCCCCTCTCGCACCGAAGATGAAATCATCGTCGAGCTCGAAGGCGAGCAGCGCCGCCTCTACGACGCCGAGCTCAAACGCGCCCGTTCCCAACTGATGGGCGTGGACACCAACACCGCCCTCGCCGCCGTCCGCTTCAACGTCCTCGCGAGCCTCCTGCGCCTGCGCCAAATCTGTTGCCACCCCGCGCTCGTCGATCCCGCCCACCGCGACCTCCCGAGTGCGAAACTCGACGCCCTCCTCGAACGCCTCGAAGAACTCCAAGACGAGGGTCATCAGGTCCTCGTGTTCAGTCAGTTCGTGGGCATGTTGGAACTCATCCGTGACCGGCTCGTCGCCGCGAATATCAATTTCCTGATGCTCACGGGCGCCACGGAAAACCGCGCCGAGCTGGTGGATGAATTCCAGCGCGACAAAACCAAAACCGTTTTCCTCCTCTCGCTGAAAGCCGCCGGCTTTGGACTCAACCTCACCGCCGCGAGCTACGCCATCCTCTACGATCCGTGGTGGAATCCGGCGGCCGAAGCCCAAGCTATCGACCGCACGCACCGCATTGGCCAAACGCGCCCCGTGATCGCCTACCGCCTCCTTGCCGCGGGCACGGTCGAAGAAAAAATTCGCGCGTTGCAGAAAGACAAAGCCGCCCTCGCCGCCGCCGTCGTGCAGGAAGAGTCCCTCGCCAGCATCCTCGACCTCGACAGCCTGCGCTCGATTTTGGAGTAAAACCCACGTCCTTTGGGTGTTTGACCGCTGGTAGTAATTTTTCGACTACTGGTAGCCGCGAGCGTGAGCGAGTGGACGCATCACCACTCGCTGGCGCTCGCGGCTACCCGGCAAATCACTGTCGGAAGCTGTTAGGCGATTGATATTACGCGGATGCACCCGGATGAAGCAGGAGCTGAACCGCTGATTTTCGCTCATGTTTCGGACTCGGAAGATTCACCTGCTCGGTGAAATCAAGCGAGCGCCGCCACAGGGTTTTCTCTGCGGTCCGAGGTCGTCTCTGCGGTGTAAACGGATCGGCGTGGAGCAGCTAAACGAAGAGGGCACCCCGTAAACGGAGAAGGCACGGCAGAGAGCGGAGAATCCGCCGCCGAGACGGAAGGGGGAATCTCGAAAGCGGGCCGCAGGCAGCTGCCTGATCGCCATGACGACCCACGAGACACCGCGAGAAACCCAGTTTTTCGCCTCAGCTGAGCGCCCTTCGCGTCAGCTCCTACGGCTGCTTCTTCTTCGTAGCAGCGGGCGGCTTCGGATCGAGATTGGCCGCCATGTCTGCGGCGGTGACGGTCGACGCCACGCCGTCCTTCGGCACCTCGACTTTGGCCAGCCAGAGAATCGCATTGAGGACGAGTTTGCGCTGATCCTCTTTTTGCCAACTCGCGTGATGGTGTCCGCCGGTGAAACCGAAGCCGCGGCTGCCATTGGCGTTTTCCGTTACCCACATGACGTGCTGCGGCGTCTGGTTCGCGACCAACTCGCGCACGGCGGGATTGCCAGCGTGGGCATCATCCTTGCGGCTCATCGTGCTCGGCGGCGGTACATCCGTAAGAATCGGGGTGACGCCTTTCATCCCGGGGCGGAAGCGCATGTTGAAATACCATTCATCGTTCGTCGTAAACGGCTTCACGCCGCGCGTGACGGCGTGCACGGGCAATGCTTTGAAATTCCCATCCCAGTGTGGATTCACGGACCAATTGATTTCGAAAGCGCCGCCAATCCAATCGAGCCACTCCGCCTGACCTTTTTCCTTGGTCGGCTCGACCGCGTAGTGGAGCGCACCCAGACCCGCCCCTCGTTTGATCTGGCGACCGAGCGTCGCGAGGTGCTCGCCACCGAGGGCCGGGTGTTTCGCCCCGCCATCGCTATAGATCACGATCGCATCGGCGTCTTCGAGGACGGCATCATTGTCCACCGTCTGCCCGGCGACCTGCTTGGTCGGCCAACCGCCGTCGTAAACGAAGACTTTAACCCCGGGAAACCCTGCGAGGCATTTTTGAAGCAACAGACAACCGGCGCGATGCTCGTGCGCACCGGGGCCGTGGCTGGGCTTGCCCGCAATGAGCACGATTTTCTTATCGGCCGCCAAGGCGCCGAGCGGCCACACGCAGGCCGCGATCAGGGTGAGGGTTGGGAATAATTTCATCGGGGTCTTCGGGGTTGGGGTGGGCGCACGTCGCCGTTTATTTCAGCGCCTTGCGCAGGAACGCGATCCCGTTGACCGCGATGTTATCGCGCTTCGGCTCAATCTTGCGCCAGATCGCGGCGGCGCGGGCGATGACCTTCACGTCGGTCGTGAACGATTCGATGACGACGTCGCCCTTATAACCGATGGCCTTGAGCGCCTTCACGATTTCCGGCCAAGCAATGTGATCGCCACCCGGGGTGCCACGATCGCTCCCACAGGCATGGAAATGACCGAGCAGCTTGCCGGCTTTGCGAATGGAGGCGGCCTGGTTCTTCTCCTCGATGTTCATGTGGAACGTATCGAGGTGCAGGAGCACGGCCTTGGAGCCAATCGCCTTCACGAGTTTCAGCCCCTGGTCGCAGGTGTTGAGAAAATCGGTTTCGAAACGGTTGAGTGGCTCGATACAGATGGTGACACCCTTCGCCTCAGCGTGCTTCGCGAGGACCTTGAGGTTTTTCACGACCAGGGCCCACTCGATCTTCTGTTGCGCGGGCTCCACGGCGTCGGCCTTGCCCACCACGGAGTAAACTGGGCCAATGAGACGCGGGCAGCCCATGACGGCAGCCTGATCGATCAATGCGACGCAGTAGTCCATCGCCGCTTTTTGATCGGCCTCCGAACCGCGAAAATCGCGACCGGGGCCCATGCACGCACAGATACTCCCGATGGCGATACCCGCTTTTTCCGCGGCGGCGCGGACTGCGACGGGGTCGATGTGGCTCGGGTCTTCAACGGGAATTTCGACCGTTGCGAAGCCCCATTTTTTGAATTTTGCGAAGAGCGAGGTGCTCTTGGTCGTGAACGGAGACGCGTAGAGGAAGGAATTGAGGCCGATTCTCATGGGAGGTTAGTGGAGGGTGACGGGAAACAAGACAGAACCTTAAAAACGAACGACCCTCTCCCCAGGCTCAAGCCTCAAACGCAGTGCGGGTTGGTTCGGCGGCGGCGCGAAGCGGTGTTGGCGGTGGGTAAATGGGGGGCCGGGCGGGCGGTTTCCGGCGACCCGGGCGCCGCCGTCACGGCCGCTCATCGACCACTCGGGCGGATATTTTGCAGCTCCGGCAATTTTTTTCTTGATACGTGAGACAACTGCTGTCTCATGTATCGATTATCCGCCGCAACCGTCCTCCTTCAAACTAAACCTCAAGCACCCATGTCCAAAGCCGCCCCCGCTAAAACCGCTCCCGCCGCCACCTCCACCGCGGTGGTCGCACGTGAAAAAAATATCGACCTCGCGCTCTCCGCTATCACGAAGCAATTCGGTGAAGGCTCGATCATGCGCCTAGGCAGCAACCACAAGATGAAGGTCGAAACGCTGTCGACCGGCTCCCTCGCCATCGACCTCGCCCTCGGCGTCGGCGGTCTCCCCAAGGGCCGCATCATCGAAATCTACGGCCCGGAATCCTCCGGCAAGACCACCTTCTGTCTGAGCGTCATTGCCGAAGCGCAAAAAGCCGGCGGTCTCGCCGCCTTTATCGACGTCGAACACGCCCTCGACCCGAAATACGCCAAAGTCGTCGGCGTAAAGCTCGACGATCTCCTTGTTTCCCAGCCCGACTCCGGCGAAGACGCGCTTAACATCATGGAGACGCTGATTCGCTCCAACTCGATCGACGTGATCGTCCTCGATTCTGTCGCCGCCCTCATCACCAAGGCCGAACTCGACGGCCAGATGGGCGACATGACGATGGGCAGCCAGGCTCGCCTCATGTCGCAAGCCATGCGCCGCCTCACCGCCGTCGTCAGCAAGACGAACTGCGTGTGTATTTTCACCAACCAGATCCGCGAGAAAATCGGCGTGATGTTCGGTAGCCCCGAAACCACCTCTGGCGGACGCGCGCTGAAATTCTTCTCCTCCGTCCGCATCGACATTCGCCGCAAAGATCAAATCAAGACGCCCGAGGGCAAGGTCATCGGCAACCGCACGAAGATCAAAATTGTGAAGAACAAGATCGCCCCACCGTTCACCGAGGTGGAATTCGACATCATGTATGACGAGGGCATCTCGAAGATGGGCTCGCTCATCGATCTCGGCATCGAACATAAGATTCTTGAAAAGAAAGGCGCGTGGATCGCCTACGAAGGCGCCCTCGTCGGCCAAGGCCGCGACGCCGCGAAAGCCGCGCTCAAGGAAAAGCCCGAGCTCGCCGAGAAAATCGGTAAGGCCATCCTCGAAAAAGTAACCATCAAACCCGGCGAGCCCGTGCTCGGCGAAGGCTAATCGGCTCGCGCTCACGCTGGGCACCTCCGGCACCCAGCGTTTTGGTTCCTCCGCCGCATCGGGCTCCCGCCAATGCGGCTTTTTGTTTTTTACGCGCGGCGCGCCCTCGCCGAAATGACGGCCACCCACGTCCGTTGATTTTTGGACTACGCCGCTACGTGGCACCGGCGTCCCTGTCGTGAATTGGCCGGTTGTTATCTACGGACGGAGCGATGCCTCAATTTCCGGCTAGCGCCGCTCGTTTGCGCGTTGCCGCGTTCGGCGTGCAGCGGCTTCATCCACGACTCCCTCATGTCAGCCGCAGCCCATCTCCCCCACCCTTCGTCCGCTCCGCCGGCTGGCGCCGACCGCGAACCCATTTTTCACGTGCGGGGACTCGCCCGCGTCTACGGCGCAGGCACCGCCGCAGTCACCGCCTTGCGCGGAGTCGATTTCGATTTCTTTCGCGGTGAACTCGTCGTCCTGCTCGGGGCCTCCGGAAGCGGCAAATCGACCCTCCTGAATCAACTCGGCGGCCTCGATTCGCCCACCCAAGGCACCCTGCTCTACCGTGGTTGGAATCTGGGTACAGCCGATGAATCCGGCCTCACCCAGTTTCGCCGCGATGCCGTCGGCTTCGTCTTTCAGGCGTATAACTTGATTCCGAGCCTCACTGCCCGCGAAAACGTCGCACTCATCACCGAGATTTGCCGCGACCCCATGGCGCCCGAGGAAGCCCTCGAACTGGTCGGCCTCGGTCCGCGCATGGACCACTTCCCTGCCCAGCTTTCCGGTGGTGAACAACAGCGCGTCGCGATCGCGCGCGCCATTGCGAAACGCCCCGCTGTGCTGCTGTGCGATGAACCCACCGGCGCGCTGGATGTGCACACCGGCATTACCGTCCTCGAGGCCATCGAGCGCATCAACCGCGATCTCGGCACGCTGGCCGTCATCATCACCCACAACGCCATCCTCGCCGATATGGCCGACCGCGTCTTCACCCTCTCCGACGGTCGAATCGTCAATGCCCACTCCAACGCGCGTCGCGGTTCCGTCCGCGATCTCGCGTGGTAATAGGCTCCTGCGATGAATCGTTCTCGTTCCTCGTTCTCATTCTCTTTCTCCCGGTTTTTCACGCGACCGAACCGTCGCGCCGCCTGGATCCACTACGGGAGAACGAGAACGATTAGGAGAACGAAGAACGATTTCCGCCCATGAGTCTCCTCGACCGAAAACTGCTCCGCGATCTCATCGCGTTGAAGTCTCAGGCGTTCGCCGTCGCCCTCGTCATGGCGTGCGGTCTCGCCATGATGGTCACCACCCGGTCGCTCATCCTCTCGCTCGAATCGACCCGCGACACCTACTACCGCGAACACCGTTTCGCCGACGTCTTCGCCCGGCTGAAACGCGCACCCAACGCCGTGCGCGAGCAACTCGCCGCCATCCCCGGCGTCGCCACCGTGCAAACGAGTATCGCCATTCAGGTGACACTCGACGTCCCCGGTCTCCCGGAGCCCGCCGTCGGTCTCCTCAACTCGCTACCCGAGCGTGGCGAGCCCGTACTTAATCGGCCCTACGTGCGCTCCGGCCGCCTGCCGCTCGGCCGCACCACGCGCGGTGAACTCGCCGTCGGTGAAGCGTTCGCGGAAGCCCATGGACTCAAACCTGGCGGCGCGATTTCCGCGATTCTCAACGGCACCAAACGCGACTTCCGCCTTTCCGGCATCGTGCTTTCGCCTGAATTCGTCTTCGAGGCTCCGCCGGGCGCGGCGCTCCCCGACAACAAAACCTACGGTGTCTTCTGGATGCCTTACAAAGAACTCGCGACTGCCTTCCAGCTCTATGGCGCCTTTAACAATGTCGCCATCGCGCTCGCTCCCGGCGCCTCCGAAGGCGCAGTGATTGCCGCCGTAAATCGGGTGCTCGCACCCTACGGGGCCCGCGGTGCCTACGCTCGCGTCGACCATCCCTCGCACCGCCGCGTCGACGATGAAATCCGCGTGCTGCAAGGCCTGTCGCTCGCCTTCCCTTTGGTCTTTCTCAGCGTGGCCGCCTTCATGACGAATTCTGTGCTGAGCCGACAGATCGCCCTCCAACGTGAACAGATCGCGATGCTCAAGGCGTGCGGATTTAGCAACCGCCAGGTCGGCGCACATTATTTCAAATTCTCCTTCGCCATCGTGATTGTGGGCGTGCTCTTCGGTGCCATCGGGGGCGTTTATCTCGGGCACCAGCTCGTGGAGATGTATCATTTATTTTTCCGTTTCCCCCGACTCGACTTCGTGCTCGACGCTCGCGTGCTCGTGGCCGCTGCCGGCGTCAGCGCCCTCGCCGCCTTCACCGGCGTGGCCGGGGCGGTGCGGCGCGCCGTGCACCTGCCGCCTGCCGAAGCCATGCGGCCCGAGGCCCCGGCGAGTTTTCGCCCCGCACTCTTGGAACGGATCGGAGGCGCCCGTTGGTTCAGCGCCTCGTTTCGAATGGCACTCCGCAACATCGAACGCCGCCCCATTCGCAGCGGTCTCACGTGTCTCGCGCTCGCGCTCGCCACCGGGATTCTCATCGTGCCCAATTCGTTTCGCGACGGGATCGCTTACGTCATCGATTTCCAGTGGGACATCGTGCAACGCCAGACCGTGACGCTCACCCTCGTGGAACCCGGTCCCTCCCGCGCCATCGCCGATTTCCAGCACCTGCCCGGCGTCGAGCTCGCCGAGCCGTTTCGGTACGTTCCCGTCGAACTTCGCGCCGGTCCGATTTCCCGGCGATTAACACTTCAGGGCCTCCCTGAGCGCGGAACCCTGAGTCGGGTCATCGACGCGGAACCGCGTCAACTCACTCTGCCCGCGCGCGGGATCGTCATCTCCAGCAAACTGGCCGACATCCTACATGTGCGTCCGGGCGACGAGGTGATTGCGAAGGTCTTGGAAGGTCGTGAGCGCGAACTCGCTGTTCCCGTGATCGGTTTGGCCGAGGATTTCGCCGGCATGGCCGCGTACATGGAACTGCACGCCTTGAACCGCCTGCTCCTCGAAGGCGATCGCATCAGCGGCGCGCACCTCGTCGTCAACGCGAGTCGCTGGAGCGATTTTTTGCACGCCGTGAAACACACGCCACGCGCCGCCGGTTGTGTCATCAAGAATTCAATACGTGATGGTTTCCGCAAAACGACCGGCGAGAGCATCGGTCTGCTCCAAAAAATGTATCTCCTGTTCGCGATCATCGTGGCCTTCGGCGTGATTTATAACAGCGCCCGGATCTCGCTCTCCGAGCGCACGCGCGAGCTCGCCACCCTGAGGGTACTGGGCTTCAGCCGCAGGGAAGTGGGAGCGGTGCTGGTGGGTGAACTCGTCCTGCTCACCGTGGCGGCCTTGCCACTCGGACTCGTGATTGGCGCCGGGTTCGCACAGGGCATTATCTCTTCAGTAAACACGGAAACGGTGCGCCTACCACTCGTGCTAACCGCCGATAACTACGCGTTTGCGATTCTGGTCGTCGCGTGTGCTTCCGCGTTGTCCGCGTGGTTTGCGGCCCGCAAGCTCGCTGATATTAATCTGGTGAGCGCCCTCAAAGCGCTCGATTAACCTCCTTCGTTTTCTGCCATGAACCCAGCTCCCCTCCCCTCCCCTGTCACCAAGAAGAACGGCACGCCCGCATGGCGGCGTCGCCTCCCGTGGCTCGGCCTCGGGCTGCTGGTTACCTTGATCGTCGTCGGGCTCTGGCCGCGGGCGGTCCCCGTCGAGGCGGGCAGCGTTTCGCGTGGCCCGCTCAACGTGACCGTCGACGAAGAAGGTATGACGCGCGTGAAGCATCGCTACGTCGTGTCGGCCCCGGTGGCGGGCCAACTCCGCCGGATTGAGTGGAAAGCCGGCGCCGTGGTCGTAGCAGGAAAAACGATACTCGCCACCCTCGAGACGAGCGGTGCTGACTTTCTGGATGCACGCGGCCAGGCCCAGGCGGAGGCCCGCGTGCGCACGGCCGGAGCGGCCCGCGATGCCGCCCGAGCTCAGCGCGAACGCGCTGCTGCCGCGGCGAAATTATTTTCGGCCGACCTCGAAAGGCTGCAACAGCTGTTCACCCAAAAAGTGCTTTCGGTCCAGGAATTTGACGCCGCCCAAATGCGCGCGGCCACGACCCAGCACGACGAACGCGGGGCAGCGTTTGGCTTGCAAGTGGCGGAGTTTGAGTTGGAGCAGGCCCAAGCGATTCTCTCGCGGGGCAGGACCGGCGGAACCGCGGGCGCGGAGCCGCTCGTGATTACTTCGGCCGTGAGCGGACGGATTCTGCGGGTCCTCCAAGAGAGTGCGCGTGTGGTGCCCGGCGGCTTTCCGTTGCTGGAGGTGGGCGATCCGACTGATCTCGAAGTCCGGATCGAAGTGCTCTCGCGCGATGGGGTGGCGATTAAGCCCGGAGCACGCGTCATGCTTGAGCAGTGGGGCGGCGCGGAAGCTCTGGCGGCCCGGGTACGCCATGTGGAGCCTTCGGGATTCACCAAAATTTCCGCGCTCGGCGTTGAAGAACAGCGCGTTTACGTCATCGCGGATTTTACGGACCCCCTCGAAAAACGGCTGACCCTCGGCGACAACTATCGGGTCGAGGCCCGCATCGTCGTCTGGGAAAACACCGCCGCGTTATGCGCGCCCGCCGGAGCTTTGTTTCAACGCGCGGGTCGCTGGCAGGCCTTCGTGCTCGTCGGGGGCCGGTCCCAACTCCGCATGGTGAACGTGGGCCGCAGTAACGGTATCCAAACCGAGATCCTCGACGGCTTGAGCGAGGGCGCGCAGGTGATTGTTTATCCCGGCGACAAAGTTTCCGATGGCATGCGCGTAGCACCACTGAGTGTGACGGCCCGCTGAGCGCCGGTTCGCCCCGGCCCAGAGCGAACGCGGGGAGTCCAGCTCGGCCGGACGCAGGTTCAGCGGCGCACGCGCGTTTGACTTGGTGCACGCCCCCGCGAAGCGTGATCGCCCGCTCCATGCCACGCTCCCCCGACACCATTGCCGCTCTGGCCACCCCGCGGGGGACCTCTGCGCTCGCGGTCGTTCGCATCAGTGGTCCGGATACGTCCAGATTGTGCGCGGCGATCTTCGGGGTCACTCCCCCACCCCGGGTCGCCACCCACACCGACTACCGGGACCGCTCGGGCAAACTCCTGGACGATGTATTGTGCACATTTTTCCAAAGCCCGCGCTCCTACACCGGCGAGGATTCGCTGGAAGTTTCGTCGCACGGAAATCCCCTGATTGCCCAAATGATTTTGGAGGATTTGTTCGCGCGCGGCTGTCGTCCCGCGGAACCCGGGGAATTTACGCAACGGGCATTTTTGAACGGACAGATGGACCTGAGTCAGGCCGAGGCCGTCATGGACTTGATCCATGCACGCAGTGAACGCGCCTTGGCCGCAGCCAATCAGCTGCTCCGGGGCTCACTCGGACGCCAAATGAAGGCGCTTATAGACCGTTTATTGCAGATTTTGGCCCGCGTGGAGGCCTCTATCGACTTCCCTGAAGAGGATTTGCCGGCCGAAGACCGCACGATCGTAGGCCTAGAGTTGACGCTTCTAGCCCGGGAGACCGATCGCCTCCTCGCAACGAGCCACTACGGTGAGCTGCTGCGCGATGGGATCAAAACGGTGATTATCGGCGCGCCCAACGTCGGTAAGAGCAGCCTGCTCAATCGGTTAGTCGGCCATGATCGCGCCCTGGTGAGTCCGGAGCCCGGCACCACCCGCGACTTCATCGAGGAGCGATTAATCGTCGGCCCACACTGTTTGCGGATTATTGATACGGCCGGACTCAACCCCTCCCCTGCCCCCGTGGAAAGACTGGGCATGGCCAAGACGCTCGAACGTGCGGACGAGGCGGACCTTTTTCTGTTGGTCTTCGATGTCACGGGACTTCCCCCGCCTGCACTTCCCCTTGAAGTCACCCATAAGGTGACGTCCCTAAATTCTATAATCATCTTCAATAAGAGTGACTTAAGTAACACAGGGCCGACGCTTTCGCTTTCTTCGGATATCCCCATTCGCCATGTTTCCGCGCTCACGGGCGCGGGTATCGACGCGCTCACCGCCGAGATTATTCTACGCGCAGATTCGTTTCAACAGCAGGTGGGAACCGAGACGATTGCGATCAATGCACGGCATGCCGATGCGTTGGGTCAAGCCCGACTCTGTTTGGTTGATGCCCAAGCGAAGCTGGCGGCGAACGAGCCGATCGAGCTCCTCGCGAGCGACCTTCGCGGTGTGTTGGAGGCCTATGGATCAATCTCGGGCAAGGTCGACAACGAGCGCATGCTCGATGCCTTGTTCTCGACCTTTTGCATCGGCAAATAGGACCCTTGCCCTCACGCCGACTGAACTCAACGTCCCCTGCCCTCTTGACTCTCCCGATGTTTCAAAACGGAACTCACCATGATGTGATTGTGTGCGGCGCCGGCCACGCCGGCGTCGAGGCCGCCATGGCCGCAGCCCGGATGGGTGCTTCTACCCTGCTCCTGACCGGTAATATCGATACGATTGCCCAGATGAGCTGCAACCCAGCGATCGGCGGCCTCGCCAAAGGCCAAATGGTCCGTGAAATCGACGCGCTCGGTGGTGAAATGGCGATCAACACCGACGTGACCGGCATTCAGTTTCGGCTCCTGAACGAATCAAAAGGTCCCGCCGTCCAGTCGCCTCGCGCCCAATGTGACAAGAAAGCCTACCAGTTTCGCCTGAAGCACACCCTCGAGCTTCAGCCTAATCTGGAGATCTTCCAAGCGACCGTCACCGGCTTGATCTTCGAGCACGGCAAAGTCGTCGGTTGCCGGACCAATCTGGATATTGAATTTCGCGGCCGAACGGTGGTCGTGACCACCGGCACGTTTCTGCGGGGGCTGATGCATATCGGCCAAAACAAGAACGAAGGCGGCCGTTTGGGTGATTTTAGCGCCAAAACGCTCTCGGCCAGCTTTCTCGAGGCCGGGATTGAACTCCGGCGCCTCAAGACCGGCACGCCGCCTAGACTGCTGGGCCGGAGCCTCGATTTCTCGAAGATGACGGAGCAGAAAGGCGACCCCACGCCGACCCACTTCGCATTCCACGACACCCGGGATCCCTTAGATTTGTTCCACGTGGAACAAACCGGCGAACGCCGCCTAGGCTGGCCGCCCGGTTGTGAACAAGTTTCGTGTTGGATGACCTACACGACGCCGGAGACCGCCCAGCTCGTTCGCGACAACCTCCACCTGTCTGCCATGTATAGCGGTGAGATCGAGGGCGTCGGGCCAAGGTATTGCCCCAGTATTGAGGATAAATTTGTGCGCTTTGCAGACAAGCCGCGGCACCTGCTTTTCCTCGAACCCGAGGGTAGGGCGACCAACGAATTTTATGTGAATGGCTTGTCAACAAGTCTGCCCTTTGAGGTTCAGCGCCAGATGGTGCACAGTATTCCCGGCCTGGAACGGGCACAACTGCTTCGTCCGGCCTACGCCGTGGAATACGATTTTGCTCCGCCGACGCAGCTTTTCGCCTCCCTGGAGTCCAAGAAGGTCGAAAACCTCTTCTTTGCCGGTCAAATTAACGGTACGTCAGGCTATGAAGAAGCTGCCGCCCAAGGCCTCGTGGCCGGCGTCAACGCGGTCAACAAGGTGAGGGGAGGGGCCCCGCTGATTTTGCAAAGGCATGAAGCTTACATCGGCGTGCTGATCGACGATCTCGTCACCAAGGGCACGGACGAGCCCTACCGTATGTTCACGAGTCGCGCCGAACATCGGCTCCTGTTTAATCACGGCAGCGCTGAAGCCCGTCTCCTGCACCACGCTCGCGCCCAATCATTGGTGTCATCCAGTCGAATCCAGCGCATCGAACAAAAACTCGCAGACATTGCCTACTGGGTTACTTTCCTCGAGAAGAACCGCACCCACGGCGGCTCTTGGGGTGATGCGATTCGCCGGGACCGAGAAACCGCCACCTTACCCGAGGTGTTTCTGAATGTGCCCAGCACGATTCGTGACGAAGTTATTTATCGCGTTGGTTATCAAGGCTATCTCGCCCGCGAACAGCGCCACGTCGAAAAACTCTCTCACATCGACAAAATCCGCCTGCCCTCTAATATTAACTACATGACTGTTCGCGGCTTGCGCCGAGAGAGCGCGCTAAAACTTACGGAGATCAAACCGATGACCCTGGGCCAAGCCAGTCGGATTAGTGGTGTAAATCCTTCTGATATAGGGATTTTAATGATTCTTATCCAAGCAGGTAGGGCAGGGGAGTGATGCTGTGATCACTCCGCCCCGCTGACGCACGCCTCTTCCCGTGGAAAATCCCGCCCGCACCGCCCAATATCTTGAACTCATGGAGACGCGCCGACGCGACCTGCGCGCGTGTCACGCTCAGATCCTCGCACCGCAAGCTCGGTTCACTTGGGAGATCGGCAGTGGACACGGCCATTTCCTGGCGGCCTATGCGCAAGCCCACCCGACCGAACTCTGCATCGGCATCGACATTATCGGCGAACGGATCGAACGGGCCCTCCGAAAACGCGACCGCGCCACCCTTTCAAATCTCCACTTTGTTCATGCAGAAGCCCGGCTCTTTCTAGAAACCCTGCCCGACGACGCGACGTTTTCCCGGCTTTTCATCCTTTTTCCCGACCCTTGGCCCAAACTCCGCCACCATAAGCATCGCATCATGCAGTCTGATTTCCTCGCCTCGGTAGCCGCTAGGGCAGGGGAGGGCGCGCGCCTCTATTTCCGTACCGATTTCACCCCGTATTACGACGATACCAAGGCGGTGCTCAGCGACCATGCCAACTGGGACGTAATCCCCGAAGGAGCCGAACCTTGGCCCTTCGAACACGAAACGGTTTTCCAAGCCCGCGCGCCGAGCTACCACTCGCTCATTGCGCGCTCCAAACAGCCTGCCACCACCCCACCGATTATCCGAGCCCAGTAATCAAAATCCTCCATTATAAACGACGACACTCGAAAAACGCGCTGGGACTAATTTGTAGCGCCCTCCTCGCCAACCAGAGATTTCCGGGGTTGACGAAGCTTAGCGCCGTAGCCTTTGCTCTCCCTTTCTTTTCGGTCCAAACCGTTTCACGACGCATGTCACGAGGCACAAAATTCACCACTCTTCTCGCAGCACTCGCTCTTCCCTTCACCGCCTTCGCGGAGGGAGTCGCGCCGAGTGCGGCTAAACTCGTAGATTTCGGCGGCGGCTGGACCATCACCAACAGTATGTTCACCGGTTGGGTGATTTCAGCTCTGCTCGTGACGCTCGTCCTCTATCTCGTCGGCAAACCCACCATTCTCCCCTCCAAAGGGCAGGCCGTAATCGAATCGTTAATCGAAGCACTGCGGGACCTGTTCGAACCCATCGTGGGCAAGAAAGCCTTCCCCTTGGCGTTTCCCATTTTGGTCACGTTTTTCATCTTCATCCTTTTTCACAATTGGATGGGGCTCATTCCCGGTGTTGGGACCATGGGGTGGGGGACGACGGACGCCGCCGGTCACTTCCATATTACCCGCCCCCTCATCCGCCCGCACAACTCAGACTTCAACGGCACGATCGCGCTCGCCCTGATTTCATTCGGAGCGTGGCTGATTATTGTTTTCAAAATCGCCGGCACCAAGCTCATCCTTTGGGATCTCTTCGGTAACAAAGCCGAGAAAAAAGAAACTCCCGGTTGGCTGTATCCCATTCTCGCACTCGTTTTCTTCATCGTCGGATTCATCGAAGTCTTCTCGATTGTTATCCGCCCCTTCACCCTCTCCGTCCGTCTCTTCGGCAACGTCTTCGGCGGCGAAAACCTCCTTCACGGCACCGGCTTCTTCTTTGTTTTCTATTTTATGGAGCTCCTCGTCGGATTGATCCAAGCGCTCGTCTTCACCCTTCTGACCTCGGTGTACATCGGTCTGCTCTGTAACCACGGCGACGACCACGACGAACACGCACACGACGACAAGTCCGACCACGCGGCAGAAGCGCACCACTAAAACCTCTCCCGTCGGGAGCGTGCCTCGCGCGCGCACGACGGAAATCCAACAATACAGAACCACCACCCACATGCTCAACATCATCGCTGAAATCCAAGGCAACATCGCCAGCGCATTCGGTCTCCTCGGCGCCGCCATCGGCGTCGGTCTCATCGGTCAAAAAGCCGCCGAAGCCGTCGGTCGCAATCCCGCCGCTTCCGGCAAGATCCTCGTTCAAGCCATCATCGGCATGGCCCTCGCTGAAGGTCTCGGCATCCTCGCGCTGTTCCTCGCCAAATAATCGCCCGTCTTTTGAACCGGCGGCGCGGCTGGTCCGCGTCGCCATTCCCTTTCCTCGCTCTACCGCCATGACGCTGCCTCTCTTCCTCGCCGCCGCCGTCGAATCCCACGCCGCCCAACCCGGCCTCGCGGAAAAATTCGGCCTCGAGCCAAAATACATCATCATCCAGGCGGTCAGCTTCCTCATCGTCCTCGCCGTCCTCTATAAATTCGGCATCAAGCCCACCATCGCCGCGATGGACGAGCGCGCTGTCAAAATCGGCGCCGGCCTGAAATACGCCGAAGAGATGCAGGCAAAACTCGCCGCCGCCCAACAAGAGAGCGCTGCGCTCATCAAGAAATCCCAATTCGAAGCCACTCGGATCATCGACGACGCCCGCAAATCCGCCAAAGACTTTACCGACAAACAAACCCAAGAAGCGTCCACCCGCGCCGGCGACATCCTCGCCAAGGCCCAACAGGCCATCGAGCTCGAACACAAGAAAATGCTCGCCGACGCCCGTTCCGAGATCGCCCGCCTCGTCGTCACTACAACCGAGCGCGTTCTCGCCAAGAAACTCACCGAAGCCGATCGCGCCTCCTACAACGAAACCGCGTCCCGCGAACTCACGAGCGTCTAAGGCCGACTCTCGACGCTCCACTCTCAGCTACCCGCCATGGCCTCCAGTAAAAAACAAATCCAGCTCCTCGCGCGCCAGTTTTTTAAACTGAGCAGCGTTGAAGGTGCACTGTCGACCGACCGAGTTGCTGGCGTCTTGGAATATATTGAGAAGCACCGCCCGGCCAACGCGCTCGCCGTACTCAAGGCCTACCAACGCCTCATCGCCGCCGAATTCGCCCGCGGCCAAGCCATCATTGAACACGCGGGTCCGGTCAGCGCCACCACCATCGCGGCCATCACCGCCGCCATGACGAAAAAATACGCACGCACCATTTCTGCGAACACCCAACCGAACGCTGCGCTCCTCGCCGGCTTTCGCGTTCGGGTGGGCGATGACACCTACGAGTCTTCCGTTAGCGGCCAACTCGCCGCCCTCGCCGCCGCCGTCTAATCCGACTTTCAAAACTCAGTTCTCAACTCACAACTTTTTCTACCCGCGATGAGCACCGTCCTCGACCAAATCGAACAGCAGATTGCCAAGCTCTCCAGCAAGGCCGTCAAAAAGAACACCGGCAAGATCCGCACCGTCGCCGACGGCGTCGCCAAAATCGATGGCCTTTCCGAGGTCATGTATAACGAGATGGTGAAGTTCCCCGGCGGAGCTATTGGCATCGCGCTCAATCTCGAAGAAGACGAAGTCGGCTGCGTCGTCCTCGGCGACGTCTCCCTCCTCAAAGAAGGCGACGAAGTCCAAACCACCGGCAAGCTCCTCTCCGTCCCCGTCGGCAAAGCCCTCCTCGGCCGCGCGGTCGATGCGCTCGGTAACCCCGTCGACGGCAAAGGTCCCATCGCCTCCTCCGAATATTATCCCGTCGAAAAAATCGCGCCCGGTATCGTGGCGCGCAAATCCGTTAACCAACCGCTCTTCACCGGCATCATGGCCATCGACTCCATGATCCCGATCGGTCGCGGACAACGCGAACTCATCATCGGCGACCGCGGCACCGGCAAGACCACGATCTGCATCGATACGATCATCAATCAGGCCAAGATCAACAAGGTCGGCCTCGCCAGCAAAGATCCGAAATTCCGCCCCGTTTATTCCATCTACGTCGCGGTCGGTCAGAAAAATTCTAACATCGTGCGCACCATGTCGGCCCTCGAGGCGGCCGGCGCGCTCGAATACTCCATCATCGTCTGCGCTCCCGCCGCCGACAACCCCGCCAACCAATACCTTGCCCCGTTCTCCGGCGCCGCCATGGGTGAATGGTTCATGGAAAATGGCATGGATGCACTCATCGTTTACGATGATCTTTCCAAGCATGCCGTCGCCTACCGTCAAATTTCCCTGATTCTAAAACGCCCTTCCGGCCGCGAAGCGTATCCCGGCGACGTCTTCTATCTCCACTCACGTTTGCTCGAACGCGCCGCACGCCTCGACGGTAAGGGCTCGCTGACCGCACTCCCCATCATCGAAACCCAGGCCGGCGACGTCTCCGCTTACATCCCGACCAACGTCATCTCGATCACCGACGGCCAGATCTTCCTTGAGACCGACCTGTTCAACCAAGGTATCCGTCCCGCCGTATCAGTCGGTCTTTCCGTCTCCCGCGTCGGTTCCTCCGCACAAATCAAAGCCACAAAACAAGTCGGCGGCAAACTCAAGGGTGAGCTCGCCCAGTTCCGCGAACTCGCCGCTTTCGCCCAATTCGGCTCCGACCTCGACGCCAAGACCAAAGCCCAGCTCGAACGCGGCGCCCGCATCGTCGAACTCTTTAAACAGCCCGCGCTCAGCCCCGCGCCCATCGAGCTCCAGGTCGCGGTCCTCTTCGCGATGCAGAAAAATTTCTTCGACGCTATCGACACGAAGAAAACCGTCGCCGCAGCCGCGTCGCTGAAAGACTTTTTTACCACCCGCAAGGACGCCCTCCTCACGGAGATCCGCACCAAGGCCGCCCTCGACAAAGACCTCGAAGCCAAACTTCAAGCCGCCTGCGACGAGTGGAAGCCCACGTTCGCCGCCTAACCCGTCACGCGCATAAAAGTAGCGAGTAGGGAGCCTTTCCCAAGCCTCCACTCGCTAACCGCCACTCGCCCCCCCCAGCCACTCACTACTCGCTACTTCCAGCAATGGCCTCAACCCGAGACATCCGCCGCCGCATCAAGTCGGTCAAGAACACCCGCCAGATTACCAAGGCGATGGAGCTGGTGGCTGCGTCGAAGATGAAGAAGGCCCAGGCTGCCGCACTCGCCGGGCGGCCTTACGCCGAACTGATGGAGAAAATGCTCGGCGCCATCGCTGACCGCGTTGAAGAAGCTCACCATCCGTTTCTCGCCAAGCGCGAAATCCGCACGCGTGGTATCATTTTAATCACTTCAGACAAGGGACTCTGTGGCCCGTTGAATTCCAACGTCCTGAAAGTTGTCACAGATATCAAAACGCCTGCGAAATACGCCGTCATCGGCCGCAAGGGCACGCAATTCATTGCCCGGACACACCGCGATTTGCTCGCTGACTTCCCCGCGAATGATCGAACCTCGTTTGCCGATATCAAGATCATCGCCGAATTCATGGTGAAACAGTTCATCGAAGGCGCCGTCGACACCGTCGAAGTCATTTGGCCGCGCTTCCGTAATACCCTCGTTCAAGCCCCCACCACCATGACGCTCCTCCCGCTCACCAGCGTGAAGGACATCCTCGCCGATCTCCGGTCCGACGCCGGCCTTCCAGCCACCGCCGCCACCAAGACCGCCGACAACCAAATGCTCTTCGAGCCCGATGCCGCGAGCGTGCTCGAGGCCATCCTGCCCCTCTACATTAACCGAGAGCTCTTCCAGCACGCCATCGACGCGAAAGCTTCCGAACACAGCGCCCGCATGGTCGCCATGAAGACCGCCAAGGACAACGCCACGAAACTCCTCGGCGAGCTCACCCTTGAATATAACAAGGCCCGTCAGGCCGGCATCACGCAGGAAATCCTCGAAATCGCCGCCGCCCAGTTCGCCGCTTAATTTTTGACCACCCTCACGCGCCTCCCTTTCCATCGATCCTTTCTCACATGAGCAACACCGGTAAAATCGTCCAAGTCATCGGCCCCGTCGTCGACGTCCAGTTCGCGGAAAACGCCATCCCGCCCATCTATCAGGCGCTCACCATCGACTTCACGGTCAATGGCAAAAAGGAGAATCTCACCCTCGAGATCCAGCAGCACCTCGGCGGCGGTGTGGCTCGCACCATCGCGATGTCTTCATCCGAAGGTCTCGTCCGCGGTATGCCCGTCGTCGATACCGGCGCGCCCATCTCCGTGCCCGTTGGCAACGGCGTGCTCGGCCGCATCTTCGACGTCACCGGCAACCCAGTAGACGGCAAAGGCCCGGTCAAATTCGAAAAGCGCTACCCGATTCACCGTCCCGCACCCACCCTCACCGCGCAAAATACCAAAGCCGAGATCCTCGAGACCGGCATTAAGGTCATCGATCTGATTTGCCCATTCATCAAGGGCGGCAAAGCCGGAGCCTTTGGTGGTGCCGGCGTCGGCAAAACCGTCGTCATCCTCGAACTCATCAATAACATCGCGAAAGCCCACGGCGGCATGTCCGTCTTCGCCGGCGTCGGTGAGCGCTCCCGTGAGGGCAACGATCTTTACCACGAAATGTCCGAGGCGGGCGTCATCGACCAGAAGGATCTCAGCAAATCCAAGGTCGCGCTCGTGTTCGGCCAGATGAATGAGCCCCCGGGTGCCCGTATGCGCGTCGCCCTCTCCGCCCTCGCGATGACCGAATATTTTCGCGACGAGATGAACCAGGACGTGCTCCTCTTCATCGACAATATTTTCCGCTTCTCACAAGCCGGCTCCGAAGTATCCGCGCTCCTCGGACGTTCTCCTTCGGCCGTTGGTTACCAACCGACGCTCGCCAACGAGATGGGCCTCCTCCAAGAGCGCATCACCTCGACGAAGAAGGGCTCCATCACTTCCGTGCAAGCTGTCTACGTACCCGCCGACGATCTCACCGATCCGGCGCCCGCCAACACCTTCGCCCACTTGGACTCCACCATCGTGCTGGAACGTTCCATCGCCGAGCTCGGCATCTATCCCGCCGTCGACCCGCTCGCATCCGTCTCGAAGGCCCTGCAAGCTGACATCGTCGGCGAAGAGCACTACAAGGTTGCCCGCGAAGTGCAGCGCGTCCTCCAGCGCTACAAAGATCTGCAAGACATCATCGCGATTCTCGGTCTCGACGAACTTTCCGCCGACGACAAACAAACCGTTTACCGCGCCCGAAAGATCCAGCGCCTCCTCTCGCAGCCGTTCGCGGTGGCCGAAGTGTTCACCGGCACCCCCGGCAAATACGTCCCCGTCAAAGAAACTGTCCGCGGCTTCAAAATGATTCTCGATGGCGAGGTCGATCACATTGCCGAAGGCGACTTCTACATGAAGGGTGGCATCGACGAAGTGATCGCCGCCGCCGCCAAGAAATAATCGGCCATGGCCCTCACCCTCGAAATCGTCACCCCTGAGGCTCGGGTCTATGCCGACACCATCGACACCGTCGTCATCCCGACGACCACCGGTGAAATCGGCATTCTCTCCGGCCACATTCCTTTGCTCACCCAAATCGAACACGGCGAACTCCGCGTGACGAAAAACGGTGTGACCACCCTGCTCGCCGTAAGCGGCGGCTTCGCGCAAGTCGAAGGTGATCGCGTTTCAGTGCTCGCCGAACACGCCATCACCGAAGAAAAAATCGACGAACATGCCGTCGAGGCCGCGCTCAAACGCGCCGAAGCCGAACTCAAGGCCGCCAAAGATTTCGATCCGCAGCAATACGAACACCTCCAGAACCTTGTGCGCTACAGCGGCGCCCAACTCGCCGTCAAGCGACGCCGCCGCTAAAAAATTCTTCACGGCCCGCTCGCGTTTCCGCGCACGGGCCTTTTTATTAGACCGCCATTGAAACCGAGTCTCAGCAGCAACCCCCGCGCCCCGTCGTGAGTCTGCCCACACCCAGCCTTCGCCTGCCGCTCTGCCAGCTTGCTGCTGGCACCGTCGGACGCGTCTGCGAACTCACCGGTGATGCGCAATTTTGCCAACGGGTCCGCGAGATGGGTTTTGGCGAATCAGCCTGCGTCACCAAAATTTCGGGCACCGTGACGATCCTTTGCTCGGTCAACGGCAATCGCATCGCCCTCAGCCACGGTGCCGCGAAAAATATCTTAGTCGAAGAAGTCAGCCGGCTCTGAACGCCGCCATGGCTGCTCCCATCAAGCTCTCGGAGCTCGCGATCGGTGCCTCCGCCGTCATCCGAGCATTTCCCAAAGCCGACCCAGCCTCCATTCGCCTGCGCGAAATGGGCCTGCTCGTCGGCACCCGCGTGACGCTCGTTCGCACCGCACCCCTCGGCGATCCGCTCGAAATAAAACTACGAGGCTACCACCTCAGCCTCCGCAAGTCAGACGCAGATCACGTGCTCGTCGAACCGGCCGAATAACCCGACCTCGCCGCCCTCATGGCTCTGCCGTCGCACATTTCCTCCCCGCTCGCCCAACCGTCGTCGACGCGCACCCCAGTCTACGCACTCGTCGGCAATCCCAATTGCGGCAAGACGACGCTCTTTAACGCTCTCACCGGATTAAAACAAAAGGTGGGTAACTACCCCGGCGTTACCGTGGAAAAAAAGATCGGCACGGCCTACTCGCAACATGGCCAACCCATCACGGTCATCGATCTGCCGGGCGCGTACTCGCTCGCCGCACGTTCCCCCGATGAAGCCGTCACCCGCGACGTCCTCCTCGGTCGCCGCGCCGACACCGCGCAACCCGACCGGATTCTTTGCATCATCGACGCCACGAATCTGGAACGAAACCTCTATCTCGTTCACCAGATTCTCGACTTGGGTCGCCCCGTCATTCTCGTCGTCAACATGATGGATCTGGCCGCTGCCGCCGGCATCACCGTCCGTGTCTCGCGACTCGAGCAGGCACTCGGCATTCCCGTCATCGCGTGCGAAGCCGTTAACGGTAAGGGACTCATCGAGCTTAAGGTCGCCATGAGCCGTCCAGACCTCCCGCTGGCCCGGCACGCTTGGGATGTTCCCGCCGCGATCGCTCCCGCAGTCACCGAACTTCAGGCCTCCCTCGTCTCGCACGACGGCAAAGCCCCGTTCATCGCCCGCGCCGAAGCCCTACTGCTGCTCACCGACCAAGACAGCGTCCGCGTCGCCGGCTCGACCCCGCTCCATGCCCGCACCGAAGACATCCTCCGTGCGTGGCAAAAACGTTGGGAAGGCGAGGGCACTGACTGGGCCGGCGCACTCGTGAACTCCCGCTACGACGCGATCGGCCGCATTGCTGCGGAGGTGGTTCTTCAGACCGGCGAAACCGGCCCGACACCCTCCGACAAAATCGATACCGTCGTCACCCACTCAGTGTGGGGCTGGGCCGTGCTGGGCGCAGTGATGACTCTGCTCTTCATCAGTATTTTCACGCTGGCGGAGCCGCCCATGAATTGGATCGACGACCAAACGGCCGTCTTCGCCACGTGGGTCAAACACGCCATGCCCGACGGTGATCTCCGTGATCTTGTTACGACCGGTGTCATCGGTGGCGTCGGTGGCGTCATCAAATTCCTTCCGCAGATTCTCATTCTGTTTTTCTTTATCGGACTGCTCGAAAGCACGGGCTACATGGCGCGCGCGGCGTTCATTATGGATCGCCTCATGAACCGGGTCGGACTCAACGGCAAAAGCTTCATCCCGCTGCTGAGTTCCCACGCCTGCGCCATTCCCGGTATCATGGCTACACGTACAATCGAGGATCCCAAAGATCGTCTCGTCACGATCTTGGTCGCCCCGCTCATGAGTTGCTCCGCGCGGCTACCCGTTTACCTGCTCATGATCGCCGCACTCGTCCCCGGAGATCGGGTGCCCCTCCTCATGAAGGTTTCCCTAATGATCCTCATGTATGCCTTGGGCACGCTCGGTGCCTTCGGCTTCGCGTGGCTCTTCAAGCGCACCCTGCTCAAGGGCGCTCCGCCTCTGATGATCATGGAACTGCCGCCCTATCGGCTGCCCCGCGTGAAGGACGTGGCGCTCAATATGCTCGAACGCGGCGCGCTCTTCTTGCGCCGTGCCGGCACCTTAATTCTCGGCATCAGCATTATCCTCTGGTTCCTCTCCGCATATCCAAAAGCCCCCGCTGGGACCACCGACCAGCAACAACTCGCCCAGAGTTTTGCGGGGCGAGCTGGTCATCTCCTCGAGCCTGCGATCAAACCGCTGGGCTTCGATTGGCAGATCGGCATCGGGCTCATCAGTTCCTTCGCCGCTCGCGAGGTGTTTGTTTCCACGATGGGCGTCGTCTTCAACGCCGAAGCCACCGACGACATCGCCCCGCTCCGCCAGGCAATGCTGGCCGCCAAATGGCCTGACGGACGCCCGCTCTTCACGCCGCTCGTGTGCCTCACCCTGATGATTTTCTATGTCTTCGCGATGCAATGCATCAGCACAATCGCGATCGTGAAGCGGGAAACCAACAGCTGGAAATGGCCGATCTTCCAAACGGCCTATATGACTGGCACCGCGTGGATTCTCAGCTTCATTGTCTACCAAGCCGGCACCGCCTTCGGCTTCTGAGCTATCGATGACCACCGAATTTCAAACGCTCGCTGCGCTCGCTCTCGTCGCCCTTGCGGCGACGTGGCTCATGCGGCGCGCCTTTGCGAAGAAGCACAACCCCGGCTGCGGCTCCGACTGCGGCTGTACGTCGAAAAAAGTTTCCGCTGTGCCCCGGCGCCCCTGACGCAGGCCGAGGCGGCGGGTGAACCAATAAAACGTCGTCATCATCATCCGGTAGGGTAGGTGAACTTCAAAAAAATCACCGTTTCATTGCCACCATGGTCGTCTGCTCCACGTTTCGTTTGCCTGAAAAACCTTCGCCTCGATAACGTCTCGTTTACTTTCACCTCCATGGAAATTCTCATCCGCGACAGCGCCGAAATCGGCTGCATCCTCGGTGCCAAGATCATCGCCCGCGTCGTCCGCGAAAAACCGGACGCCGTCCTCGGCCTCGCCACCGGCCGCACCCCGCTCCGCCTCTATCAGGAGCTCATCCGTCTCCACCGCGAGGAAGGGCTCGATTTCAGCCGCGTGACGACCTTCAACCTCGACGAGTACATCGGCCTGGCCGGCACGCACGACCAGTCCTACCGGTATTTCATGCGGGAAAATTTCTTCCGGCACATCAACATCGACCTACAGCGCACCCACGTGCCCGACGGCACGGCGGCCAATCTTCACGCTGAGTGCCGCGGTTACGAACAACGTATTCTCGATGCCGGCGGGATCGACATCCAGCTCCTCGGCCTCGGCCGCAACGGGCACATCGGTTTCAACGAACCCACCGGCTCGCTGCGTTCGCGCACGTGGATCAAGATCCTCTCCGAGCAGACACTCCGAGATAATAGCGCCGTCTTCGGTTCCTT
>CANIJN010000041.1 GCA_947467625.1 Opitutia bacterium | reverse complement strand
GGCGAACCCGAGATGCTGACGATCAAGACCGAGAAAGAGGAGATCGTCATCGAGGGCCGCGAATTGGCCGAGATCCGCGCGGCGCTCGACCTAGGCCGACTGTGCGAGCTGCGCGTCAACTTCCCTCGACCGACGGGAGCGCGGCCCGGCCCGCAGGTGCGGCGAATCACGATTGAAACGGCATGAAGCATGGCGCAGAAACGATTCAACGATCCGTCGCAACTCGACCTCTTCGCGCACGCGCAACCTGAGCGGACTCCTCAACTACGGCCGGATGGCGGAAACCCCTTGGTGCCAGCATTGTCCCCGGATGGTGCGGCAACTGACGCGGCTGGGGCGGCTGCCAGCGGAGCTCTTGGACGCCCAGGAGCGGACGACGGACGAAATGGAAACCCTGATAAAATCCTTCCGCCAACAGGGACTGAACCCCCAGGCGCACGATCAAGCGTGGGAGCTGGTGAGGGAGAAATACATTCTCCTCCCGCCGGAGCGGGCGAGGGAGTCCCGCTCAACGCGGCCAATGACCGGATCACCGACACCGACCGCATCGGCGAAGGTGGACTGAAACAGATGTATCGCCAAAACCTCGCGGCGATCCGCGCGGTCCGCCCGATTCAGGCGGAGGCCCGGCCGGCCACCACGGAGGAGAAAGCCGTCCCTTCCGCGCTGGGGCCAGCCCGATCGTGGTCGAGCGCGGATTCTCAGCTAGACTCAATCCGCTCCGCCAAAACCAGCCGGCTCCCCGCCGATCGTCTGGCCTCGGGTGACGGCGGGCGGATCAGGATCGACGTATGATAACTTCAAGTACAAAGCCACCTCGCCCAGCGCCATTGCGGCGCGCCAGAAGCGCGTCGATGGCGTGACCGGAAAACGGCCTTCCAAAATGATCGTGCCCGACCAGACACCTGACCCGCTTGATGGAGCCAAATGGGTGGCTCGGAACGCAGCCGTGAATCGGCCTCCACAAGGAGTCCCCGCTGTTGACCAGCCATCAGGACCGACTATTTTTTAAGTGCGCCAGAGGAGCGCAACCCAGCCTGCAAAGGCTTTCATTCCCGCCTGCCCCACCCGTCATCGCATTGCAGGCGGCGACCGTCGTAACGGCGCACCGCGATCTTCGTTAACCTGAACGCCCTATCGCCCTGAATATCACGTCCTCCCCTTCAACGTCCGATCCTTCGCCGGCCCATCCGCCCGCGATGCCCGAAAATTGCGAACTGTTCACCCTGCCACGGGCGGCCGCCCAGCTTTCCATCTCCAAGCGCACGCTGGAACGTCTGATCGCCGGCGGCGTCTTTCCGCCGCCCCTCAAGATCGGCCGTTCCTCTCGGGTGCTGCGCACGGACATCACGAGCTACCTCGATCAACTCTGCCGCCAGCGTGGCGACCAAAGGGGGGCCTCATGATTTGCGACGTTTTCAAACGCAGACGTCGAATGGACGGACAGGTTCACGAGTCTCGCGAGTGGTTCGGCGCTCTGCGCATGGAGTGGGAACACGGAGCGCCGCCTCACCGTCGCTCCACACGAACGGGCGGTGATCTCCAGCGCAATCTTTGCCGCCTGCAAACGTGCGAGGGTCGCTTTCCCCAAGCCGGCCAATTCCGGCCGCAACGAGCGTCGGTTCAAGCCGGGCCTCGGCGTGTGTCGACCAAGTCGGGGCATGACGTGGTCTTCCTTGGCGACCTCGGCGTCCATCCCTCTCGCCGGGTCAGTCCCCGCGCAGCGCAAGACCGCTAAACCTATTCCACGATTGCCGTGAACGAAGAACGCTATCGTTTTCTCAGCTTGCTGGGCGGGATCCCTGCCCGGCTCACCGCCGCGGAAGTCGCCTGGGTGCTTAATTGCCAGACCCACGATGTGCCGATTTTAGTAACCGCCCGTCTGCTCCGGCCGTTGGGAAGTCCGGAGCCAAATTCGGTCAAATATTTCTGCGCTTCGGAAATCCTCGAACTCGCCAAAGACCGCGCCTGGTTGGGCAAAGTCACCAACACCGTCGGGCAACACTGGCGTCGACGTAATCTCCAAAAAAAATCGGCGATGCTGTTCGTGCCGCCCGATGGTCACCTGCCGCTGGTGGCGGGCCGGAATTAGGTGGCGCAGCGCGGGGTTCCGTCCGGGCGGAGGGGCCACGCCGACCGCGTCTGACGACGACGGCGTGGCCGCCCAACGGAAACTCAACCCGTCGGCGCCAATTCGATCGGGATAACCGGGGCTTTTACCGCATTCGCTTCGTAGTCCTCCAGCGGAGGCAAGGTGACCTGGGCCCGGCGCGAATAGGCCCGATGCACGGCCTTGCTGCCGTGCCCGAGCGCCAGCTGAGCAAAGCGCTCCGGGTAACCCACCACCTTGGCCCGTTCGGCCCAAGCGTAGCGATAGCTGTGCAGCGTCACACCGGTGATCCCGAGGCCGAGACACCGTTGCCGAAACTCCGTGGCGCGATGTCCCGGCTCAACGTTTTGCAGATACGGGAACAGGGATCCTGTCTTGGGGCGCTCCGCCAAAATCGCCGCCACTTCTTTGCCAAACCGAATCTGGGGCGGCTGCACCCCGCGCCAACGCGTCTTCATCCGCACGAAGCAAATGATACCCGCATTCCAGTCGACGTCCTCGGCCTGCAAATGGGCCAAGTCCGATTGCGAAGCGCCCAAGTGCCAGGAAAGTTGATAGAACGCCTTCCGCTCGGGATTCCGCTCGCGCTCTACAATTTGGCGATGCTCGTCCGCCGTGATGGCGCGCTTTTCCTTGAAGCGGACAACGGGCCACTGGCGCTTGGGCACCAGCGGCCACGGCAGCCAGTTCATATCGACGCAGAAATTGTGCAGACGCCGGAGATAGATGTTCGTGGAGACCGTGCCGGACTGAAGTACTTTGAGCATGAGCTCGGCCGGAGTCTCGGTGATGATCAAGGGCAGCAGCGGCACGTAGGCTTTGTCTTTCGCCGCGCGCTCCCAGCGCGCCCGGTTCGCGGGGAGCTTCATCGCGGTCAGCGCGGCCAAGGCATCCGCCCACGTGCGCTTGGTGATGCCGTTGTCCGTGCCCGCCAGATACGCTTTGGCGAGTTGGAGATTCAGGGCGGGCTGCTGCTCGGCCTGATTCTTGGCGTTGACGATTTGCACGGCGGCCCGACGGTCGGTCGTGTTGAGGCTGGTGCGCTGACGCAGGCGGGTGTCGTAGCAGTAGAACGTTCCTCCTCGGCTGCCCCGGCAGACTAGACGATAGCGTGTTTTCATGGCGGTGGGTGCAACCGCTACGATAGTGGAAACGGATTCCGCCGAGTTAGCGCTTAGTGGGCGGGTTACCGCCGGTAGGGCCAAGCTCTGGCAGAGTGGTTGTTTTGGTGTCCGTTTTGGTGTCCGTTTTCGGACCCGCGTCACCGATCTTCCTCTGCAATAGAGGTTTATTCTTGGAGGCGCGGGCCGGAATTGAACCGGCGCATAGAGCTTTTGCAGAGCTCGGCCTTACCACTTGGCTACCGCGCCAAACCTCAAGACGCTCTGACGTTGCAGGAAAAAAAACCTCGCGC
Source organism: Opitutia bacterium (assembly GCA_947467625.1). GTDB lineage: Bacteria > Verrucomicrobiota > Verrucomicrobiia > Opitutales > Opitutaceae > GAS368. Next base: position 26,733 of record CANIJN010000041.1, on the reverse strand, counting down.
AAGCGCCGAAATAAAATTCGCCCTCCCTGATTCACCATCCTCGAAATCCTCTGACGTCGCGCTTGCTCGGCCATGTCCCCCTTGTCACTACCTACCGCAACTTCTCTTCATGCCCACTACTGTCTTCACCATCGCCAACCAAAAAGGCGGCGTCGGTAAAACCACCACCGCCGTCAATCTCGCCGCTGCTTTGGCCGAGAAAAAAATCCCCACGCTCCTCATCGATCTCGACCCACAGGCCAACGCCACGAGCGCCGTCGGCGTTGAGAAGCAGGCGGGCAAGAGTCTCTACGGTCCCCTCCGCGGCGAAGGTTCCGTCTTCGAGATGATTACGCCGACCGCCTACGAGCACCTCGCCTTAATCCCCAGCGAGGAAGACCTCGCCGCCGCCGAAATTGAACTGGCGCAGACCGAAAATTATCTCCTGAGGCTCCGCGGGGTGCTCGAGCCTCTCCGCAAATCCAATAGTTACCGCGCCATCATCATCGACTGCCCGCCCGCGCTGGGGATGCTTTCGATGAACAGCCTCGCCGCCGCCGATTACCTTATCATCACCCTCCAGTGCGAATACCTCGCCCTCGAGGGCCTCGGTCAAATCCTGCGCAACGTCGAGCGGCTCAAAGATGCCCACGTCAACGATCACCTCAAACTCGGCGGCGTCGTCATGACGATGTTTGATTCCCGCATCAATCTTGCGAAACAGGTGGTCGACGAGGTCACCCAGCACCTGCCCGACAAGGTTTTTAAATCAGTCATTCCGCGCACCATTCGGCTGAGCGAGGCCCCGAGCTTCGGCAAGCCCATCTTCGCCTACGACCCCAACGGCGCCGGGTCCACGGCCTACCGCAGCTTCGGCAAGGAAGTGATTGAGCGGTTCGGGCTCATGTCAAAGTAACGAGTTGTGCGGAGCGGGCCGCGAGCCTAGTGCGCTCACGTTTGCGTCATTCCCGAATCACGATTCGCTCCTTGCTCCTTGCTCCTTCCTCCCGCCATGTTCGCCATCTTCGACAAATACCGTCAGGTCTTCCTTACCGGCCTGCAGAGCAATATTGTCTACCGGTTCAACTTCGCGGTGCGCGGTTTTTTTTCCCTCTTCCACCTCGCCGCCGTGGTCATCCTCTGGAGCGCGGCGTCGCTGGGCGGCTCCGGCGGTCTCGGCGGATTCTCCCTAGGGCAAACCATCACCTACTTTGTCACGCTCCTGATTCTGCAGTTCTTCATCAGCGCGTTCAACGAGGACTACCAGATCAGCGAGGAAATCCGCAACGGTCTCATCAACCAGTTCCTCCTGAAGCCGATTAACTACTTCGCCTATCGCTTCAGCATCTTCGTCGCCGCGCGGTTGGTGAGCGGTCTCGTGGTGATTGTCCCCCTGTTGATCGCCCTGCCCGTGCTGAGGGAGTATCTCGCGTTCCCGCACGACTACCGCGTCCTGCTGTTCGGACTGCCGGCGATGGCCATGTCGGCGGTTATCCAGTTCAGCATCGCCTACTGCTTCGGCCTACTCTCGTTCTGGTTCCTCGAAATCCAGGGCTTCGTAATTCTTTCAATGGCGCTCGAAACGTTATTGGGCGGACAGATGTTTCCCTTGGACCTGCTCCCGGAGTGGGCCTACGCGATCGCGCGCTGCCTGCCGTTTTACTATCAAATGTATTTCCCCGCCGCGATTTTCACCGGCCGCCTCACCGACCCGACCTTGATCTTCCAAGGCTACGGCATTCAGGCCGCTTGGGTGATTGCCCTGCTCTTGGTCAACCAGCTTCTCTGGTCGCGGGGCCTGCGTCGTCACACTGCCGTCGGCGGCTGACACCATCATGCTAAACTACGCCAAAATCTGGTCCGCCTCCGCCCGTTACTCGATCACGCGCACGCTGATGTTTCGGGGGGACTTTTTTGTGTGGTCGCTCGTGGAGCTGTTCTGGATGTCGGTCAATATTCTCACGATCACCGTCATCTATGAGCACACCCAGTCGATCGCCGGTTGGACCAAGTATCAGATGGTACTCCTCGTGGGCACCTCCATGCTGATCCAGCGATTTCTGATGGGGTTTTTCTGGAGCAGTATTTTCGAAATGGGGCGCAATATCCGCTCAGGTAACTTTGACTTCTATCTGGCGCAGCCGGGCAACGTCATGTTCATGGCGACGACCCGCAAACTCGATCCTGACAGCCTACTCAACTCCCTCGTCGCCGCCGCTGTGGTCATCTACGCCGCGCGCCAACTCGGGCTCGACCCGAGTGCCGGCCAGATCGCGCTCTATGCGCTCATGGTGCTGTGCGGCGTCGTCATTCATTACAGCATTCTCGTGCTGTCCATCTCGCTGGCTTTCTGGCTCACCAGCGCGCAGGGCATCGAGGGCCTCTATTTCACGCTGACGGAATTTTCGCGTCTGCCCCGCGCCGCGTTCACCGGCATCGCCACGCAGATGCTGTTCGTCTGGCTGCTCCCGGTCGTCATGATCACCAACGTGCCCGCCAGCCTCCTCGTGCAGGGCTTCGACCTCACACTGTCGGCGTGGCTCTTCGGCTCGGCCCTCGTCTGGTTCGCCGCCGCCGTCTTCGTGTTCAATCGCGGCCTGCGCCGCTACACCAGCGCTAGCTCATGAACCTGCGACCATTGTCATCGACCAAAGTAACCCGATGGGGTGGCCTTGCTGGCAGCGACCACCCACGTGTCGTGGCAGGGAGTCCGGCCCCACGACCATTGATCTGAAATGCCCCCCGCCCTCGACCAACTCCAGGCGCGCATCGGCTACACGTTTCGCGACCCAACGCTGCTCCGGTCTGCCCTCACGCATACGTCTCTCGCCGCGGAAATCCCCGATGCGGACAACAATCAACGCTTGGAATTTCTCGGCGATGCTGTCCTCCAAATTTTGTTAGCTGAAGCGCTGTTTCACCTCTTCCCTCAGGAACGGGAGGGAGTATTGAGCAAACGGCGATCGCTCTTGGTCAACGAAGCGTTTCTCGCCGGGCTGACCAAGGAGATCGGTGCCGACGCATGCCTGTTACTCGGAAAGAGCGAGGACAAATACGGCGGGCGCAACCGCCCCTCGCTGCTGGGCGACGCGTTTGAGGCCATCGTTGGTGCGCTCTACCTGGACAGCGACCTGCCCACCACACGCCGCATCGTCATGGCCCTCTACGGCGATCTGTTGGCCCGTCTGCTCACCACGGAAGCGACCGATAACCCTAAGGGCCGCCTGCAAGAGCTCGTCCAACCTTTGCACGGCAACACCGCCCTCCGCTATGACGTCTTGGGTATCGCCGGCGAGGACCACGCTCCGGAATACGATGTCGCGGTCTTCCTCTTCGAGCGCCGCATCGGTACTGGCCGGGGCACGTCGAAGAAACTCGCCGAAGAATCCGCGGCGCGCGAGGGTCTGGAAACACTCGGATCGTCGAAATCATTTTGAGCTCGGCTCGAAACCACGAAACGCGATTTGCCGTTTCTGGTTTCCTCGATTCTGAATTTTGATTTATGTCCGTCTCGACCCTCACGCGCACTAAGCTCACCGGCATCTGCCCACCCTCCCGGGGCGCCGTCATCGCCGAGCTGGCCCGCGCCCAGCCCGCGCCCGTGTGGCTGGTGATCGCCGAGGACATGAAAACCGCTGAGCACATCGCCGAAGACCTCGCGTTTTTTCACGCAGCGTCCGGCGATTCCCGAGCGCAACGCACGCTCGTTTTCCCGGAATCGATGACCGACAACCGCGACATGCGCGAAGCCTTCGCCGCTTCGAGCGACCGTCTCACCGTGCTCTCGCGCTTGCGCGCGGTCCGCGGCATGACCACGACACCCGACACCGTGGTCGTCGTGACGACGCCCGCCGCGCTGTTGCACCCCGTCCCTGCCCTCGAGGAATTCGCCACCCGCGAATTCACGCTCACCCGCGGACAGCAGCAACCGTTTCAAGGTCTCCTCGAACAGCTCCAGAAACTCGATTACGATTCCGAGGCCGTGTGCGAGGCGCCCGGCCACTACGCGATCCGCGGCGGCATCATCGACCTCTATCCCGTCACAGCCAACCAGCCCTACCGTCTCGACTTCTTCGGCGACGAACTGGAGGCGATCCGGGAGTTCGATCCCGTCACCCAACGCTCCGGCGCGAGCGTCGAGAGCATCACGTTATCCGCATCGCCGCGCATAAAACTCGGTTCGTCGAAAACCGGCCTCGCCGATTATCTCACGCCCAGCACGCATCTCGTCTTCATCGAACCGGCCGCGCTCGAGGAAGCGTTCAGCGCCTTCGCCCGAGAGGGATTCGACGGCCTCACGCCGCTCCTCGAAAAATGCGCCGCGGCCTTTGGCGTGTGCGACCTCGACGAAGCCAGCGCGCTCTTTGACGCCGGCTCGCGTGAGGCCACTTGGGATACCGAGAGCCTCGCGCACCACCGCAGCTATCCCGAGGCCGCGCTCGTCGCGCAGGAGCGCCTACAAGTCGAGGAGGACGCGCGGCGCTCGTTCCTCGTGCAAGTCGCCACGTGGCGCAAGGCCGGCTACGGCGTGGTGTTTGTCGTCTCCAAGGAGGGCGAGGAACAACGCACGCAGGAAATCCTCGCCGAGGACAGTGTGCTCAAAGCTATCAAACCCCGCTTCCTCCGCGGCACACTCAACGAAGGTTTTCGCATTACGTTTCGCGCTGGCGCCCGCCTCCAGCTCTCGTGGGAAAAATCGGCGGCCACCGCGATCGGCCTCGTCGTCGTCACCGAGACCGAGATCTTCGGCCGCCAGCGCCAGCGCCGTCCGTCGCTCAACCCGCGCGTCACCGCCCAACGCGCGCAAATTGATCAGCTGTTGGATTTTTCCGAGTTGGTGGAAGGCGATTTCGTCGTCCACCTCCAACACGGCATCGCGCTCTACCGCGGCCTCACGAAACTCGACACCGCGCAAGGTATCCGCGAAGTCATTTCACTCGAGTTCGATGAACACGTGACGCTGCACGTACCCCTGCAAGAATCGCATCTCGTCAGCCGTTACGTCGGTTTAAGCAAAGCCCGCCCGCAACTTGGTCGCATCGGCTCAGGGCGCTGGGAAAAAGCCCGCCAGGCCGCCGAACGCGCAACGATCGACCTCGCCGCCGAACTACTCCGCATCCACGCCGCACGGGAGGCGCAGCCAGGCCACGCGTTCGCCGAAGACACCACATGGCAGAAGGAATTCGAGGCCTCGTTTCCCTTCACCGAAACCCGCGACCAGCTCAAAGCCATCAACGATACGAAGGCCGACATGGAGCGCACGCGGCCAATGGACCGACTCATCTGTGGCGATGTCGGTTTCGGTAAAACTGAAGTCGCCATCCGTGCTGCCTTCAAGTCCGTCCAAGGCGGGCGGCAGGTCGCCGTGCTCGTGCCGACGACCGTCTTGGCGCAGCAGCATCTCAACTCATTTCGCGAACGGATGGCCAGCTACCCGATTGCCGTCGAGATGGTCAGCCGTTTTCGCACGCGCGCCGAGCAGAAGAAAATCCTCGAAGCCGTCGCCTCCGGGCAGGTGGACATCCTCATCGGCACTCATCGCGTTCTCCAGAAAGACGTAAAATTCCGCGAGCTCGGCCTCGTCATAATCGACGAAGAGCAGCGCTTCGGCGTGAAACACAAGGAAGCCTTCAAAGCCATGCGCGCCACGGTCGACGTACTCGCGATGAGCGCCACGCCCATCCCGCGCACGCTTTACATGGCGCTCACCGGAGCGCGCGACCTCAGCGTGATCGAGACCGCTCCGACGAACCGCCACCCGATTCAGACCATCGTCAAAACCTACGATGAAAAAGTCGTGGTCGACGCCGTGCACCACGAAATCCGCCGCGGCGGCCAAGTTTTTTACCTGCACAATCGGGTGCAGACCATCGAGCTCGTCGCCGCCCGGCTCCGCGAGCTCGTGCCCGATCTCACCGTCGGCACCGGCCACGGCAAGATGGACCCCCAGGAGCTGGAACGGGTCATGACCGAGTTTGTCGCCGGCCGCTACCAAGTCCTCGTCTGCACCACCATCATCGAGAGCGGTCTGGATATTCCCAACTGCAATACGATTATCATCGAAGGGGCCGACCGCTTCGGCCTCTCGCAACTCTACCAACTCCGCGGCCGCGTCGGGCGCTTCAAACACCAAGCCTACGCCTACCTTCTGCTCCACCGTCACACTCGGCTCCTGGAAGTTGCGCGCCAGCGCCTCACCGCCATGCGTCAGCACACCCAGCTCGGCGCCGGCTTCCGTATCGCGATGCGCGACCTCGAACTTCGCGGTGCCGGCAATCTTCTCGGCGCCGAGCAAAGCGGCCACATTGTTGGTATCGGGTTCGAACTCTACTGCCAACTCCTCCGTCAATCCGTCGCCCGTCTGAAGGGTGAAAAAACCGCCGCCGCCATCCGCGCGAACGTTAAAATCGATTTCGTCTTCGTTGGTGAAACCCTCTCTCGTGACGCCGCCACCGCTGACCGCGGGCGTCACTCCGATAGCTATACCGCAATCCGCGACGCTGAACACGTGGCCGGCGGAGCCGTCGAGGTAGACAAGATCCAGGCTCGCATCCCGTCTTCCTATATCGCCGAGACTCGCTTGCGCATCGATTTCTACCGGAAACTCGCCCTTGCCGACGCGTTGCCCGTCCTCAAGCAGATCGAGTCGGACCTCCGCGACCGCTTCGGCAAATTCGGCGAAGAGGTCAAAGCGCTCCTCCTCGTTACCGAAATCCGCGTTCGGGCGGAACAAATGGGCATCGTCTCCGTCGAAACCGAGTCGAGCCGGCTGAAATGCCTGCGCAGCAGCGGACGCCGCGACGATTGGGTGCAGGTCGGCACCCGGTTTCCAAGGTTGACCGCCCCCAAGCCACTCCTACGTTTACGCGAAATTATTACGTTTCTGAACAATCTGCCGATTCCATGATGCTCCGCCGCAGTCTCTCTCTAGCCTCTTACGCCACGCTCGCCGCCACAGGGTTTTGCGCGCAACCGTCCGTCCCTGCCGCCGGGGATAATCTCAATCTGCGCTACGCCAATGGCATCGTCGCCGTGGCCGAGGACAAGATCATCACCGTCGCCGACGTCAGTCGCGAAATCACCCCACTCCTCCCCGGTCTCCAACGAGAAACCATCCGTAATGAACAGGAATACAACGCCAAGATTGAGGCCCTCCAAGACAGTGTCATCCAAGACCTGATCGACCGCGTCCTGATCATCAAAGAATTCCGCAAAGATGAGAAAAAACAGATCCCGGCAGCTATCGTCGATGCCGAGATCGCCCGGATGGAGAGTGAACAATTCGACAACGACCGGTCCAAGTTTCTCGCCTACCTCCGCTCCCGCGGCACCACCCTCCGCGAATTCCGCCGCGAACAGGAAGAAGAAATCATCTATCGTTACATGCAGGGTCAGCAGCGAAAATCCCAAGGCTCGGTCAGCCCGGTCAAGATCGAGACTTTCTACAACGAAAACAAAGACCGCTTTTACCGCGAAGACGAAGTTCACCTCCGTCTGATTCAACTCACCCGCAACGACGGTGAGACCGACGCCCAGCTTACCGTCGCAGCCGGCGAAATCCTCACCAAGCTCAAGGCCGGCACCAGCTTCGAGGACTTGGCCAAAGAATACAGCAAAGATGCCCGCAAATCTAAGGGCGGCGACTGGGGCTGGATGAAACGTTCGGACTTCAAGAAAGAATTTAGCGACCCGGCCTTTGCCCTCAAAAAAGGCGAGTCCTCTCAAGCCGTCCTCCTCCCCGAGGGTTGTTTTCTGTTGTTCGCCGAGGACCGCAAATTTTCCGGGATTCAGCCGATCGATGAAGTGCGCGACCAGATCGAGCGTATTCTCGTCACCCAGATGTCCCGCAGCGGACAAGAACGCTGGCTCGAGCGACTTCGTCGCAACGGCTACGTGAAGCACTATTGAGTCAGGCGTCGGGACGTCGCTCGCCTTCGGGCGCGATCTTCGCGTGCCGGCAGGAATCAACCCAAGTTCCTTGCGGGCGCGCCCACTCCACCGCGTTGGCAATCACCCGGCGGATATTTCGATCAAAATAGGTCGGATAAATTTCGTGGCCGGGCTGGAAATAGAAGATTTTTCCGTTTCCTCGGTGCCAGCAACAGCCGCTGCGAAACACTTCGCCGCCCTCAAACCAAGCGTTGAACACCTGTTCGTCCGGCGTCGGCACGGCAAAGGGTTCGCCATAGGTTTCCTCCTGGGGCAGCTCGAAATACCGATCGATCCCTTGCGCGATCGGATGCCCCGGATTGCAGACCCACAGCCGTTCGCGCTCCCCGGCCACACGCCAGGTCAACGAACACGTCGTGCCCATCAGTCGTTTGAAAATTTTCGAGCAGTGACCCGAGTGCAGCACAATCAGCCCCATCCCCTCTAACACGCGCCGCTGCACGCGTTCGACGACTTCGTCACTCACGTCCGCATGCCCGCGATGTCCCCACCACGTCAATACATCCGTCGTCGCGAGTCGTTGGGCTGAAAGACCGTGCTCCGGCTCCTGCAGCGTGGCAGTGCTGACCTCAGCCGCCGGTAAAAATTCGCGGATGCCCTCGGCGATGGCCACGTGCATCCCTCGCGGGTAGATCGCCGCGACCGCGGCGTCCTGCTGCTCATGAATGTTTTCGCCCCAGATAACGACACGGAGAGGATTCATGCGCGCAAGGATTGGCAGCAGAGCGAAATCTGTCCAAACCCAAAGCCGTGACCGACCCCGTTGCAGACCCCGCCCCCAATCGTCTCCGCGAAACCGCCGTCAGTGAACGTCCGCAGGAACGCCTCGAAAAACTCGGCGTCGCTGCGCTCAGCGACACCGAACTCCTCGCCATGCTCCTCCGCAGTGGCACCCGCGGACAGGACGTGCTTACGCTCGCTTCCCGTCTGTTGGCCGAGGCTGGCTCACTCGCCGGCTTGGCCAACTGGCAGGAGAAAGACTTCCGCAAGCTCAAGGGCATCGGCCATGTCAAAGCGCTCCAGTTGATCACCGTCATGGAAGTCGCGGTCCGCGTCGTCACCCAGCAGCTGGGCGACAATCCTCTCCTGAATCGCTCCGAGCTGATTGCGGGCTACGTCAGTCCGTTCACGATCAGCCTAGAGGTCGAGAAATTCTGGGTACTCTGCCTCAACCGGAAAAACCGGCTGATTAAACGTGTCGAGATCAGCTCAGGCAGTGCCACCTCCGCCCTCGCCCACCCGCGTGAAGTCTTTCGCGCGGCCATTCGCGAAGCCGCGTGCGCCATCGCCTGCGTGCACAATCACCCCAGTGGTGATCCCGCCCCCAGCGCCGCTGACATGCAAGTGACCCGTCAGCTCCGCGAAGCCGCGCGTGCAGTGGACATCGAATTGATCGACCATGTGATCGTCGGACGAGCTTCCGCTGATCCCCTCGGGCGCGGCTATTTTAGCTTCCGCGCCGCCGGCATGCTGTAGGTCCCCAGCGAGGCAATCGGTCGCTTCACTCGCCGCCGATCGACGTGTTTACGGCGCGACCTGCTCGACCGTCGCTAACGAGAGCCGCATATCCAGATAACCTGTACATCACCGCACTTCGTAAACTTCAACGAGCGCCACGCCGGTGGTGTCCGCCGTGCCCGACGCCTGTACCGTGTAGTTTCCGGGCGGCAACGTCACGAGCAACGCCGCGTCCTTCGCTGTCGCCGGCAGCACAAATGCGCCCACCGCCCCAAAGGCCGCCGTCAGCTCCGCCGTGCCACCCCAATCGTTGTTCTCGCCGATTTTCACCGACGCGTCGTTGAAGAGCGTCAGCTGAGGATCGGCGACCACGCCCGGAACCCCGAAGGCGCCGAGCGTCGGGCCTACGGCCCGGATCAAAACTTTGGTCGCCACCGTCCCACCCAACACAAAACCCACGGTGAGTCTCGTGCCGAGATGCTTGTGCACCGAGACGTTGATCAAGCGGGGCGTTGCCGCGGCAAACGCCGACGCCGCCGTCGCATCGTAAATTTCCGCAATGACGGTCCCGGCACCACCATTCGCCGCCGAGACGACAACCGAGTTGTCTCGCGTCGTGATGCTCGCGCTCGTCGCTGCGTCCTTCGACGTTGGGCTTACATAAGCAAACGCGCCCACCGCCGCGATCGCCGCGGTCAGTTGCGGTGAGCCGCCCCAGTTATCGTTCTCCCCCGTCTTGGTTTCACTGGCGAACAGCTCCAATTTCGGATCGTCCAACGTGCCACTCATGAAAGCGCCGAGCGATGGCCCGGCCGCTCGGATCACCAGCGGCTTCACGCCGCTGGTACCATTGCCACCCACGACATAGCCCATCGTGAAATTGTCTCCGCCCGCTGCGAGCGACGTCAAAATCGAGAGATTGATGATGCGGCCGAACGCCGTGGATGGAGGTGTGGGCGGTGTCACCGGCGGTGTTACTGGCGGTGTCACCGGTGGTGTGACTGGCGGTGTGACCGGTGGTGTGACCGGGGGTGGCGTGATCACCCCTGATACGCTGAGCGCAGCGGAGAGGGAGTTTTGAATGTCCCCACCCGCGCTGACGACGACTCGGTAGGTGCCGGCATCCGCGCTAGTCGCGGAGGCGATCGAATAGGTGCTACTCGTCGCGCCGCCGATATTCACCTCGTTCTTCTGCCACTGAAACGACGGCGTTGCCGAGCCGACGACGTCCACGAAGAACGTCGCACTCTCACCCGCCCGGATCGACTGCGCCAACGGTTGCGCAATGAGGATTAGCGGGGGAATGAAGATCGACGCAGGATAAACCTGTAGGACGGCCGCACTGCTGGTTACCGAGACTGAGCCACTCGTCACGACCACCGTGTAAGTCGCTTCATCGGAGTTCTGCGCTGCTGCGATTGCATAAGTCGCGGCGGTGGCCCCGATCACGTTTACATTATTTTTCCTCCACTGATACGTTGGCGCAGTCGTGCTCGACGCCTCGACCGTGAAAAGCACCGGAGTGGTCAGATTGACAAACTGGGTCTTCGGCTGCGTCTGAATGGTGACGGTCGCAGCCGAACTGACGACACCCTTGCGAACGGTGTTGTTGCCGCTGTCGGCAATGAAAATATTCCCGGCGCTGTCGACCGCCACACCGTAGGGAGTCGTAAAACGGACCGCGTTACCCGTGCCGTCCACGGCGCCCGACGAGCCCGCGAGGCCTGCGATCGTGCTCACGACACCGGCCGCCGTAATCCGCCGGATCGTGCCATTAACAGTATCGGCTACCAAAATCGTGCCCGCGCTGTCGACCGCTATTCCGGTCGGACCGTTGAAGCGCGCCTTGAGGCCAATCCCGTCGGAACTTCCTTTGCTACCCGCCGTGCCAGCCAAGGTCGTGACGGTCCCAGCGGACGAGATTTTGCGGATCGTGTGGTTGTTGGTGTCGGCGACGTAGACATTGCCCGCACGATCGATCGTCACCCCACTCGGGCTGTTGAAGCGTGCGTCCGCGCCGGTGCCATCGAGGTTACCCGCATTGGGGCCGTCGCGGCCTGCGAAGGTGCTCACGTTGCCGCCCGGCGTAATTTTGCGGAGCGTGTTGTTGCCCGCATCCGCGACGTAGACGTTGCCCGCGCTGTCAACGGCGACCCCATACGGCGACGAAAACTGGGCGCTGCCTCCCACCCCATTCACACTGCCAGAGGCTCCGGGACTACCCGCCAAAGTGGTCACCGCACCAGCGCTCGAGATTTTGCGGATCACGTGATTCAGCGTATCGGCGACATAGAGATTGCCCTGAGAATCCAGAGCCATCGTCAGCGCCCCGTAGTTGGCCGCAATCAGCGGTCCAGTCGCACTCGAGGTGACGGCAAATCCGCTTGAAAACAAAGCGCTGCGGCCGGTGCCATCAGCATAGCCCCGCGTCGGCAGAGCGGTGATTTCGTTAATCTCGCCCCCCGCAATTGTCGTCACCACGCCCGACGCAGTGATGCGTCGAAACGTATTGTTGAGCGAATCAGCGACGTAAACTCCGCCGGCTCCATCCGCCGTGAGGCCACTCGGCCCGAAGAATCGCGCCGTGACGCCCGGGCCATCCCCACTCCCGCGAGCCCCGGCCTGACCAGCAACAGTCGTCACGGCTAAGGGCTGCGCGACCGTCGTTGCGACGATTCCGAGGGCCGCCAGGTAAGCCGATCGCGTCCGCCTGGTGAGGCGGAAGCCCGCCAGAAACGCCGAGGAGGTCAGTAACGTGAAGCAAAGATTGATTTTCATAGAGCCGAGAGTCCTGTGAAGAAAACGTTGGGGCTGAAAAATGAAACCGAAATCGAGTACGCTTGGCCAAGTCGGGGGCACGGGTCTTACTATTCCGCCCTCCCGGCGGGCCAGCGGGCCCGACCGCTGAAGGAACCCGCCGCCTCAGCTGGAGGGGTTGAAAATTGGTGGTAGGACTCGGATTCGAACCGAGGAAGGCGTAAGCCAGGAGATTTACAGTCTCCCCTCGTTGGCCACTTGAGTATCCTACCAGACCAGGAGCGCGGAAGTTCTCGACTCGGGCCGTCGACGGCAAGGCTTTTTTAGCAGGACTTTTTCCGCGCACGCCGCGGGGTCATTCCACCCGACACCGCAACGAGCTCGTGAGCGGCATTGTCGTGCGTGCGAGGTCCGCGGGCGCGATCTTCCTCACCGCGTTGGCGGTCGCGCATTCCACGCTCCTATCTGCGAACACGTAGCGCGCAACAACGCCGACTCGTCAAAATCCCCGGCGCAAGGCCCAGGGTGGCCGCCAGAAACTACGCGCTCGTCGATCGTTTCCGGCCTGGAAAGAAAACCCCTCCGCCCGTTACGTTTGCGAAAGTTTAAACTCCACCGACTCACGCAACGCTTCCCAGCTCGCGTCGATAATATTGTCGCTCACTCCCACCGTGCCCCAGATCTGCGCACCGTCACCGCTCTCAATCAACACGCGCGTGCGAGCGCTCGTGTTGCCGGTGTTTTCCAAAATACGAACTTTGTAGTCGCGCAGGGCCACGGATCGAATTTGCGGAAACGGCGCCTCCAGCGCGAGGCGCAGCGCCTTGTCCAGGGCACCGATCGGGCCCGTGTCTTCGGCCACCGTGTGGATCAATTCACCGGCCACTTTGAGCTTCACCGTCGCTTCTGACCAAAGGTCCGCGCCGTGGCGCTCCACCATCACCCGGTAGCTTTCCACTTCAAAGAACGCCCGTCGCTGGCCGAGATGTTTTTCCACCAGCAGACGAAACGACCCATCGGCCGCCTCGTATTCGTAGCCACGAAATTCCCGCTCCTTCAGCTCCTCAATGAGGCCCTTCATTTCCGGGCGCTTCTCGTCGAGTTCGAGGCCGAGTTCTTTCGCCTTCAAAGCGAGGCTACTCCGGCCGGCCATGTCGGACACCAACACGCGCGTGCGATTGCCGACCAGCGCCGGATCGATGTGCTCGTAACTGCGCGCAACTTTTTGGGCGGCGTTGGCGTGCAGCCCGCCCTTGTGCGCAAAGGCCGATTGTCCGACGAACGGGGCCTTCGGGTCCGGGCGCAAATTCGCCAGTTCATCGAAGAACAGCGACAGATCGCGCAACTGGGTGAGGTTCGCCGCGCACCGCGCCGTGCGGTCCATCTTCAGAAATAGATTCGGCAGCACGGTCGCCATATTGGCATTACCGACGCGCTCACCGTATCCGTTCATTGTGCCTTGCACGAGCGTCGCGCCTGCACCCACCCCCGCCAGCGTGAGAGCGACCCCGAGGCCGCCGTCGTTATGGCAGTGCACGCCCACTTTGTCGGCGCCGAATTCTTTGACGGCCCGGCCGACGATATCCTTAAATTCGTCCACGAGCGTCCCGCCGTTGGTATCGCACAACGTTAAATTGCTCGCACCACCCCGCAGTGCAGCTGCGAGGGTACGGAGGGCGTAGTCGGGATCGGATTTATAGCCGTCGAAATAATGCTCGGCATCGTAGATCACTTCACGGCCCTGGCAAACGAGGTAACGGGCCGAGTCCTCAATCATCGCGAGATTCTCCTCGAGCGTAGTACGAAGAATCTCCGTCACGTGCAACGTCCACGTTTTTCCGACGATGGTCATCACCGGCATGCCGCTCTCGAGCAGCGTGCGCAGCTGGGCGTCCTCGTCGGCCTTGGCACCCGCGCGACGCGTGGACCCAAACGCCGCCAAACGGGCGTGCTTCAGCTTGAGATTTTTCGCCTCTTGAAAAAACGTGATGTCACGCGGATTGGAGCCAGGAAAACCGCCCTCAATGTAATCGACCCCGAACGCGTCGAGTTTTTGGGCAATGAGCAGCTTGTCGGTGACGGAAAAGCTAATGCCTTCGCCCTGGGTGCCATCACGCAGGGTGGTGTCGTAGATTTTAACGGCGGTGGCCATGAGGCCGAAAAGATTTGGGGCGTGGTCTGTCGCTGGCAAGGGAGCTTTTCGGTGGAGCCGGTGGAGCGGGCAACTTGACCCGTTGCTTGAGCGGATCATCGCAGGCCGGCGATCCCGTCCCGCCCACCCGACCACGCTTAAAAATGGCGGCCAGGATTACGCGATTAAATTAACCTCAAAAAACGCTCAAAAATCCCTCTAGAAAAGTGTCACGTATTACGTGACACTTTCTATGGGACTCGTCTTTCGTGCTGAGTGCCGCACGACACCCGCCTTGTCTTTCTCTACGGTTATTTGCTGTTCTCCCGTTTCCGAACATTTCGTTTCTTATCTTTTGTTCATTTCCAAGCTGGCCTGGCTGAAAATAAGGTTCCTCGCGACTCGTTTGCCAATCGTTGCGGGCAGGCTTATCCCCACCCGTTCACACCTTCCCGAAGTCAGGTTCTGGGTATTGCCCCCATCGGTAATAAAAATTGGCGAACCTGCGCCCCGCGGCATTCCGTATTTGGCATATCCGCTTTTGTCCGCCTAGCCTCCGCTTAATGAGCCCTCTCCTCCTCATCCTTTTCCGGCTCTCGCGCCGACTCCTTCCGCTCACTTCCGCGCTCGCGCTCGCGGCACCATCGCTCAGCTCCATGGACCACTCGGGCGCTCGCCCTTTCGATCCGCGGGTGTTTGCCACCAGCGAGTCGCCCGACGGTTTGGCCCCTGGCAGCTTCGTTCCGAATTTCCGTCTCACCGATCATACCGGTGCCACCCGCGAACTCTACTACGAGTCCACCACGAAGGCCGTGGTTCTCGTCTTCACCGCCAGCGGCAGCCCGCGCAGCTTGCAAACCGCCAGCGCCCTTCGCGCCCTCCGCGCCCGCTGGGCCGCCACCGAGGTCACGCTCTGGCAAATTGACTCCAACCTCGCCGCCGACCGAGCCGCCTTGGTCGCCGAGCAAGCACTCTTTAACAATCCCACGCCGGTCCTCCTCGACGAAGCCCAACTCGTCGCCTCCGAACTCGGTGTCACGCGCCAGTTGGAAGTTTTCGTGATCGACCCCGAATCCTGGACGCTCTCCTACCGCGGCCCCCTCGACAACGCCGACCCTACCTCGCTCGCCGCTCCCACCCAAAATCTCGCCGCCGACGCAGTCGCCGCACTCGTGGCCCGCACCGCTCCCGCCGCCGGCACGCGTATCGCCATCAGCCCCACAGCACTGGCGCTCGACCTGCCTGCCCCTACCGTGCCCGACTACGCCACGGAAGTCGCTCCCATCGTGCTCGCGCGCTGCGTCTCGTGTCACTCGCCGGGCAATATCGCACCTCACGTCTACGCCAAGTTTTCCGACGTGTCCGCCAAGGCCGCAAGCATCCGCCAATCGATGCTCGTCAAACGGATGGCCCCTTGGCACGCCGACTCCCGCTACGGCGTCTGGTCGAATGGTGCCGCCCTCACCCCCGCCGAATCCTCCACGCTCCACGCCTGGGCCCGCGCCGGCGCCCCCCGCGGTAATTCCACCATCGATCCCCTCGCCGCCACCCACGCTCCCGCCGGCGGCGATTGGCCCCTCGGCCGGCCCGATATGATCCTCCGGCTGCCAAAAAAATCGCTGCCCGCAACGGGCACCCTCCCCTACGATTACCCCGAAGTCACCATCCCCACGTCCGAGGACAAATGGCTCCGCGCCGTTTTCGTAAAGCCCGGCAACCGGCGGGTCGTTCACCACGCCTTGGTGCTCGAAGGTTCCCAGGTCGACCAAGTTCTCGCTATCCTCGGTGGCGCCCTGCCGGGGCTGACCGGCTTCTTTGCCGGTTACGTGCCCGGATTGGACCAAACTTGGTTCCCCGAAGGGTCAGGAAAATTGCTCCGGAAAGACGCCAAGGTCACAGTCCAAATGCATTACACCACTACGGGGCAACCAGAGACCGACGAAACCGAGCTCGGCCTCTATTTCGCCACCGCCGCTCCGGAACGTCAGCTGCTGACCAAGTCCGCCAACAACGTCGCCATCACCATACCTGCCGGCGCGAAAGACTACGAACGCGAGGCCACCTTTGTCGCCTCCGCGACGAAGGATGTGATGCTTTACGAGCTCAACACGCACATGCACTACCGCGGCAAGCGATTCAAATACGACGCTCTCTACCCCGACGGATCGAGCGAAACCCTGCTCAATATCCCCCAATACGATTTCAATTGGCAGTCGCAGTATCGCTTCGCCCAACCCAAGCGCCTCCCCGCCGGCACCATCATCCAAGTCCGGGGCGCCTTCGATAATTCGGCCCAAAATCCCGCCAACCCCAATTCCCGCGCCACGGTTCGCTTCGGCGAACAAACCAGTGACGAGATGTTCATCGGCTACATCAACTACGCCGAGCTGCCCGACCGCATCACCACCGCGAAGCCGCCCGTGTTCGCCGCTACGTCCGTCGCGCGCGCGCGCGTCGGCGAAGCCTTCACCCTCGCCCTCACCGCCGCCAACAGCCCCACGACCTTTCGCGCCGCCTCGCTCCCCGCCGGCCTGTCCCTCGACCCACGCACCGGCGTGCTTTCCGGGACCCCGACCCTCTCCGGTCGCCGCGCCTTCGTCATCACCGCCGAAAATGCCGCCGGCTCCGCCGCCACCGTCGTCGACCTCGCGGTCAGCGCCACCACCGCCGCCCCCATTTTTACCGTCCAACCCAAGAGCGTTCGCACGACCCTCGGCGCCAACATCACTCTTTTCGCCGCCGCGACCGGATTCCCCAAACCGACCTACACGTGGCTCTGCCGCGGCCAAGATTTCTGCAATACCACCGAGCCCGTCCTCGAGCTCACCAATCTCACCGCCGCCTACGCCGGAGATTTCACCTGCGTCGCCACCAACTCCGCCGGCACCACGACCAGTGCCCCCGCCACTGTCTCGTTTGAGTTCAGCGGCCTCGTCAATATCTCCGCCCGCGCCAGCGTCGGCACCGGGGCCAATGTCGTTATCCCCGGTATCACGATTCGTGGTACAAAACCGAAAACTCTCCTTATCCGCGCCGCCGGTCCGGCCCTCGGAGCCTTCGGTGTCCCCGCCACGCTCGCCAATCCTGTCGTCACTGTGTTCGATTCCGCCAACCAGCCCATTCTCGTCAATGACGACTGGGGTAACGTTCCCAACGTCGCCGCGCTCCTGGCCACGAGTACCGCCCAGGGCGCCTTCGCCCTCGCCCCCGGTAGCCGCGACGCCGCGCTCCTCGTCACCCTTCCGCCCGGCGGCTACACCATTCAAGTCGCCGGCACCGGCACGGGTGCCGCCGCTTCCGGTGTCGCCCTCGTCGAGGTCTATGAGGCCGACGCCACGCCCAGCACGCTCGTGAATCTCTCCTGCCGCGCTCGCGTCGCCACCGGTGCTGACCTCCTCGCCGCCGGCTTCGTCGTGCGCGGGACCACCCCGCGTCGCCTGCTGATTCGCGCCGTCGGCCCGACGCTCGCGGGTTTCGGTGTCACCGGACTGCTCGCCGACCCGAAGCTCGAAGTCTTTCGCCAAGGGGCCGAGGCTCCCCTCGCCACCAACGATAACTGGTCCGCGCCAGTCATTCCCTCGACTTCCACTGCCGCGCAACTCACCGCAGCCTTCTCCAGTGTCGGCGCGTTTGCGCTCACCGCCAACAGCCGCGATGCCGCCCTCATCGTTACCCTCCCGGCCGGTACCTACACCGCGCAAGTCAGCGGGGTAAACAACACCACCGGCGTCGCTATCGTCGAGGTCTACGACCTGCCGTAGTGCCATGGGCTTTCCAGCCCATGCCGCCATTCTTCGCCGGGCTGTAGGCCGCGAACGTACTCGCGCTCCGTGCCCCTCGCCTTCCTATCGGTCAGTCCGGAGCAATCTCAATTCGCTATCAAGATGAGCTTAACCGGCTTGGGGGTAGGAGTCCGCTTGCGGGCGATTTCCAACTAATTGGAATGCGCTCCGCGCCGTTTCGACACCGAGCTTGTCGAAAAAAAACTCACACCTAGCGTTATTCCCACCTGTCATGCGCCTCCACTGCTCCGTGCCAACCCAATCCCGCGTCTCCCGCTTTCCCCTTCTCTCCGTCTTCCTTTCTCTCCTTTTCTCCGTCGCCCTCCCCACCTCCCGCGCCGCCGATCCCGCGACCATCACCGCCAAGGAACTCGCCCAAGGTTTCCGCGACCGCACCCTCCTCGCCAAACCCCGCGCCTCCCACCGCGCCTCGGTCGACGCCGAGGAGACTCGCGACCGCGTTCGTGTTCGCACGACGTTCTCCCACATCCGCGATCTCCGCGTCATCGAACTCGACGATGCCGATAACGTCACTGCCGCCATCGCCCGGCTCACTGCCACTGGCCGCTACGAATTTGTCGAGCGTGATGGCCTCCGCCACCTCTCCCTCACGCCCAACGACCCGTCCTTCGGTACCCAATGGGCGCTTAACAACCTTGGCCAGTCCGGCGGCGTCCCCGGCGCCGATATCAAGGCCCTCGCCGCGTGGGACGTGATCCGCGATGCGCCCAACGTCATCGTCGCCGTCGTAGATACCGGCTTGAACCTCACCCATCAGGACCTCGCCCCCAACCTCTGGATCAATCCTGCGCCGTCCTCCGCCAATGATCGCCACGGAGCAAATTTCGTCGGCGGCCGCGGTGCCTTAGTCAGCGGTAACCCTACCGACGACGGCGGCCACGGCTCGCACGTCGCGGGCACGATCGGTGCCGTCGGCAATAACAACATCGGCGTTTCCGGGGTCGCTTGGAAAGTTCAACTCATGGCCATCAAAGCCTTTCCTTCCACCGGCAGCGGCTCCGTGTCCGACATCGCCGCTGGCATCAATTACGCCATCGCCCACGGCGCTCACATCATCAACGCCAGTTACGGCGAGACCGGCAGTATCGGGTTTTCCCAGACTGAACTCGCCGCCATCACCGCCGCCCGCAACGCCGGCGTCATCTTTGTAGCCGCCGCTGGCAACGAATCAGCCAACCTCGACGTCGCCCGCCACTACCCCGCCAGCTTCCCGCTCGACAACATTGTCACCGTCAGCGCCTCCACCCGCTCCGAGACCATGTCCTCGTTTTCCAATTACGGCACGACGGTCGATCTGCTCGCCCCCGGCGAGAGCATTCTCTCGGTCGGCTACACCAACAACACCGGCACCGCCACCCTCTCCGGCACCTCGATGGCCGCACCCCACGTCACCGGCGCCCTCGCCTTGCTCAAGGCCCATTTCCCCGCCGACACCTACCGCCAGCTCATCAATCGCCTCCTGCGCGGCACCGACCCCATCGCCCGCTACGCCGGCAAATCGCAAAACGGCTCCCGCCTCAATCTCCTCGGCGCACTCACCACGACGTCCAATCGGCCCTTCAACGACGACTTCGCCCAACGCGCCCGCCTCGTCGGCGATAATTTCCTCGTGCGCGCTAGCAACACCGGCGCCACTGCCGAGGCCGGCGAACCCGTCGCCTCCGCCGGCAATGGCGGCACTTCGCTGTGGTGGGAATGGACGCCCACCACCACCGCCGCCGTCCGCCTCAGCACCACCGGCAGCGCCTACGATACCGTTCTCTCCGTTTACACCGGGACCGCCATCACCGCCCTCACGCTTGTCACCACCAACGACAACGACGGTGCGAACCTCACCAGCCGGATTGATTTCACCGCCCAAGCCGGCGTCACGTATCAGATCTCCGTTGACGGCAAAAACGCCGCCTCCGGCCTCACCCTCCTCAACCTCGGCACCGTCCCCGCCAACGATGCTTTCGCCAACCCCGTCGCCCTCACGGGCCCGAGCGACGGCGTCACCGCCACGAACGCCAATTGCACTAAGGAAACCGGCGAACCCCGCATCCTCAATTTCGCCGGCGGCACGTCGCTCTGGTATCGGTGGACGGCCCCGCGTTCCGGGCGCTTCCAATTCGCCGCGGTGAGTAACGATTTCGATCCCCTCCTCGCCGTTTACACCGGTAACGCGCTCGCCGCTCTGAAGCTCGTCGCCTCAAGCGACAACTCCGGCCCCGCCAACTCCCAAACTTCCAGCCTCTGCCCGGTTGATGCCGTCGCCGGACTGACCTACTTCATCACCGTCGATTCCAAAACCGTCTCCGAAGTCGGTACCTTCACCCTCACTGTGTCCGACGCCCTCTGGCAGGCCGATACCGGCAGCGCCACCGTCGTCGGTTCCGCTCTCACCGGCGCTCCCGCCGTTGCCCGTGACGGTAGTATCTATATTGGCAGTACGGACCGCTCGCTTTACGCCTTCGCTTCCGACGGCACCTTCAAATGGAGCTTCCCCACCGGCGGCCTCATCGACACCTGCTCACCCGCTATCGGCGACGACGGCACCGTCTACTTCGGCTCCAACGACGGCTTGCTCTACGCTGTCCGCCCCGACGGTACCCGCCGTTGGTCGCGCAACTTCGGCACCGGCACCGGCACGCTCAGCGTTAGCAACAGTCCCTCTCTCGCCACTGACGGCACCGTTTACGTCAAAGTCAGCGATGGCTTCGTCTACGCGCTCGACCCCACCGACGGCTCGAACAAATGGCGCGCCAACGTCAACGCGCTACAATCCTACGCCAGCGCCACCATCGCCCCCGACGGCACGATTTACCAGGGCTCCGACGACAAAAAACTCTACGCCCTCAACCCCGACGGTTCCATCAAGTGGACCTACACCACCGATAACGAGATCTACACCACTCCCGCCCTCGACGCCGCCGGCAACCTCTACTTCGGCGTCCTCAACTCCGGTCGCTTCTACTCACTCACTCCCACCGGCACGCTCCGTTGGGTTTACACCGGCGCCTCCCTCTCCACCTCCTCGTCCCCGGTGTTGAGCGCGGATGGCGCGACCGTCTATTTCGCCGCCTACGACAAAAAATTCCACGCGCTCGCCTCCGCCACCGGCGTCGCCCGCTGGACCTATCTCCTCGGCGACGAAGTGCGCGCCAGCTCCCCCGCCATCGATTCCAACGGCGTCATCTATGTCGGTTGCTACGATTACAAACTCTACGCCCTCAACCCCGACGGTTCGCTCAACCGCACGTGGTCCATGGGTAATTGGATCCGTTCCAACCCCGCCATTGTCGGCTCCACGCTCTACATCGGCAGCAACGACCACAAACTCTACGCCCTCGACCTCGGTACCGCCGGGGCCGGCTCCGGCCCTTGGCCGCAATACCGCCACAACCCCCGCCGCCTGGGCCGCGCCTTCACCGAGTCCCTCACGATCCTCGCGGCCCCCGTCTCCCAATCTGTCCTCTTCAACGCCACGCTGACCCTCACCGTGACCGCTACCGGTCAAGGCCCGCTCACGTATCAGTGGAAAAAAGACGGCCTCGTCCTTGCTGGCTCCACCGCCTCGTCCTACACGGTCGCGAACGTTGCCCCCGCCACCTCCGGCAGCTACACCGTCACGGTCGCTGGCCCGCAAGGCACCGTCACCAGTTCACCGGCCCTCATCACTGCCGAGCCGCCCCTGCCCGGCCGCCTCGTCAACCTCTCCGTCCGCACCACCGCCGGTACCGCCGCCCAAACCCTCACCGTCGGTTTCATCATCGGCCCCGGTTCCCCGAAACCGGTTTTGCTGCGCGGTATCGGACCCAGCCTCACACCGTTTGGCGTCACCGGGGCGCTCGCCGATCCGCAGCTTCAACTGTTTACTTCTCCGGCGAGCAGCCTCCTCGACACCAACGACCATTGGGGCGGCACCCCCGCGCTCGCGGCGTCCTTCGCGGCGCTGGGCGCTTTCGCCCTGCCGCCCGCCTCCCTCGACTCCGCCCTCGCGCGCACTTTGCCTCCTGGCAATTACACCGTCCAAATCACCGGAGCCGGTGGCACCACCGGTATCGCTCTGGCCGAGCTCTACGACGCCGACCCCACTCCCCTCGGTGCCCCCACCCTCGTCGCCGTCAGTCGACTCACCAACGCCTCCGCCCGCGCCCTCGTCACCGGCGACGGGGGTATTTTGATCGCTGGTTTCGTCATCAACGGCAACCTCCCCAAGACCATTCTTGTGCGCGCCATCGGGCCTGCCCTCGCGGGCTTCGGCGTGGCGGGCGTCCTGGCCGATCCGCGCCTCGATCTCTATCGCGGCACGACACTGCTCCATAGCAATGACAACTGGGGCGCGACCCCCGGTGGCACCGGCAGTCTGGCCAACGCGTTTTCCGCCGTCGGCGCCTTCGCCCTCACCAGCACGACGAGCCGCGACGCCGCCCTGCTCGTGAACCTCGCGCCCGGTGCTTACACCGCCCAAGTCAGCGGCGTGGGCACCACGACCGGCGTGGCTCTCATCGAAATCTACGAAGTCCCGTAGCATGCGTGCGCTCACTGAGCGTAACGATTTAGCCCCAAACAAAAGAGCAACTTTTACCCGTCTCGCGAAGAAACACCGATTTCTCAATGCCGGGCGGTCGCTTCCCGACGTTTCGCATCTCCCCCGCAACCACGCCGCTCGCCGTGGTTGCGTTCCTGTGCGTCAGCAGCTTCACCTGAGATTTGTCTCACAGTCGTGAGAAAGGCATTGACAGGCATCAACCTCACGCGGACCTTCCCCATCCCTTATTGCAGGGTGGAGCAGCCTGGTAGCTCGTCAGGCTCATAACCTGAAGGTCGTCAGTTCAAATCTGACCCCTGCACCCAATTTAACCCCGCATACCTCCAAGGTATGTGGGGTTTTTGGTTTTAACCGCTGATGCAGCGAAATGTACGATGTTTCATGTAGATGAACGCTTCCGGGCCTGTTTTTGGGCATAAGTTGGTAGCGAGCTAGCCCACCTCCCCATCTGGGTTCAAAAAATCGGAGTCGAGCACTTCCTGCACAGTCGTTTGCACCAGCGTGCGCAACGCCTCGTCGTCTTGAAAAAGCGCCAGCATTTGATCGCGCGTGAGCTTCGTTTTCGTCATGTCCTTCGTTGGACGGGTCATGGGTTTCCCGTCGTCGGTGGTTTTTGGTTTCTGAACCTAACCACTAATCATGATCGGTCTTTTTGCTGAACTTTTCGTACACGACCCAAAACCCCAAAGCCTGCCACCGTATAGCTGTCCAAAGCTGACTCCGTAGAGCTGTCTCGAATTTGTTTGCGAGGGGCGGTCGATTCATTCCGCTACTAAAAATCGGTGCCGTTGGTGCACCGTCGTCCGCGAACGTTTTTCGCATCTAACCGCCGGCCCCGCGCACCCCAATGAACCACCAGTCCTATGCCATGCTTATCCTCGGGCTTGTACTCGTGGGCCTGCCGGGCGAACGGCTTCGCGCGGCCGACCCGGCGGCATCCGGCACAGCGATGCTGACTGGCTGGGTCAGCAACGCCGCCACTGGCGATCTGTTGCGTGGCGCCATAGTGCAGTTGCCGGGCCTGGGCCTCACCGACCTCACCGGCGACACTGGGAGTTACCTGTTCCGCGGCGTACCACCGGGCGAACACGAGGTCGTCGTGACGTATGCCGGGCTCGACGCAGCGCGCGAACGCCTCGCCGTGTCACCGGGCGTGACCCTGAGTCGTAACTTTGATCTCACGAGCAGCGTTTACACGCTCGGGGCGTTCACGGTGAGCGGCCCGCGCGAGGGCGGGGCCGCGGCGATCACCACGCAGCGGAATGCGGGCAACGTAAAGAACGTGGTATCGATGGATTCTTACGGCGATCTCCCTAACATGAGCGCCGGTGAGGTGGCCGCGCTGTTGCCGGGCATCTCCGTCACCGTGGCAGATGACGGCCCGATCAGCGGCATTATGGTGCGGGGCATGTCGGCCGCGCTAAACCGCGTGACGGTGGACGGCGGGATGATTGCGGGCGGAGGGTTGAACCGTTCCTTTGCGCCCGAGCGCTATTCAGGCGCGATGTTTGACCAACTCGAGTTGACGAAGGGTCACACGCCCGACAAGGGGGCAGATTCACTGGGGGGCAGCATCGACATGAAGAGCCGTTCGCCGCTGAGCATGCGGGAGAAGCGCCGGATCAACTACACCGCTTCGGCCCGCTGGGCCGCGCCGTTCACCGAGCAGGTCTGGTTTCGCGAGCAACATCGGCTGCATCCGCTGATCAACGTGGGGTATCAAGAAGTCTTCGGGGTCGGCGGAGAAAACCGCAACCTCGGTGTCTCGCTCCAGGGCTTCTACAGCGAAAACGCCAACGGTCTCTACGCGACCAACCGCGATTTCGAGAACACGCTCGCCACGCCGGCCTATGTCTGGAGCTACCAGACTGCGGAAAAGTACAACAACCGCCACCAGGCCAGCTTGAAGGCGATTGCGGACTATCGGCTTTCGCCCGCCACGAAGGTCCGCCTCAACGCCAGCTACGTCGATTCCCGCGAGCCGACGGTGCGCAACTTCATCACCACCGCCTCGACCACGCAGGCAGTCGGCACGGCGGGAACTGCCGGCATCTTGCCCGGTTACACGAATCGCATCACGCGGGTGCGCGCCGCCGCGGGCTCGCAGATCAACCAGGATTCCCGCGTGTTCAGTGTGTTCGATCGGACCGGCGAGGTGGCCTTCGGCGGCGAACACGATCTCAACCCCCTCCATCTCGACTACCGGGTGGGCTACAGCTGGCAGGAGCGCAACACGGGCAACGGTAAGTCCGGCGCCGGGCTGCAGAGTCGCCTTGCCAACGTCGGTTGGGTGCTCGACCGCACCGAGTCTGATCTTTATCCGCGTTTCCTTCAGACCGAGGGGCTCGACCTCTCTAACCCGGCAAACTACCGGCCGATCGCGAACGGGCTGACGACGCGCGACAATGACGTCGACGAAACCGTGCGGGACGTGCGGCTCAACGTCAGCTCCCCGTTGCCGGTGGCCTGGCCGACCCAGGTGAAGGCGGGCGGGATGTGGCGTCAGAACGGGATCGACGAGCTCACCCGGAATCGTCGGTGGAGCTACCTCGGTACCGCCGCCCTGCCCAACGATCCGGCGGTGCGCTTCTGGGACACCACGCGGATGAACCGGGCTGTTCCGCAGTGGGAACCGTCGATGTTCGTCCGCGAGCGAAAGCTGGTTTCTCCAGAGCTGTGGAGGGAGGATCTGTATTTTCGGGAACAGGGTAAGTACACGGGCACGGATGGCGTCGGCGAGACGATTACGGCGGGGTACGTGATGACCGAGGGGCGTCTGGGACAGGGAAGTTTTTTCGGGAGCACCCGTTACATCGCCGGGATCAGAACGGAGCAGACCGAGACGGAAGGCTGGGGCTGGGTGAGGGCGCGGGTGCCCAGCACGACGGCCGAACAGACCGCGGATCCCGTCGCGGCGGCCGCGCGCGACTACGCGAACAACCGGCACGTGAGCGGCAGCAGCTACACCAAGTCCTTTCCCAGCGTGCACCTGACGCAGAACGTGGGCGCGAACGTCAAGGCGCGCCTCAGCTGGTCCACGAGCTTTGGGCGGCCGGGGATGAATAATTTCATCCCCAACGAGACCGCGAACGAGATCAACCAGACGCTGACGATCAACAACCCTGGCCTGCTGCCGCAATCGGCGTCGAACTGGGACGCCACGCTCGACTATTACTTCGAGCCGGTGGGCAACGTATCCGTGGGTTGGTTTCACAAGACGATCAAGGACTTCATCGTCAGCGGAATCCAGTCCGGCACGGTGGCGCGCGATCCAAACAACGGCTTCGGCGGCGAATACCAGGGCTTCACGCTGCTCAGCAGCGCCAATGGCGGCACGGCGTACGTCCAGGGCTGGGAGTTTTCCTATCAGCAGCAGTTCACGTTTCTCCCCGGATTACTGCGGGGGCTGGGTCTGGTGACGAATGTCACGATTCTGGATACGCACGGCGACTTCGGAGGCACCGCGATCCGGCGGACCGGCGAGGTCGCCGGCTTCATTCCCCGCACCGGGAATGTGATTGTGTCGTGGCGCCACCGGCGCCTGAGCGCCCGCGTGCGGGTCAATTACACCGGCGACTACGTCACGACCTACAGCGCGGCGAGTGCCGCCCGCAGCCTCTACGTGCGCAGCCGGACCATGGTGAACGCGAGCCTCGGGTTCGAACTCTGGCCAAATCTCTCCCTGACCTGTGACGTGGCAAACCTGACCAACGCCCACCAGGTGCAGTACCGCGGCATCCCCGACCAGATGGCACTCGACCGCAACAGCGGCACGGCAATCACGCTTGGGGTCGCCGGGCGGTTTTAATCGCCGATGAGGTACGCCGTGGCACCGGCGCAGAATGGGCTTTTTTTGGCCAATGGCGCAACCCGCTGATCGTTACTCCATGCGCGCGAGATCGGCGCGGGCTGGAAAAACTGTCTGCCACATCGGCATGGACGATGGCATCCCGTCGTCGTACGCCACTTTAACTCTAACCGGCGAGCGTGAAGTCGTCTAATTCTGGCGGTTAGGAATGCGCCTGTGGTTTCGGCGGATATTCTTCTCCGGAAAAAGCGAAAAGCACTTCTTCCGTGGGTGGTTTTTCTTCCTTTTAACTGAGGTGATTGCAGGGTGAGTG
>CANIJN010000040.1 GCA_947467625.1 Opitutia bacterium | reverse complement strand
GCGGGCCGAGAGCGCGAAAGCCTACGGGCTGGTGAAACACCGCCACCTCGCGGAGGTGGAAGAACAGCTCGCGTTGCACACGGGCGCGCCGACGATTATCCAGTTCAACCCCCACCTCGCGCCCATGCGCCGCGGCATCGCGACGACGATTACGGTGCCGGCGGCGCCTGGGGCGACGGTTGAGCACGTTTACGCGGCGTGGCGGCAGGCCTACGCCCAGGCGCCCTTCGTGCAGATTTTGCCTTCTGGCGAAACCCCGGACACGGCGCACGTCGTCGGCACGAACCGCATCGATATTTCCGCAGTCCACGACCCGCGCACCGGCAATTTCGTGATCACCTCCGCCGAGGACAACCTCATGAAAGGCGCCAGCGGCCAAGCCGTGCAGATTATGAATTTATGGTTCGGCTTCGACGAGACGGCGGGGCTCGTTTGAGTGGTGCGGGCGGCTCGCCCGTAAGACCGAGGAAGCAGGGGTGGGACGACCCCTGCCACGCTCCCCGTCAGCTCCGGTAATCCGCGTTCTCGCTCACGTATTCGTGGGTGAGATCGCCGCCCAGCACGGTCGCAGACGCCACGCCGTTACCCACTTCGATATCCAGTTCCACGCAGCGTTCGTGCGGCGGGAAGTCGATGGGAGCGGAGAAGACGCCCTCCTTCGGTGCGGCGCTCGCGTAGAGCTCGGCGCCGCGGAGGTGAGCAATGAGTGCCGCCTCTTTGCTGGGATCGAGCTGAAAAACTCCGTTCGCGAAAATCTCTACTCCGCCCATGGCCGCCCGCAGTTTCGAGAGATCCGTCTGTGGGGCGAAGGCACCGATGTGCTTGCCGATGGCTTGTACGAGGCGGCCGACGTTGGGATCGTTGCCGGCGACGGCACACTTGAAGAGCGGGGCGTTGACGATGGCCTTGCCGAGTGCCCGCGCGAGGACGGGGCTCGCAGCGTGGGTGACGCGCACGCGAATCACGTGACGGACGCCTTCGCCATTTCGCACAACATCTTCGGCGAGATCGCGACACACCGTGTGCAAGCCGCGTTCGAATGCTCCAAAATCCTCGCACGGCACACGTCCCGAAGAGATCAACGCCACCGTGTCGGACGTGCTCGTGTCGCTGTCGATGCTGATGGCATTGAAACTGGCGTCGATGGCTTTGGCCAACATGGCGCGCAATTCACCGCGGGGCACCGCGAGGTCGGTGAGCACATAGACGAGCATGGTCGCGAGATTGGGTTCGATCATGCCCGCGCCCTTGGCGATGCCGACGATGCTGCCGCCGCCGACGTCGGCGCGGCGAATTTTCGGATAAAGATCCGTCGTCACGATGCCCTCGGCGGCGGGCAAGATCGTGCCGCCGGCGAGCGCGGACACCGCCTGCGGCAGCGCCGCGAGGATGGCGTCGGTCGGCAGCGACCAACCGATCACTCCGGTCGAACTCGGCAACACGGCCGTGGGAGCGAGCCCGAGCAATCGCCCGGCCTCCCCGCACACGCGTTCCGCGGTCTCGACGCCGCCCGGTGCACACACGTTGGAGATCTTATTATTAATGATAATGGCACCGAGTGCAGGCGCATTGAGGCGCTTGCGGCCGACGATAATCGGGGCACCGGGAAATGCATTTTTGGTGAATGCCGCCGCGAAATCCGGCGTTGGGCGGTCTAAGGCGATCAGCGTAAGTGTCATCTTCGCTGGTTTCGGTGCCTCGCGCGGCACGAAATCGAACCGTGTCGTGCCGACACGGAAGCCTGCTGGCAGCGCCGCCTGGGAGGCGAGCCACGCGCGGTGTGAATCGCGATTGGGAAACGTGAGATTGGTGCTAGGCACCACGAAGAAGTGTTGGGCTCCGGCGCGTCGTGCGAGAAATTTTTTGTGGAAATGCGCGCCGCACGTGCCTTAGTCGAATTTTCGAAAATAAAACAGTGAACGCTCCTCTCCGATTTCTCCACCTTGCTGCGGCTGTTGGCCGCGCGCTTTGAACCATAATGAACGTCGCTGAAGTAACCGCCAAGACCAAGGTGCTGCTCGAAGCACTCCCCTACATTCAAGATTTTCGTGGCTCCACGTTTGTCATTAAATACGGAGGGAGTTTTATGGATGATCCCGATCCCGTGGCCCGTACCCGCGTCGCCTACGACATCGCGTTTCTCGCGGCGTGCGGCATCAACGTCGTGGTCGTGCACGGCGGCGGCAAGGCGATTACCAAGGCCATGGAGTCCTCGGGCTTGAAAGCGAATTTCGTCAACGGACACCGGGTGACTGACGCTGCGACGATCGCCGTCGTGAAAAAAACCTTGGATGAAGTCGTCAATAAGGACGTGTGCGACGCCGTCGCCACCGCGAAAGGAAAGCCCAAGGGCCTCCCCGGTGACACGGTGCTGGTGTGTGAAAAACTTATCGTGGACGATGAAGGCAACGCGGTTGACCTCGGTTACGTCGGGGATGTGACCGAAGTGAAGGTGAAGCTGATCAAGAAAGAAATTGGCGACGGATTCATTCCGATCATCTCGCCGGTCGCGGAAGGCCATGACGGCAAGCCTTACAATGTTAATGCAGATCTCGTCGCCGGTCGCGTGGCCAGCGCGCTCCGGGCGCGTCGCTTGGTCTACATGAGCGACGTGCCGGGATTGCTCGCGAATCCGCCGGATGTCGCCTCGCTGATTTCAACGCTGAAGATTTCCCAAGTCGACGACCTCAAGAAACGCGGAGTGATCGACAAAGGCATGCGGCCGAAAGTGCAGAGTGCGATCCGCGCGCTGGAGGAAGGTGTGCAGCGCGTGCACTTTATCGACGGACGATTGCCGCATTCGTTGTTGCTGGAGATTTTTACCGACCACGGTATCGGCACTGAAATTGTGCACGGCTGAGTGCAGGGAAAGTGAAAGTGAAAGGGGAGGGGAAGTGAACGGTAGGACGCGAAAAGGCTTCTTCATCCTTTCACTTTCATTTTCACTTTCACGCCTATGACCGCTCCCGCCATTGTCCGTACCAGCACCGCCGAAGTCTACGACGCGCATGTCATGAAGAATTATGCGCGCGCGCGGCTGACGCTCGTGCGCGGCAGTGGCCCCACGGTGTGGGACGATGCGGGTATCAGTTATCTGGATTTTACCTCGGGGATCGCGGTCAGCGCGTTGGGTCACTGTCACCCGCACTGGGTCGCGAGTGTGCAGCGCCAGGCGGGCGAGCTGATTCACGTCAGTAATCTTTTCCGCAATCCCCACCAAGGGGAGCTCGCGCGCCGCCTCGTGGGCTACGCCGGGCCGGGCCGGGTATTTTTCTGCAACAGCGGCGGTGAGGCCGACGAAGCGCTCCTCAAGCTCGCCCGTCTGCACGGCATGAGGAAGGCCGGCGGCGAGGAAGGGAAATGCTTCAAGGTCATCGCTGCAAAAAAAGCGTTTCACGGCCGGATGTTCGGCGGCATGAGCGCGACCCCGCAGGATAAAGTCCAGCGCGGCTTCCGCCCGCTGGTGTCGGGCTTTTCCTTCGGTGAACTCAATGACGTGGCGAGCTTCGCCGCGCTCATCGACGATGCGACCGCTGCGATCATTGTTGAGTCGATCCAGGGCGACGGCGGGATCAATCCGTGCACGCCGGAATTCCTGCGCGGCCTGCGCCGGCTCTGTGATGAAAATAATCTGCTCCTGCTGCTCGACGAAGTGCAATGCGGCATCGGGCGCACGGGGACCTTTTACGCCTTCGAGCCGGCCGGGGTGCGACCGGATGCGATCGCGATGGCCAAGGGCCTGGGCGGCGGCTTTCCCATCGGCGCGATCTGGGTGGGCGAGCGTTCAGCCGATCTTTTCACGCCTGGAACGCACGGCACCACGTTTGGCGGCACGCCGCTCGCGTGTGCTGCCGCTCTGGCTGTGTTGGACGTGATCGAGCAGGAGCGCCTGTTGGAAAACGTCACGCGGCTTGGGGCGCCGTGGCTCGTCGCATTGAAGGAACTTGCTGCCGATTTCCCGGCGCATGTGCGCGACGTGCGCGGGCGCGGCTTTCACATCGGCCTCGAGATGACGGGTGAGACTGGGCCGTGGATTGAGGCGTTGGCCGAGGGCGGCCTCTTAGCGGCACCCGCTGGGGGTAATGTCGTCCGCCTGCTCCCACCGCTTAACGTCACCTCCGCCGACTTGTCGAAATCCGTCGAAATTTTCCGTGCAGTGCTTTCGGCGAAAGCCTGAGCCGATCCTCGATTTTTCCCTCGTGGGCGGAACGCCGTAGGCTTACACCCCTTTGTTTTCAATGAAGCACTTCCTCAAAGAGACCGACTTTGCGCGGTCCGAATTGCCCCAGCTATTTGCCTTGGCGCGCGAGTTGAAACGGAAGCGCGGCACCCGCAGCGCACCGCGACCGCTCGCGGGCCAAACGTGGGCGATGATTTTTTCCAAGTCTTCGACGCGCACGCGGGTTTCGTTTGAGGTCGGGATTCATGAGCTCGGCGGCAATCCGCTTTTTCTGAATAAGAACGATATTCAGCTCGGCCGCGGTGAGACGGTTGAGGATACGGCGCGGGTGCTGTCGCGGTTTGTCCATGGGCTGATCGTGCGCACCTTCGATCATGGTGAAGTGGAGCGGCTGGCGGCAGCGGGGAGTGTGCCGGTGGTCAACGCGCTCACCGATTTTCTGCACCCGTGTCAGATTTTCGCCGACGCGTTTACGATGACGGAGCGTTGGGCCAAGGGCCGGACGGGCGCGAAGCTCGTCGAATCGTTGCGCGGCCGGAAAATCGCTTTTCTCGGTGACACGGCATGTAATATGGCGAACTCGTGGATTCTTGGGGCAAATCTGTTTGGCATGAACATCTCGCTCGCGGGACCCAAGGAGTTTGCGCCGTCGGCGGAGTTTCAAGCGCAGCTCGCGAAAGAGAACTTTCGTGGAGGTGCCGACTACCAATTCACGACCGATCCGCTGGAGGCGGTGCGCGGCGCCGATGTGGTCTACACCGATGTGTGGGTCAGCATGGGCAAAGAGGAGGAGACCAAAGAACGCATCCGCGTGATGTCGCCCTACGTGGTGACGGGGAAACTTTTCGCGGCGGCCAAGAAAGATGCCCTCTTCATGCATTGCCTGCCGGCGCATGCGGGCGAGGAAGTGACGCAGGACGTTTTGGATAATCCGCGCTCGATCATCTTCGACCAAGCCGAGAATCGCCTCCATATGCAGAAGGCGATTTTGGCGACGCTCGCGGCGGCGGCCCGGTGACGCGGCGCGGGCGCGCGGGCTACGGCACCTCGTAAATCTCGAGGAGGGCGACGCCGGTGGCGCCGTTTTTGCCTTCGATTTTCACGGTGTAGGCGCCCGGCGGGAGGGTGATGAGGATCGCGGCGTCTTCGGTGCCGGGCACGAGTGCGAAGGCACCCACGCTGGCCGTCGCGGCGACGAGCGCGGCCGTTTCGGTACCGGCCGACCACGTGTCGTTGGTGGCGACGATCGCTTGCTTGTCATTGACGATGGTGAGCAAGGGATCGGCCAAGGCTGCGGCGACGCCGAAGACTTTCAATGTCGGCCCGATGCCGCGGATGAGCACGCGTTTGTAGGCGGGGCCTTGGATGACGAAGCCGCCGATCAGCGCGCCGTCGCCGGGTTGCACTTGCACGCGAACCGAGAGGTTCGACGTGCGTCCATTCGAGCCGGTCTCGTAGAGCTCGGCGAGGGCCACGCCGGTTTTTCCAGTCGGGCTGGAGACGCGCACGGTGTAGGCACCGGCGCCGACTTGCGGGAGAAGGGCGGAATCGACGCTGGTGGTGCCGAGGGCAAACGCGCCCAACGATTGGGAAATCGCGGGCAAGGCGGCGACGTCGGCGCCGGTGCGCCAACCGGTGTTCTTATAAATCTCGGTGTTGTCGGCGCGACGGATACTGAGCTCGGGATCCGCGAGCACGCCGGGAACGCCAAATGAGCCCAGTGTAGGGCCGATGCCGCGGACGAGGTAACTTTTTTTGGCGGTGTCGCTGACGACGACTCCGGCGATGAGGACGTTTTCGCCGGTGCCGACGAGGGCGCGAGCGGAAATGTTGATCAGTCGGGCGACGGGGGCGAGCGGCGAGGATTTTGATCCACCGGTGGCCGAGCTCCACGGGGAGCCGGGGAACACGCCCTCGCGATCGGCGCGGTAGCTGCGCGCGTGCAGGTTGCTCGTGGAGGGAACGGTGAGCGGCGCGGAGGTGAGGAGGGCGTTGGGCGCGAGGCGACCGCCGAGGGAGCGAGGGTCGGAGCCATCAAGAGTGTACGCAAGTTGCGCGCCGGTGGCGGCGCGGACGGTGATCGTCGTAGCACCAGCGGTGAGGGAAGGAGCGGCGACGAATT
This sequence comes from Opitutia bacterium, assembly GCA_947467625.1. Classification (GTDB taxonomy): domain Bacteria; phylum Verrucomicrobiota; class Verrucomicrobiia; order Opitutales; family Opitutaceae; genus GAS368. The sequence goes on along the minus strand of CANIJN010000040.1, from coordinate 24,569 downwards.
GTTCGTCGATCCAAGCGGTGCGGGTGGTAAACCACGTTTTCATGGCCGCGAGGCCGCCGGTCAGTCCGGGGACGTAGTCAGGCGTGGTTTGCGGCCACTTGGCGGCGTCGCGAGCGAGGGCCGCGGGACCGATCGCCGCCGACTGGGAGTCGGCGAGCGCGAGGAGGCTGGCGTCGGACAGGACGCTTTGGCGGAGCGATTGCCAGCGGTCGACCCAATCCTGCATGAATTCGGGGTCGCGGGCGAGGGCACCCCACCAACCGATTCGCCAGAAGTCCACTGCTCCTGGAATGCTCCACACGTTGGGGGCGGTGGTGGCGAAGTACGTCGCCGCACCGAAGGCGCGATCGTAGTCCCAGACGGGGCCGGCGACGAGTTTGCCGCCACGATCTTTGGAGAAATAGGCGCTCCGGATGAGCGCGTCGAAATTGGCGGAGAAGACGTTGAGCAGGTGGTGATCGACCCACGAGGCGCGGTCGATGTAGTCGAGGTAGTTGCGGGTCGAGAATCCGAGCGCAAATTCGTTGAAGAGCGTGTCCTCCATTTGCTGGACATAGGTCCGAATGTAATCGCGTTGGGCCGTGGAGAGATCGGCGGCCTTGGCGTTGGCGACGATAATCTCGGCTGCACCGCCGGGGACATCGCGGGTGGTGTAAAAGCTGAATTCATCGGCGTCGGGCGGGTCGAATTTCAGAAGATAGCCGCCGGTGATGTCGGCGGTCGCGGAGTTGGCGTCCGCCAGCGGCTTGATATTCACTTTTTGTGAATCGATCTCGATGGTTTCGCTTAGAATGTAGATCCCGGCGTAGTCCACGGCCCCGAGGTCGCCGCCGGTGTGGAAAAAGAGTTCGACAGGCTGAGTGGCGGGGGCCCAGCGCCCCATCCGGTTGCTCAGGGTATAGATGAAGCTGTTTTTGATGAACGTCTGATCGAAATACCACGGGCCGTTCAGTGCCCATTTATTCGCCGGAACCGAACCGGCGAGCGGGACATCATTTTTTCCACCGGACGGGCCGCGCAAATCCAGCGTGTAGCCTTTTTTTGGAAAACTGGCCGAGGACGAGCCGCGTACGGTGACGTCTGCGGGGGTGGTGAGGTCCGGGGCGGCGTTGAGCGCCGGGGTGCCTGGGCTTTTAGGCGCGTAGCGATAGAGCCAGCCGGGGTGATCGAGGTTATCCTTTTTCAGTGGGCCGGCGCCATGATTGTCGAGCACCAGCACGGGCAGGATGCTGGAGAAACTGAGGAGGTCAGCGGCAGTCGCACCGCCGATTTTCACGAAATGAGTGCTCGTGGAGCTACCTTTGGCGGCATCGTTGGCGGAGAAGACGGCGGCCTTGACGACCACGGACGTGCTGATGGCAAGGGGCGCGGTGTATTTGAGCGAGGTGGCGGTGAGTTCAGGGCTGGCCGTGCCGGCGGCGGAGGGCGCGATCAACACGTAGCGAATCGATTGGCCGGCGGCAGCGCCGGATAGCTCGAGACTGAAGGAAGTCGCGTAGGGGCCGGGCGAGCGCGAGAACTTCACGGTTTCCGTTAGTGGGGCGTTTTGCACGGCCGTGTTGCCGGCACCTGGGGTGGGGGTTTGGAGAAAGTAAACGGTGGCCGCTCCGCCGCTGGCGGGAAGGCCGGTGCCATAGGAGACATCGGTGCGTTGTTCGGGAAAAGCTGGAGCAAACTCAGTCGCAGCGGTGACGCCATCGGGTTTGATCAACGCTAGATATTCGCCATCGGCATTGAGGCTGAAGTCCGTGTGAAGCCGTTTCGCTGGATCGCGCCGATCCTTGCCGGAGGCGAACACGACGAGGTAGCCCTGCGGCGCGAGGGTGACGGCGGGAAATGACCAGCGTTTTTTGTCGCGAGCGTCGTCGGTTAGATACCAGCCTTTGAGGTTCACGGCCGTGGCATCGGGATTAAAAATCTCGATCCAATCGGGAAACGCGCCGTCTTCATCGGCGAGCGTGGTCTTGTTAGACGCCATGAATTCCGTGATTACTGGGTCGGCGCGCAGGCTCGCCACCGTGAGCAGGGTCAGCAGGCTCGAAACGAAAACGAGGCAGGGGGCGAATCTCGGGCTGGTAGGCATGGGCGTGAGAGCGGAGGAGAGGCAGGTTGAAAGCCGAAGTTCGTGCTCAGTGGGCTGACGGGCAAGGGGATTTCCCGCAGTATTCTGTGGGGGCATACGCGGCGGTTTGACGCTGCGATCGCGTGGGTCGTTTCGATCGGACGGACGCGCCTGGCTGTTGTCACCGGATCGTCACCGCGGGCCAGGCAGCGCAGGCGGCGGTTTTGGACAGGGCTGAGGGCGGCTGATCCCTCTCAAATCCTGCTTGCCCTGCCCTCTTCAGGGCCGAATGTAACCGAACCTCTTGCCCCATGTTTCGTCGTTGCCTCTTCACGTTAGGGCTCGTGTTTGCGATCTCGGTCGCATCCGCGCAAACGCCCTCCCCCTTTGGGAGCGGTGTGTGGAGTGGTGGCGTGACCTCGACGAGCGCGAATGTCGTCGCGCGGTTTACGGCGTCCGGTGTGAGAGCGCGGCTCCAGATCAGCGTGAATCAGTCGCTGACGCCCGCCTTGTTTTCCGCGATGGGCACGGCGGCGGCGGCGGCGGGAAACACGCTGACGTTTACGGTCCAAGGATTGCAGCCCGATACCGACTATTTTTACGGGGTGGAAGTGGGGGGGGTCCTGCGAGCGGAACCGGTCTCCCGCGGTCAGTTGCGCACCTTTCCCCTGGGCAGCGGCTCGTTCAAGATCGCATTTGCATCGTGTAGCGACCTACGGAAACCGGATCAGCGCGCTTTCGACGCCATCGCGGCGGAAAAGCCCCTCCTGTTTATCCACATGGGGGATCTCCACTACAGTGATACGGATAGCACCAATCCCGACGACTACCGTGAAAACTACGACGCGATTTTGAATCATCCGGTGCAGTCGGCCCTTTATCGAAAAGTGTCGTTGGCCTACATGTGGGACGATCACGATTTTGCCGGCAATGATTCAGATGGGACCGCGATCGGGCGCGATTCGGCGCGGATGGTTTATCGTGAACGCACCCCGCACTATCCGATTGCGGCGGCCGGAGGCACGATGGCGCAGTCGTTCACGATTGGTCGCGTGCGCGTGATTCTGACGGATCTGCGGAGTGCGGCGTCGGCGGCGAGCGTCAGGGAAGGGGTGGCAAAGACCAAGATGGGTGCGAACCAGAAAGCTTGGTTCAAACAGGAACTCATCAATGCGCGCGACGCCGGTTTTCCGCTCACGCTCTGGGTGTGTACGATGCCGTGGATCGGGGCTCCCGCGCCGGGCAACGATGCTTGGGACGGCTACACGACGGAACGTACGGAGATCGCAAATTTCATCCGGGACAACCGGATTACCAATCTCGCGCTGCTCTCGGGTGACATGCACGGCCTCGCGTTTGATGACGGCACCCATTCGGATTATGCGACTGGCGGCGGCGCGCCCTTGACGGTGTTGCATGCGGCCTCGCTCACGCACGCTGGTGATGTGAAAGGCGGTCCCTATGCGGGTGGCCCGATCATCGGGGGCCAGCAATACGGTATTCTCGAGGTGTTCGACACCGGTGGACCGAGCGTCGCTTGCCGCTACTCGGGCAAGCGGGTGGATGAAGGCGAGAAACTGGGCTACATTTTTAGCTCGTCCGCCGTGTCCGGCTCCGGGGCGGCGATGAGCAATATTTCAATGTTGGCGCGCGTCACGGGCGGAGACGATGCGCTTACCAGTGGTTTCGTGATTTCCGGGCAGACGCCGCGGCAGGTATTGGTACGCGCCGTTGGGCCCTCGCTTGCCGGTTTTGGACTTGCCGACCCGCTCGAGCTTCCGCAGCTCACCGTGTTTAAGGGCAGTCGCGTGATCGGCTCCAACGAAGGCTGGGGGAAGGATGAAGATACGATCAAGGTGTTGACCGAGGCGTTTGACCGCGCGGGGGCGTTTCGTTTGCAGGACGGCGCGAGCCGGGATGCGGCGATCATCCTCACGCTGCAGCCAGGCCCTTACACGATGCAGGTGAAGAGCGCGGACCGCAAAGCGGGCGCGGCACTCTTGGAAGTCTACGAAATTCCGTAGACGAGTCGGGGTGATCGGCAAAAAAGCCGCGATGCGCGCGGCGGGGATTGGGGGAAAATCCTCTGTTGTTTTGGCGATGCCGTCGTTCGACTGATTAATGCACGCCGTCGATCTCGCTGCAATCGTTGCCTGGCTCACCCTACTCTCGTTCACTGTGCCTCAGCTCGTCCGCCGACCCGCCTGGAGCAGGCCTCAGGCGGGCGATTCGAATACCCCGGTTTTCCATCGCCCGCCAGCGGGTGCCTACCCCAGACCCTAAACCGAGCCTATCATGCAACGCGGCACTTTTCTAACCGCCACCGCAGCCGCGTTTACTCGACTCACTGCGCCGCGCGCCGTCGGCGACCACGCCGCAGAAATCTTTCGATGTCCTCGGCACCACGGGCACCGCCACGCTCGCCCCCACCGGGCCCGGCAAGCTCACCTTCAATCTCACGGATGCCGAGGGTACCTGCAAAAAAGGTCCACACGAAATCTCGTTTCTAGCCTACAGGCGCTACGCCGACGACTTTACCGAACTCGCCCCCGCCGTGCGTGGCGAGCGGCCGCTGACGGTCTCACTCAACGAGGAACTCCTCGTTGCCGAGATCATTCTGCGCGCCTGTGGCATGAGCTAACCCTGCTTCCAGCGTCTCTCGTCTCGCCTCCTCCTGCTGCTGGTCCCGGTTGCCGTGTGCCTCACCGCAGCCCTCACCGCGTCCGATGCCGCGTCCGACAGGGTGACCTTCACCCGGCAGAACGACCGCGTCCGCATTGAGATCGGCGGAAAACATTTCTCCGGCTACATCCACGCCGGCTGGCGGAAGCCTAGCCTGTATCCGATTCTTGATGCCGACGGCACGAGCTACACGCGCGATTTTCCGTTCCAGAAAATCCCGGCTGAAGTTCCTGATCACGATTGGCACCGCGGCGCCTGGTTCGCCCACGGGGCTGTCGATGGCTATGATCTCTGGCGTGAAATTCCCGAGAAGAAGACTGGGCCACCTCGTCCTCGATACGATCCTCGAGACCCGCGACGGCCTAGGCGGGGTCCTCCGCCTCCGTCATCGCTGGGAAGCACACGACGCGAAAAATCTTCTCACGGACGAAACCGTCATTCGCATTCAGCGCACAGCCGCCCAAACTTTTTTAGACTACGACATCCGCCTTCGCGCCACGCACGGTGCCGTCACGCTCGGCGACACGGAGGAGGCACGATGGCTGTTCGTATCAACGAAGCGCTCCGCGTCGCGCACGGGAAAAATAAAGACAAGCGGCCCGGCACTGGCGCACTCGTCAATGCAGCCGGCGACCGCGGCATTCCGGTTTGGGGAAAGCGTTCGGCGTGGGGCGACGCCTCAGGCCCACTGGCTCACGGTCGCGTGGTGGGCATCGGCTTGTTCGACCATCCGAAAAATGTCGCGCACCCCACGTGGTGGCAGGCGCGCGACGCCGGTCTCCTCTCGGCAAATCCCTTTGGCCGGAACAATTTCGAGAAACTCAAGGATCAGCCCGACGCCGGCACCCGCGTCATTCCCGCCGGCGGTGAACTTCGCCTGCGCTTCCGACTCACCTTCCACCGCGGCGACGAAAAGTCCGCCCGCATCGCGGAGCCCTACCGCGCTTACTCCGCGGAAAAGTGAGGCGCGCTACCGAGCGTCCCTGCTCTCACGAGCAGGGCTACAGGGCCATGGCGGCTTATTTTTTGGCCGCCCAGTTCACGGCGTTTGTGAGGAGGGTTTTGAAGGGGGCGAGGTCGTGGACGCGGCCGTCGTGGCCGATGGTGAGGCCAACGATGCGGGCGGTGGGGTGCTTCGTGGTCCACACGACGGGATGCGGTTTCTTGAATTTGAGTGACGGCGAAGTTTCGGCTAGGACGTCGATGGGGGAGGTGCCGGGTGGGATTTTTTCGGGCTCGGCGTTGATGTAGTAGAGTTCGTCTTCGACTTCGAAACTCGCGGGCACGTTTTTCATGATCGGGTGCGCGGGTTGCAGGGCGTTCACGGAATATTTGGCGATCTTGTCGTGGCCGCGGGCGCCGCCGCCGACGATCTGGGCGTTGAGCTCGGGCCACTCGGCGAAGCCGTACCACGTGCCGGGGTGGTGCATCACGATGCCTTTGCCGGCTGCGGCGAAGGCGAAGAGCGCTTTGCGGTAGGCGGGGGTATCGAAAAATTTCCGATTCACACTGATGACGGCGACGTCGGCACCGGCGAGTTCGGCGGCGGCTTGGTCGCGGTCTTCGGTGTAGTTCACCGTGTAGCCGGCGGCGCGGAGAATGGCGCTGTCAGCCTTGCCGAAGAATTCGCCGAACTTGTGCGAGCTCCCGCCGCCGATGATGAGGACGCGGGTCTTGCCGGTTTCCCAGACGACCGGCGTGGTTTCGGGGAGCATCGCATCGCCGCGGCCGCCGGCTTTGGGAGTAAGATCGGTAGGGGTGGCGGGGGTGGTCGGCTTGCTGGCGCTCGCCGCTACCGGGGAAGATGACGCGGCGAGGTAGGCGATGATGTCGCGGAGGCCGGTGGCGCCGAGGCCTTCGAAGCCTTCGGGCATGAGGGAGCGGCGGGTGTTTTCGCGGGTGGTGATGTCGGCGATTTTGACTTCGGTGTCGCCACCTTGGTTGCGGACGATCAGGGCGGCGGTGGTTTCGGAAATAATCACGCCGGAGAACGTCTCACCTTTTTTCGTGGTGATGTTCCATTGCCAGAAATTCGGTTCCACTTGGCGATTGGGGTCTACGATCGCGGTGAGCAAATCAGCGGGGGCGTGGGCGCCGATGCCGGCGAGGGGCGGGCCGACGTCACGGAGACCGACGTCGCCGAGTTTGTGGCAGATGGCGCAGGCGGCGGCGTAGAGCGTACGGCCGTTGGCGACGTCGCCTGGCTTTTGCACGTCCGGGAGAAGTTTCGCGATCAGATCGTCTTTGGCTTTCGTAGAAGCGTTAGTGGCACCGAGGACGACGAGGGCTTCGCGGGCGACTTTGGTGGTGGGGTGCTGGCGGAGGCGGGCGATGTTGGCGGGCCCGAGGGCGGAGGGGCTGAGGCGGTTGGTGCTGATCGCGGCAAGGAGGGCGAGGGCGGATTCCTGACGTTTCAGGATTTGTTCGAAGATCGGCGCGGACTTCGTCTGGACGAAGGCGTTGATGAGCACGTCGACGGCCTCGCTGCCGGCGAGCTCGCCGACGGTGGCGATGAGCGGGGCCTTGATGGCGTCGGAGGTCGCGGTATCGCTGAGGAGAATACCGATTTTTGCGAGGGCCGTGGAGCGATGCGCTGGGAGCGCGACGAGGGCGGTGGCGATATCGGCGCGGGTGGTGTCGGAGGTGTTGGGGTTGGCGAGATCGGCCAGGACGCGGCGGGCGGCGGTGGCCACGGCGTCGGCGAGTGCGCCGGTGGTATCCCACTTGGCGGCGACACCGAGGGCGGCGGCGGTGGTGGCGGGTGCTGTGAGCAGAGTTTTTAGAGCGGTGGCGATGGTCGGCTCGCTGGTGCTCGCCGTTACCGAGGAGGCGGCGAGACCGCGGAGGAGGGCGGCGGCGAGGGGAGACGGCGAGGCGGCAGCGGCGGCGGTGAGGCGCGCGATGTCGGCCGAGGCCACGGCGGGTGCGAGGGCGGTGACGAAGGGTGCGAGCGTGGTGGGCGGCTTGCTGGCGCTCGTCGCCACGGAGGCGAGGGCGTCGATGAGGAAGTCGGCGGCGTGCTCGCTGGCGGCGGCGATGAGGGCGGATTTCGTCCAGTCATCGGTGGCGGCGGCGAAGTCGGCGAGGACGGCGGCGCGTTGGGCGGGGGTCGTCGCGGTGCGGGCGGCCTCGTAGCGGGCGAGGGCGGAGCTGCCCATCTTCGGCGTGAGCGCGGTGAGTTGCGCGGCACCGGCGTGATTTTCCTGCGCGAGACGGAGCGCGAGTTTTTTTACGTGGGCGTTCGGGCTCGTTTGGATCGCGGCGATGAGGCCGGCGAGATTTTTGCGGTCGAGGGCGACGGCGGGGAGTGTTTTCGCTTCCTTGTGCTGCACTTTCCAGATGCGGGAGAAGTAGTGGTCGCGGTCGGGGCGGACGGCGGCGTTGGACTGGCTGTGGACGGGGCCGCGGGTGTCGTTGTGGATGACGGCTTGGTTGTAGAAATCGACGACGTAGAGGGCGCCATCGGGGCCGACGCGGTTTTCGATAGGGCGGAACCAGAGATCGGTGCTGCGGATAAACTCGGTTTCCTCGCGGCCTTTTTCTTTTTCAACGGAGTAGCTCACGCCATCGTGGCGGACGAATTGGTGGTGGACGATGTTGAGCGTGGGCTCGGTGGTGAAGTAGCTGGTGTTCCACTTGGCGGGCCAGGCGCCGCCTTCGTAGATCGCGCAACCGGCCGCGGCGGTGAAGCGGCCGACCTGGTCGATCTGCACGTAGGCTTGCTCGGGCCACTCTAGCGCGGGGAAGGAGCGCTGGTTCGTGATCATGCCTTTCCACGAGGTGGTGCCGGGGAGTTTCCCCTTTGCGAGGACGCTCTCGGGGAGGACGGAGTGGAAAAACACGGTGCCACTCGTGGGCTGTGTCCAGAAGACTTGGCCGTCCCACGTGATGTCGAGGCCCCAGGTGTTGCCGTTGCGGGAGGAGTATTGCTCGAAGGCGGAGCCGTCGGGTTTGAAGCGGACGACGCCGGAGCCGTCCGGACCGAATTTTTTCGAACCGTCGCCGGAGGTCACGTCGCCGCGGCTGTAGCCGTGCGTGGCGTAGATCCAACCATCGTGGCCCCAGCGGAGATTATTAATGACGGCGTGGGTGTCGTTGATGCCGAGGCCGGTGTAGAGCTTGGTGCGTTTGTCGGCGACGCCGTCGTTATTGGTGTCTTCGAGATACCAGATGTCGGGCGAGGTGGCGGCGATGACGCCGTTTTTGTAGAGAACGAAACTGGTGACGAGCTCGAGTTTGTCGGCGAAGACTTTTTTCGTGTCCATGATCCCGTCGCCGTTGGTGTCGGTGAGAATGGAGATGGAATCCTCGGGATCGCGGTCGGCGACGAAGGGTTTGTGGGAGCCGGAGTCTTTCCAGCGTGGGAGGGCGGAATTAGCGGGGGTGTTGGGCTTGCGGCGGCCGTTGGGGTACTCGGGAGTTTCGCAGACCCAGAGGCGGCCTTTTTCGTCCCAGTCGATATTCATCACTTTATTGATGAGGGGCTCGGAGGCGACGAGGGAGAGATTGAATTCGGGGTGGACTTGGATTTTGGCGGCGGCTTTCGCGGGCGCGGTGGGGCCCCCTTCGGGATAACGGAGGGCGTCGCCGAGTTCGGCCGGGAGGCAGAGCTCGTCCACGTTTTTGCGGTGGCCGGCCCAAGCGATGCCGCGCAGGAGAATGGCGCGGTAGTTGGGTCGGTCGAAGTTGAGGTAGAGGTGGCCCGGGATGGAAACGAAGGCGCGGTAGGGAGTCGGCTTGCTGGCGCTCGCCGCTACGGGGAGAGTGAGGGTGCGTTCGTAGGTCCAGAGCTGGGGTTGGATGTCGTAGATATTGACGGCCTTTTTTGTGGCGACGGCTTCGGCGGCGCGGGCCTGCGCCTCGCGGTTGCCACGGCCGCCGGTGTCGATGGCTTTTGGGGTGTAGGCGGTGGCGAGGACGTGGGCCTCGGGGAGGAGATCCATGTCGTAGTAAATCTCGTCGTTCATCTGCCAGTTGGAGGCGTGGCGGGTGATGGGATGCTCGCGGTCGATGAAGTAGAGATGCATCGGGGCCTCGAGGAACTTCGTGGTGCCTTGGCGCCAGGAGCCGCCGATGATGGTCTTATACCAATCGGTGTCCTTGGCGACGGAGGCGGCGTGGATGACGACGAGGCCGCCGCCGCGGGCGAGGTAGGTGCTGAGATTGGCGCGGTCGGGTTCGGCGATGTTACCGGCTTCCTGAGCGTGGAGGACGAGGACGTCGGTGGCGGTGAGTTGTTCGGCGCTGGGAAAGGTGTTGCCGCCCGAGGCGACGGCGCCGCGCGCATTGAGGAGCGGGACCCAATCGGCGAGGAAGCGCGGGTGGTCGTGGGCGCCGGGGCCGTGGGATTTCGGACCGGAGCGGATGTAGACGCGGAGGGGCTCGGCGGCGGAGAGCGCGGAGGTGAGGACGACGGCGAGGAGGGTGACGAGGGTGAGGAGGCGTTTCATGGGGTGGAGCGGAAGAGAGAGGGAGAGATGGAGAGAGGGTGCGAAACCGACGTGCGGTGCTATGAGCGGGTGCGGCAGGGTGTGAGGTGGTCGCGGAGACTGGCCCAAGGTTCTTGGGTGGAGACGTCGAAGGGGTCGGGGACGCTGGCGAGGGGATCGGGGAGTTTGGCGGGGGACAGCATCGCGAGGAAGACGAGCGGCTCGGCGTGGGGATTGTAGGTGGCGTGCACGGTGCCCGCCGGGATGTGCGCCATCTCACCGGCACTGAGGATGCGATAGTCGTTGCCGACCCATTGTTCGGCGCGGCCGTAGAGCACGTAGATGATTTCCTCGCGGTGCGGGTGGTAGTGAAACGGGTGGCAGTGCAGCGGGTCCATGTTCGCGCGCACGAGGAGGAGTTTCTCGGCGGCGACGAGGTCGGGGCGGCAGAGCCACTCGTTGTTGGTCCAGGCGTTGGGTTCGCGGAGGGCGTCGGCGATTTGGACGAAGCGGCGGTCGGCGGGGGGCATGGGGGCGAACGAAGGATGCGTCACGCAAAAGTCACCGAGGTCGCAAAGGAAAGAGCAATACTCCGCGACCTGGGCGCACTTAGCGTGAGGCGGGTTTGCGTTTCAGGGCTTTGAATTTTCGGGTGAGGTTGGTGAGGGATTCCTCGACACCCATGCGTTCAAGGCTACTGGCACCGACGAAGCCGTCGCAGGTAGTGGCTGCCATGACGCGGGCGGCGTCGTCGGGGGTGTTGATGGGGCCGCCGTGGCAGAGGAAGAAGATGTCTTTTCGGATAGTGGAGGCGGCGTCGATGATGTCCTGCGTGGTCTTGATGGTGTGGTCCCAGCTCACGAGGGCGTTTTTAACCCCGATGCTGCCGCCGACGGTGGTGCCGACGTGGGCGATGATGGCGTCGGCGCCGGCTTTGGCCATCTCGATGGCCTCTTCGGGTGAGCCGACGTAGACGACGGAGAAGAGATCCATGCGGCGGGCGAGCGCGACCATCTCGTATTCCTTTTTCACGGACATGCCGGTTTCTTCGAGGACGCCGCGGAAGTGGCCGTCGACGATGGTGTGCGTGGGGAAATTATTCACGCCGGAGAAGCCCATTTCTTTGACCTGGCCGAGCCAGTGCCACATGCGGCGGCGCGGGTCGGTGGCGTGGACGCCGCAGATGACGGGACATTCTTCGACGACGGGGAGGACCTCGTATTCGCCGATCTCCATGGCGATGGCATTGGCGTCGCCGTAGGCCATCATGCCCGCGGTGGAGCCGTGGCCCATCATGCGGAAGCGGCCGCTGTTATAGATGATGATGAGATCGGCGCCGCCCTTCTCGATAAACTTGGCGCTGATGCCGGTGCCGGCGCCGGCAGCGATGATGGCGTCACCCTTGGCGAGGGTGGCGCTGAGGCGGGCACGCACTTCTTCGCGCGTGTAAGGATTTCCTTTTCCGGTCCAAGGGTTGGGCATAGTGATGTGGTGTGAGAGTGAACGTGAAATGACCAATGACTAGTGTCTAATGACGAAGGTGGAAGGGTGGAGTTCACACATGAGGGTGATGATTTTCCACATGGGCAGAGGGGAGGAGAGAGAACGGCCAAACTTACGAATACCAGTAAAGGTTGGAGGGACGGAAAGGGTTCATCACGGATCGCGGCGGCGGAAGGGGGGGCGTGCGAGGGGGGATTCAGTGGAAGAGCCTCGTCGCTGCGCTCCTCGCAGTGACCGCGCGGGGCGGAATGTTTACGGCGGGATGGTGAGGTCTTGGCCGCCGGCGGTGAGTGCGGCGTGCAGTTGCGGATAGGAAATATCCTGCACGGCGACGCGGTTATCGATGGCGAGAGCAGCAGCGGCGCCGGCGGCCTGGCCGAGCACCATGTAGACGGGCTCCATGCGGATGGAGGTGTAGGCGACGTGCGTCGCGGAAAGGCAAACGGGGACGAGAAGATTGCGGCACTCGGATTTCTGCGGGACGAGCGCGTAGTAACTGATGCCGTAGGGACGGATCGATTGGGAGACGAGGTGGGCGCCTTCGAAGCGCACGTGGCCGGCGGTGTCGACGAAGGTGGAGACGACGTGGGAATCGAGGGCGTAGGAGCCGATGCCGACGGGGTGGCCGGCGTCGACGCGGGCTTGGCGGCGGAGGTTTTCCTCCTTCATGACAAAGGTGCCACGCATGCGGCGGGCTTCGCGGACGTAGAGCTGGTGCGGGAAATTTCCGTGGGCGGTAAACTCGTCCTTGGGCCAGCCCCACGGGGCGAGTTCCTCGCGGATGGCGGAGGGGACGCGGGGGTCGTGGGCGAGGGTCCAGAGCATGCCGAGGGCGTAGTCGCGGTGCAGTTGGGCGAGGCGGGCGCGCTCGGCGTGGGTAGCGGCGGGGTAGTCGAAATTAGCGCCGACGAAGTCGAGGTGGTTGGTGTCGGTCTTCCGATTGGGCATCGGGGTGAGCGAGACGATTTTTTGTAGCGGGGTGTCGGGCTTCAGCTGCAAGGTGCGCACGAGGGCTTCGTGCCAGAGCGGATTGTAATGGGCGGGCTTGGCGAAGGGGACGCGGTTGGCGGGGTCGTTGGTGAGGGTGACGCGGTAGCAATAGGATTGGCTGCGGTTGTCGTGTTCGCCGGGTTTGCCCCAGAGGGCGCGGTCGATGAAGGGCAGGAGCCCGGAGCTCGGATCGCCGGGGCGGACCCAGGGATCGATGGAGCGCTCGCCGGCGCCGACGACGCCGGCAGGGCGGATGCCGTTCATGGTTTCGCCGAAAGCGGCGTTGCTTTCGCGACCGATAAAATGGCTGACGCCTGCGCGGGCCATGAGGTCGCCCTCGTACGAGGCATCGATGAAGGCGAGGCCGGCGTAGCGCTCGCCGGTGGTGGTGAGCAGCGCGATGATCCGTCCGTCTTTCAGCTCAACGGCGTCGGCGGTTTCGGCGAGGAGGCGTCGGCGGATGACGGTGACCCCGGCGCGTTGAAGCATGTCGGCGAGGATTTTTTCCGCGATGCGGGATTCGTAGACCCACTGCATGTGCAACGCGTCGTTCTTGCCGGTGTAGGTGCGTTTTTTAGAGCGTTCGAAAAAGTCGGCGCGATCGTCGCCCCGCCACGCCGCCGGCTGCAGATAGTGATCGTAGATGTGACCGTAGAATTCCCGGGCGATGCCGCCGATCACGGCGCTGCGATTCATATCGGTCGCGGTCAGCCCGGCGGTCGCGACGCCGCCGAGGTGGGTGGTTTGCGAGAGGAGCACGACCGATTTTCCAAGGCGAGCGGCGGAGATCGCAGCGCTGATGCCGGCGAGCGTCTCACCATAGACCACGACGTCGGCCGCGTCGGCGGGGAGCGTGAGCAGCAGGGAGAAGAACACTGAGAGCGAGGCGAGGGGACGACGCAACATGGGCGTGAGCGTGAACCCGCGGGATGGCGGGCGTAAAGCCTGCCCTGCACGGTCCGCTCTCGGGACCGCACGCGGAGGGACGGAAGTGTGGGCTACGTGGTCAGAACGAGCCTTTGACGCCAAAAGTCCAGAGGGCGGCGAAGTCGGTGCGCTGGCGGAATTGGGCGTGGGCGGGGGTGCTGGGGCCGGCGATCTCGAAGTCTTCGGTGGCGTCGTTGAGGTTGCGGAGATTGGCGAAGAGGGCGAAGCGGCGGGAGAGATTATACTCGCCGAGCACGTCAATGTAGAGGCGCTTGGAGCCCCAGTTGTAGGTGCCGGGCTCGATGGACGGGCCGGTGGCGACGAGGCCGCGACGTTGGCGGCCGCGATAATTCCAGTGCGCGCGGACGCTGTAGCGTTCGCGAGTGAGACTCGCGCCCCAGCTCGCGCTGCGCGGAATGAAGCCGGCGAAATTATCGGCCCCCTCGCCAGTGGCGCGGAGACCGGTGGCGTTGGCAAAGACCTGCACGCCGCGCGCCCAGAGCGGGAGGAACGTGAGGGTCTGACGGTAGTCGAATTCGAGGCCGGTCGTCGTGAGAATGCCGGGGACGTTGTATTGCGTGGAGACTTCGAAGCCGCCGTAGGTGGCGGGATCGAGTTCGTAAAGGGCGAGCTGCTCGGGCGTGGCGGCGGCGGCGCGGGTGTTCCAGAAATTCGTGAAGTCGCGGCGGAAGGCGCCGAGAGAAATCTGGCCGACGCGCTCGAAATAATATTCGAGGCGGACCTTGGTGGTCTTGGCGGTCCAAGCCTTCACCCCGGGGTTGTTGACGGCGATGCGGTTGTTGACGCTGGCAACGGCGGAGGTGTCGGGGAGCGTGACGCCGCCAGCGTATTGATTGAAATCGGGGCGACCGACGGACCAGTAGTAGGCACTGCGGGCGATGAGATTTTCGCGGAGCGTATAGCTCGCGTTGATACTGGGGAACAGGCGGAGGTATTCCTTTTCGGCGAGGAGGCCGCGGTCGAGGAAGGTGAGGCGCGAGATGGCGAGGGCGTCGGTCGCGATGGCTGCGGGGCGACCATTGGCGCCGAGGACGAAGCCTCCGGCGGAGTTGCGCTGGAAGTTGAGTGTGGGATCGCTGCGCGGGCCGGCGGCCTCGACGTTAGTCTGCTCAGCACGCAGGCCGGTGACGATTTTGAGGCGACGGTCGAGGAAGGCGGCGTCGCCACGGAGGAAGGCGGAGGAGATCGTTTCCTCGGCGTATTTGGAATTATTTACGGTGGAGCGATACTGGGCGTTGGAATCGACGGTGAAATGCGTGGGCGCGGCGACGGAGTGGGCGTAGAGTTGGGTGTTGCTGACCCAGTCGATCTGCGGAAAGCCGAACGGCGGGATGCGTTGGGAAAAATCGCGGTCGATGAACTGGGCGGCGCTCTCGGTGCCGGTGTGCGTAAACGTGGTCGACATGCCGCGGGTGTCGCGCTCGGAGACGCGCACATCGAGGCCGGCCTTGAGTGTGAAAGGCACGCGCCACGTGAAATCGCGGGCGGCGTTGACGTAGGCGGTCTGGCGGCGGTCGCTGGAATCGCGGGGATTCGACGTGGTGTTCGTCACGGTCTTGGTCTCGAGACGGTAGGGATCGAGCGGAGCGCCGGTGACGCCGTCGGCGACGGTGATGCGGCCGGGGCGGAGGTAGAAGATATCGTCGAACGCGATGGTGAGATTACTGCGCACGGCGGTCATGTTGTTGAAGAAACCGAAATCGATATCGCGGTCCGAGTTGGTGGAGCGCGAGAAGCCGAGGCCGCCCTCGGCTTTCCACACGGGGCCGGTGTGGCGCCACGTGAAGGTCGGCATGGTGGTGCGATTGGTGCGGTTGATGGCGTTGTTGAGCGTCGTGACGTTCCCAGCGCCGGTGCCGCGGTCGCCGTGCGTGAAGGTCGGCGAGAAGTTGCCGGGGAGAACGCGGCCGATGGTGAACGTCAGCGTGCGGGCGAAGAAATCGACGTAGTTTTGCGTGGCTTGAAAAGCAAACGAGAGGCGGTCGCGATCGGTGAGACGGTAGTCGATGCTCGCGCCGAAGGACGAGCGACCGGTTTCCTTGAGGTCGTCGCGCACGGCGAAATCGCTGAGGTAGGGTTTGTCGGGAGTGGTGTTGGGGAAGGCAGCGCCATTGGTCGCCGAGCCGGCGCCGCGCCACGTGAGCTGCACAAAATCTTGCGGGGAAAATTGCGTGGCGTGGTTGGCGGAGAGGGTGAAGCCGAAGCGTTTGTTGACGGGGACGGAGTAGGAGAAATCGAAACCGGGGTTGACCTTGCGACGTGGTTCGTGGGTGGGGCCGGGGGTTTTGCTGAAGTGCCGGTCGTTGTCGCGCGTCATGAGAAAGAGGCTGCCCTGGAGCTCGGCGCGGGCACGTTCGAAGGCGGAGCGCGGGACGAGGTTGACCGAGCCCGCGAGGGCGGCGCCGGATGACTCGGGTGTGGGCGAGTGGAGGACCTCGACGCGCGAGACGTTATTGATGGAGACGAAGTCGAGGGCGGTGGCGCGACCGGTGCCACCGACGCCGGCGCTGGCGAGATCGAAGCCGCCGACGGTGACGGGGACGTTGCCGCTCGGGGCGCCGCCGATGGAGATGTTGCGGGCGTTGCCGCCACCGTAGTCGATGGAGACGCCGGGCATGAATTTGAGCAGCTCGGCGACGTTGCCTTCGGCGACCTGGCCGAACTCCTGCGCGGAAACGACGTTTTTGATTTCAGCGGCGAAGCGCTGCTCGTTGATGGCGAGTGCGGAGCCGTCCATACTCGTCATGCCGACCACAAACGCATCGAGCTTGACCACGCCCGGGCCCGGCGCCGCGGCGCCGGATTTCCCTGACGTTACGGCGTCGGCTGCGGCCAAGTTGATCGTGTGCTGGGCGATGCCGCCCGCGGCGATGGTGACGGTCGTCGTGCTCGGCGACAGGCCGGTGCGAAACGCGAGCACCTGCGCCGTGCCCGCGGGCACGCCCGCGAGTCGATAGTTCCCGTCGGCATCAGTGAACGTTTCCAACGTCGTGCCGGCGACGGTGAGCCGTACCCGCTCGACGTAGGAACCGGTCGCGGGGTTGAATACGCGGCCCTCGATGGAGCCGGTGGTGGCTTGGGCACCGAGCGAGCTGGTGAGGAGCGAGTACAGCGCGAGAAACAGGAATGACGCGGAAGCGAGACGGCGGCGCAGAGACAAGGAGGGCAGTGGCATGGGCGGGGTGAGGTTGATTCGTTGGTGAGAACGAGAATGAGAATGAGAACGAGAATGGAAATGAGAACGAGAACGAGAATGAGAACGAGAAGGCGGGAGGGAAGTCGGCGGGTTGGGGCCGAGCGAAGGGGAGGTGAGAGGAACGTGGCGCGGGTGCGGTGGCGCAACAAGGGCGGACCGCACACATTCGCCTGACGAATTTGCACATTTACTTGCGGGCGTCTCGGACTTGGCGCAAGTCGCAGCGTGCCGGCGAACCCCATGGATCCACTTCCTACAACTTGGCAGGAAACGACGATCGACGGATCGCGCACTCGGCGCTGGTCGCTTGACGCGAAGCAATGCCCGGAGCTCTCGACCCATCACATCGGTTGGCTGGGTATCGACACGGTTTACGCGCCCTATCGCCGTGTGCGGCTCGCGCCCTCGGGCAGTTTTTTCCTCGCGTGCCTTGAAGGCGAGGGCCGCGTGCTGCTCGAGGGCCGCTGGGAGCGGGTGACGGCCGGCTCGCTGTGCCTCGCCCCGCCGCGGGTGCTCAATGCGTTTCACGCGGTGCCCGGCAAGCGCTGGACGTTTGGCTGGGTGCGTTACGAGGAGGCCCCGTGGACGCGGCCGTTCGTCGGCGCCAACTCCCCGCTGCGGCTCAAGCAGGGCACGGAGGAGCTGGGCCGGGCGCTCGCGGGTTTGCGCGCGGAGTGGGAGAGCGGGCGCGACGCCGCGCTCGTGCACCACTGGGTGAGCCTCGCGCACGGGCTCGCGGCCCGCGCGGCGCGACCGTGGCTCGGCGATTCGCGGATCGCGGACTTGTGGAGAATCGTCGCCGCCGACCTCACGACGGACTGGAAGCTCACCTCGCTCGCCGCACGCTGCGCGCTCAGCCCCGAGCACCTGCGCCGGGTGTGCCGCCGCGAACTCGGCCGCACGCCGATGGAGCATGTGACCTATATGCGCATCCAGCGGGCGCAGGAACTCCTCCAAAATTCGGACGAAAAACTCGAGGCGCTCGCGCCACGCGTGGGCTACCGCAGCGCAGTGGTCTTCTCGCGGGCGTTCGTGCGCTGCGTGGGCCTCACGCCGTCGCAGTATCGGGAGCGGCGGCGGGCCTGAGCACGGCGCCGTGCCGTGGGTGATTCCCAGATTTTTCGATGTACCCCTTGAACATTCCCCTCTGGCGACCGCAGGCAGTGCTTGCTGCGTTGGTGCTGTTTTTCACGGTTGTTGCCAATGGGCAGGATCCGCTGACCGGCGCGCAACCGTTGAGGATGACGGGCGATTTTTCCGCGCAAATGGTCGCGGGAATCGGGCGATTTTTGGAGGCCGAGACGCGCGCGGCGCCAGGCGAACGCGCGGCATGTTGGAAGACAGATTTCGCCAGCCGCGAGGCCTATGAGAAATCGGTGGCGGCGAATCGGGAGCGCTTTGCGCGGATGATTGGCGTTGTCGATGTGCGCGTGGCGCGGCCGGAAATGGAGCTCGTGGCCACGGTCTCGGTGCCGGCGAAGGTGGCGGAGACGGAGCGGTTCACGGTCTCTGCGGTGCGCTGGCCGGTGCTCGACGGTGTGTGGGGCGAGGGGCTGTGGTTGCAACCCAAGGGTCGCGTGATTGCGCGGGTCGTCGCGATTCCCGATGCCGACCAGACGCCGGAGATGATCAGTGGAATTGCGCCGGGACGCGGCGCCACGTCGCAGTATGCGCGTCGGCTCGCGGAGCAAGGCTGCGAGGTTTTGGTGCCGACGATTCTTGATCGCGCGGACACGCACTCGGGCAACCCCGCGATTGGCCGGCGCACGAACCAGCCGCACCGCGAGTGGATCTACCGGCAGTCCTACGAAATGGGGCGGCACGTGATCGGCCTTGAAGTGCAGAAGATCCTGGCGGCGGTCGATTGGCTGGCGCGGGATGCCGCCGCGCCCGGCCCGCGCACCGGGGTGGAGACGCGGCGCGCGCTCGCCGACAGGGCACCGCGCGTATCGATCGGCGTCGCGGGCTGGGGCGAAGGCGGACTGCTCGCGCTCTATAGCGCCGCCCTCGAACCGCGAATCGCGGCTGCGGCGGTGAGCGGATATTTTTCCCGGCGGGAAGAACTCTGGCGCGAGCCGATCTATCGCAATGTCTTCGGCCTCCTCCGAGAATTTGGCGACGCCGAGATCGCTCAACTGATCGTGCCGCGCGGTCTCGTGGTGGAGCCCGCGCGCGCGCCGGACGTTTCTGGGCCGCCTGCGCCGCGGGCGGGATTCGCCGGGGCCGCGCCCGGTAGAATCGCCACGCCGCAGTTCGCGGAGGTGCGCGCCGAGGTGGCGCGTGCGCAGCGGCTCGCGGGGCCGTTTGCGGCGGCGATCGCGCTGACGAACGCAGCCCCCGACAGTGGCAGCGGCGCCACCGAAGGCGGCGCGGGATTTGTTTCCGACGCGACGCTCGCGGAATTCCTGCGTCGGCTGGCGCCCGCCGACGCCCCGAGCACACTCGCGCCGCCGGGCACGGAGCCGCGGGACACGCGCCCCGCTTTCGATCCGGCCGCGCGCCAGGGGCGGCAGGTTGCCGAGCTCCAGCGCTTCACGCAGAGCCTGCTCCCGCGGTCGCACGCGGTACGGGAAAATTTCCTCTGGAAACAATCGCCCGTATTGACGCCGGCGGCGTGGCAAGAGGCGATGCGGCCTTATCGCGAAAAATTCTGGAGCGACGTGATCGGGCGTTTTCCGTCCGGCAAGGTGCCGCCGAATCCGCGCACGCGCCCGATTCTCGACCGCCCGGCGTGGATCGCGCATGAGGTCGTGCTCGACGTGCTGCCGGAAGTCTTTGCGTGGGGTTATCTGTTACTGCCGAAAAACCTGAAACCCGGCGAACGGCGGCCGGTCGTCGTCGCGCAGCACGGGCTCGAAGGCCTGCCGGCCGACGTGATCAATGAGGACCCGACGACCCGCACGTTCGGTGCCTACAAGGCGTTTGCGGCGCGGCTCGCGGAGCGCGGATTCATCGTCTTCGCGCCGCACAATCCCTATCGCGGCGAGGAGGCCTTTCGCCTGCTGCAAAGGAAGGCCAATCCGCTCGGGAAATCGCTCTTCTCGATCATCCTCGCGCAGCACGAGGCGATGCTCGCGTGGCTCGCGACGCAGCCCCATGTCGATCCGGCGCGCATCGGCTTTTACGGCCTCTCTTACGGCGGCAAGACCGCGATGCGCGTGCCGGCGCTCCTCGCCGGCTATGCGCTTTCCATCTGCTCGGCGGATTTCAACGAGTGGATTGGGAAGAACGTCACGACCGAATGGACCGGCAGTTATCTGTTTTCCAAGGAGTGGGAGATGCCGGAGTGGGATTTGGGAAACACGTTTGGTTACGCGGAGATGGCGGCGCTGATTGCGCCGCGGCCCTTCATGGTCGAGCGTGGCCACGACGATGGCGTGGGGATCGACGAGTGGGTGGCGTTTGAGTTTGCGAAGGTAAACCGGCTCTACGTGCGCCTGAAAATCCCGGAGCGCACGCGGATAGAATTTTTCCCCGGCCCGCACACGATCCATGGCGTGGGGACCTTTAGGTTTCTTCACGAGCAGCTCGGCTGGCCGGAGCCGTGAGGGCTCCGCCGGAGTGAGAGCGGACGAAGCCACGCAGCAGCGTTCGCGACCCTACGCCGCCGCCAGCAACTTCCGCGCGTTGCCCTGCATGATCGCGTGGAGCTGCGCGGCATCGAGGGGCGACTCGATCAGTTTCAGGATCGCGGTTTCCAGCGGAAAATACGGCGCGTGCGATCCGAAGAGCGCGCGCTCGACCGGCACGCGCGGGGTCTTCGTCTCGGGCCGGGCGCCAATCATTCGGCCGACCATCCCGTTGCCCTCCCAGCGCGAGATGTCGATGGCGGCGCTGGTCTCGCGCATGAGCTGCCCGAGGTCGCTGCCCTGCGCGTTGCCCGAGAAATGCAGCACCTGGACTTTGGCGGCGGGCACGGACTTCATCGCCGCAATCAACGGCGCCGCGACGACGGTGCCCAGCGAGATGGCGGGATGATGCACGCGCGAATCCTCCATCGAAAACGCGATCTGGAGCAAGAGCCCGCGCTCGCGGGTGAGTGCGAGGAGGCGCTTCATGTCCGGATGCCCGAGATCGAACGGCTGGTACCCGGGAAAAATCCGCAGGCCGGGCATTTTGAATACTTCGTGGCAGCGGCGGACGTCCTCTTCCCAGTCGGGCCACGCGAGATTCACGCTGCCGATCGGGCGCAGGAGACCGCGGCCGTGGGCGCGGCATTCGGCGGCGAGGCGCTCGTTGACGCCGTTGATGTCTTTGTCGAGGAGCGCCTCGTAGCTCCCGGCCCACGCCTCGATCACGCGGTGTTTGCGCAGTTTGGCGACGAGCGCGGCGGTGTCGGAGTATTTGAGTTTCCGGAACGGCCAGCGGAACAGGTTGACGTTGGTGTCAATGATACCGGGCGAGGCGGGACGAGCGGCGGCGGCGACAGCCGATGGTGACGAGCGGCTCAACGCGAGCGCGGCGCCGGCCAGTGCGGTGTGGTTGAGAAACTGGCGGCGGTTTAGGTCGGACATGGAGGAAAGTGGGTGGCGGCGCGGGCCAGGGTTCACCGTTCGAGCTTCAGCCCCTTCCGCTTAAAAATAGGCGCGGCGAGCTGCCGGAAGTTGCCGCCGAAGACTTTCATGCGGTCCGCGCGCGCGAGATCGGCGTCGAGGACCTTGCCGAGCTCGGTCGCGTAGCTGCGGCTCGGGCCGTGGCCGCCCCAGACGATGCGATCGGCGCCGAGTTCCTTGATGGCGTAGTCGACCGAACCGGAGTGCGGATCGGAGCCGGCGAATTCGAGGAGTACGTTTTTGTGCGAGCGCACGACGCGGACGCCGAGCTCCCAATCGCCGCCCGAGTGGCCGCAGATGAAACGGACGTTGGGGAATCGGCGCGCGAGCGCGACGACGTCCATCGGCGTGGATTCACCGGGGAGATTGTCGCGGCCGGGGAGGCGCGGCCTGCCGCCGACCTTGAGCCACGTGTGGATGTAGATCGTCGCGTCGAGCTCGGCGGCGAGGCGGATGATCGGGTCGTTGTTGGGGTGGCTGCACGCGACGCCGGTTTTGTTACCGCCGACATATTTGATACCGATGCACGGGCCGTTCCGTATCCACTTTTCCATCTTGGCGCAGCTCTCGTCGGGGAATCCCGGATCAATCGGTGTGACGCCTGAGAGACGGTCTTGGTCGCTCTCGAGGAGAGCGCGGAGCGCGTCGTCGAAGGGCGCGGGCGTGAGGGGGTTGGCGAGCGTGCCGCCGATCTCGAGGGAGATGGAGCGTTCGATGCCCATGCGTTCGACGTAGAAATTATTGGCGCGGTATTGCGCGACGGGGTCGGACGCCGCGCCGTAGAAGCCGTGGAAGTGCGAGTCCCAGATGCGGAGGTCAACGAGTTCGTCGCGGGTGGGCAGGCCGTAGTCGGCGGGGTTGAGGTGGAATTCGCGCGGGGTCATCGCTGGGCGTGGGTGAAGTCGCGCAGGGATCGGCGCGGTGGCGATGGGAGGGAAGCGAGTCAGATAGCGGAAGCGATCGAATTGTCGTCTCCGACGCGGGCGCCAGAAAAAAATCTTGCGCGGCCCAGCCGAAGCGTGAGTGACCCGGCTGAGGCGGGGCGATTGAGTTGAGCGCTGAAAGATCGATCTTCGGAGCTGAGATGCGTGCGACCACGCTCAAGGATCCGATTCACCGTTTGGTTTTACACTCTGCTCTTGGCGTTCGGCCGAATTTTGACGGCGGAGTTTGGACTATTTTGCGGTGGGCGCGCTGACCCAGCTTAAAGCGTTGGCGACGATGCGGCGAAACTCCGGTTTCTCCGCGTCGTAGGCATAGCCGAGCGCGAGGTGAAACAGTCGCGCGCCGCGATGGACGCGCGTCCACGCGACAGGCGTGGTGCCGTGGCGTGTTTCCCCCTCGAGGATCACCGTGACATCGGCGGCCATGGGCCCATAGCGGTAGAGATCGCAGCGCGTCGTGAAGGACTCGCCGCCGGCCCAAATGGGGTGCGGGCGGAAGAGGAGTTTTTCGGCGTCGCCGATATTTCCGCCCTGTGGTCCGCCGTATTTTGCGCCGAGAATCTCAGTGTCGAAGTCTGGCCAGTTTTCCCACGCATGGCTGGTCGAGCGCAAGGCGAGGAAGCCCTTGCCCGAGGAGAAAAAGTTTTGGAGCACGGCGAGGTTATGCGGATTCGGCGGCTTGCGCCGTACAAAGAAAATGGCGACATCGGCGTCGAGCAGGCGATCGATGTCCCGGAAGCCTGCGGTCGCCGGGTCCCACGTGAGCACCGTGCAGTTCATCGCATGATCTGATGCGAGGTAACGGGCGAGGCTGGCAAGTGTGCGGTCGGTGGCGTAGGGCGCGGAATCGGTGGCCCAGGAGACGAGGCTCACGCGGAGCGGTGCGGCGGCGGAAAGCGCGGGGGTGAGGATGGCGAACGTCGCGAGCAAGGAGGCGACGCGCGGCGGACGATGGCGGTGGAGCCGAGATGGGGGCGGCATAGCGGGGAGGGGTGCCTCGTCGGCGAGAACGAGAACGAGAACGAGAACGAGAACGAGAACGAGAACGATGCCGGGATGAGCATGTGTTGGCGGGGAAAAATGCCAAGAGTGGTCAAAACTCACCGAGTAAGAGGGGAAATCTGCGTCCGTTGCTTGTTGCCAAGACGTGACACAAAGCCGGAAAGGCTACCATCACTCCTCACGCCTTTCCTATCGCTCAGCGCTGCTCATTTCGAGGCGCGGATTTCTGCACCGAGTCCGGATCTCACCGCCATTCAGTCGCGGCAATTCCGTGCAAGAATCTCCGCTTACATTGGATCGATAGCGGGCTAGTTTGTTGCGAAAGTGTTATTGCAGATATGTTTATTGGAGATAAGGCACGAGTGCGTTGACACCCTCATTATCGCCGGCAAACTTGCCGGCAAATGACAAGCCTGTCCAGCCCCCCCAGTTTTTTCAGCTCAAACTCTCCGGAGTCGGCTCAGGTCGAACCAGGGTTCCGCTTTGGCTCGGTCGGGACTCATAGCAGCCGGACGATGATGCTCTCTGAGCTACGCTCGGTGCTGGACAGCGTAGGCGCTACTGACCGCGCCGGCTACAAACGCTGCGTCGTTGAGGACAATTGCCTTGGTAAGCCCACCGCCTCCACTCGCCGACTGTCCTTCCAGCGGTTGTCGGAACTCTATGCGCTCGACCCTCAGGTTACGCTTTTCCGCCTGCTTCGCCGGCTTTGGCCGATGGACGTCAGCTCGCAGCCTCAACTCGCCGTTCTCGTCGCTTTAGCCAGAGACCCGCTTCTGCGCTCTTCGGCCCCCGCTGTACTGAATTTGAAAGTCGGTGAAGAGTTCGCGCGGTCTACGGCAGAATCTGCTCTCAGAACCACCACGGAGGGTCGGCTCAACGACAGCATCCTCGCGAAGGTCGTGCGAAACTGCGCCAGCTCATGGGCACAGGCAGGCCACCTGCAGGGACGCACGTTCAAGCGGCGTCAGCAGATCAAACCGCATTTCGTGTCGGTCACGATGGCTCTCGCCGTAGGATATGCCGCCGGATTTCGCGGCGAGGCGCTTTTCAATTGCCCGTGGATTCGGGTGCTCGATGTAGATCCGGGTGCCGCTCGGAACTTCGCGTTGGAAGCCAAGCGCGCCGGCCTGCTCGACCTCCGCATTTCCGACAAGATCGTCGACCTCCAATTGGATCGCCTCGACCCCAGCTTCTCGCCGTCCCTCGAAAAATAATGTCCCGCATCGAAGAACTCGCCGAGCGTTACTCCCGGCACAT
>CANIJN010000039.1 GCA_947467625.1 Opitutia bacterium | reverse complement strand
GGGGCCCACGTGTAGCCGTCGGAGTGGGCGTTTGCGCGGCTGGCGACGAAAAAGTCGATGCTCTCACCGGCGGACACGCGGAGGTCGGTAAATTTGGTTTCCGCTTTGGAATTGTGCACGGACCAATCGCCGAGGGGACCCGTGCGGCTGGAGACGATACGGGCGGCGATGCCATCGCCTCTGTCGGTGGGGTGCGCGAGCGTGGCTTCGATTGCGATGATGCCGTCGGCGGGGGCGATCCAGCGGAGGATGGCGGCGTGCGACGGGGAGGGGCCGGGGTGGCCGCCGGTGGGCGTGAGCGAGAGGCTGCCGAAGGTGGGGTCGGGGAGGGTGGCGGCGGGGGCCAGGCGCGTGACTTGGTCTTTTTGTTTGCCGGTGCCGTAGGTGCGGTGGGTGAGCGGGTTGAAGTCGTGGACGCGGTTTTGGGCGGAATCGTAGGTGCCGGTGCCGTAAGCCCAGCCGGGGGCGGCGCCTGCGGGCGTCGCGACAGTGAGAAGTTTTAAGTGGGCAGTTGAAGTGGTCGAGGCAGCGAGGAAGTTTTTGGCGAGGTCGAGCTCGTCGGCGTCGGGCGGGCGTTGGTAGAGGAGGCGATAGAGGGTGATGATTTTTTCGGGGATGGTGGGGGCGGTGGTGAGCTCGGGGCGTTGCGCGAGGCGGCGGGCCTGTTCGTGGGCGAAGGGGCTGTTGAGCAGAAAGAGGGATTGTTGCGGGACGGTGGTGGCGAAGCGTTGGGCGCTGCTGTGGTCGGGGCTGGGGAAATCGAAGGTGCGGAACAGACCGGGGAGATTTTGGCGGTCGATGAATCCGTATACGGTGCGGCGGCGCGGGAAGGGTTCTTTGGTCAGATCGTCGGGGAGGCCGCCGGGGGTGAGGTCGAGGCGACCGGAGACGGCGAGGAGGGTATCGCGAAGGGCTTCGAATTCGAGGCGGTGCGGGGTGAAGCGGGCGAGGAGATGGTTGTCGTGATCGGCGGCGAGGGCGGCGGGTGAGGCGGCGGAGGATTGGCGGTAGGTGGCGGAGAGGAGAATGGTGCGGTGGAGCTTTTTGAGGGACCAGCCGTCGGCGACGAATTGGGCGGCGAGGGTGTCGAGGACGTCGCGTTGGACGGGGGCGGCGGTGCGGACGCCGAAGTCGCTGGGGGTGGGGACGAGCGGGGTGCCGAAGTGCCAGCCCCAGACGCGATTCACGAGGACGCGGGCGGCGAGGGGAGCGGCGGGGCCGGTGAGGGCGCGGGCGAGTTCGAGGCGACCGCTGGTGGCGGTGGCGGTGAACGGGGCCAATGGGGAGTCGGTGGAGCCGGACGGCGGTTGTGAAGCTTCGCCCAAAGGGCCGGCAGGGGCGGAGAGGACTTCGAGGAAACGGCGGGGGGCTTCGGGGCCTTTGTTGGCGGGGTTGCCGCGGAGGAAGATGAAGGAGTTTTTGGGATTTGGTTTGTCGACGAGGGCCATCGCGCGGAGGGGCGCGCCGGGTTCGGTCCAGTTGAGGGCTTCGACGTCGCGGCGGAGGGTGGAGGTCTTGTCGTCGAGCTGGCGCTTCAGGAGTTGCTCGGTGGCGGTGAAACCGAGGGCGGTGGGGGAGTCGGGGGCGGAGTGGAAGGATTCCGGAGTTGGGATCGCTGACGGGAGGCTAGTGCCAGGGGAGGATTCCGCGGGTGGGACGCCCGTGCCACGGGAGTTTTCGGCGTCGGTGAAGACGCGATTGTAGAGGGCGGCGAGGTCCTGGAGGGAGGCCGGGGGCTTCTCGTTGAGTGCGGCCACCAAGGCGGGATGAACGTCGTGGGTGGCGCGTGGAGAGCTCGGAGGTGATTCGCCGTCGGTCGTGCGGAGCTTTGGCGCGCTGAGGAGTTGAGCGTCGGCGGGGGCGAGGTGGGCGAGGAGGTCGGTGGGGGTGGCGCGAGGGGCGGTGGGTCCGTCGGGGGAGGAAGAGGGTTTGAGGGGGTCGGGTGAGTCGAGGGACGCGGGCGGACGCTCCGCGGTACCGTCGCGGAAGGCGAACCAAGGGGCGAGGACGGGGCCGGGATTCGTGGCGTGGTCGGCGAGGTATTTTTGCCAGCGTTTCAGGATCTCGATGTTGAGTTTTCGGGTGCCGACGAACAGGTCGAGTTTTTCGGTGGGAGGGAGTTGGGCGGCGTCGTGGGCGGCGAGGAGGTAATCGCCGGTTTTTTTGCGTTGGTCGGCGAGGAAGGTGTCCACGAGCTCGTGTTTTTTGGCTGCGATGGAGGCGTCGAGCTCGGCGCGTTTGCGGAGGAATTCGCGGTAGGCGGGGGCGGTTTCGTCGAGGGGGGCGAGGAGGGGTTTTACGGCGGGTTCTTCGGAGGAGGCGAAGATGCCGTGGAGGGCGTAGTAGTCACGTGTGGGGATCGGGTCGAATTTGTGATCGTGGCAGCGGGCGCAGGCGACGGTGAGGCCGAGGATACCGCGGGTCACGACGTCGATGCGGTCGTCGATGATGTCGTTTTGATTACCGAGGAAGCGGCGGCCGAGGGTGAGGAAACCCATCGCGGCGAGAGCGGATTTGTCGTCGCCGAGGGGGAGTTGGTCGGCGGCGAGTTGCTCGTGAATGAAGCGGTCGAAGGGGAGGTCGGTGTTGAAGGCGCGGATGACGTAGTCGCGGTAGGTGTGGGAGTAGGCGAAGCGGCGTTCGGCGTTGCCGACGAGGTAGCCCTGGGTGTCGGCGTAGCGGGCGACGTCGAGCCAGTGGCGGCCCCAGCGTTCGCCGTAGCGGGGACTGGCGAGGAGGCGGTCTACGGCGCGAGTGTAGGCGGGGGACGGAGAGACGGAGAGAGGGGGAGAGGGGGAGACGGAGTCGAATTCTCGGAGGAAGGCGTCCATCTCTTCGGGTGTGGGCGGGAGTCCGGTGAGGTCGTAAGTGACGCGGCGGAGGAGGGTACGGGCGTCGGCGGCGGGGGCGGGGGTGAGGTGGGCGGCGGTCAGTTTGGCGTGGACGAGGGCGTCGAGGCGGTCTGGTGATGGGGAGATGAGCGCTGGGGAGGGCGGGAGAGGTTGAAAGGCCCAGTGTTGGCGGGCGCGAGGCATGTCGAGGGCGGCGGCGATGACGGGGCCGGTGCGTGGATCGGGGGCCCCGAGGCGTATCCACGTTTCGAGGGCGGCGATTTTTTCCGGGGAGAGTTTACCGCCGATGCCGTTTTTGAGCGGGGGCATTTGGAGGTCTTCGTCGGCGTAGCGAACCGCCTGAATGAGGAGGCTCTTGTCGGGGTCGCCGGCGATGAGGGCCGGGCCGGTGGCACCGCCTTTGAGCAGGGCGTCACGGGTGTCGAGCGTGAGGCTGCCATTCGATTTCCCCTCGGTCTCGCTGTGGCACTTGTAACAAGACTCGACGAGAATGGGGCGGATGGTGGTTTCGAAGAATTCGATTTGGTCGGGCGTGAGAGCAGCGGTTGCTGCGAAAGAGGGGGAAGGCGTGAAGAGGGTGATGGTGGCGAGGAGGAGGGCGGTCAGAGCGGGGAATTTTTGGCCGCAAAAAGGCGCAAAAAATCGGAGCGCGCTGGATGATCGCAAGGCGCTGCTAGGCGCGCGGGGCGCGGAAGGCCTGGAGGGCGGAGGATTAAACGCGGAAATCACGGGCGAGCGGGGCGTGCCACGTGGAGAATCGAAAACACGGGCGGACCCCTCGCTGGCGCTCGCGGCTACCGATGCAGGAAGGGGTTTCATGCGATGAGGTCTTTGACGACTTTGCCGTGGACGTCGGTGAGGCGGAAGTCGCGGCCGGCGTGGCGGTAGGTGAGTTTCTCGTGGTCGAAGCCGAGTAGAGCCAAAATCGTCGCGTGGAGGTCGTGGACGTGGACGGGTTTTTCGACGGCTTTGAAACCAAATTCGTCGGTGGCGCCGTGGATGTAGCCGCGTTTCACTCCGCCGCCGGCGAGCCACATGGTGAAGCCGTGGTGGTTGTGGTCGCGGCCATTGACCTTGCCGGCGTTGGCTCCGGCGGTCGGGAGTTCGACGACGGGTGTGCGGCCGAATTCGCCGCCCCAGATCACGAGGGTGTCGTCGAGCATGCCGCGTTGTTTGAGATCTTTGAGGAGGGCGCCGATGGCTTGGTCGCTTTCGCGGGCGAGGCGGCGGTGGTTGATCTCGATATCGTCGTGGGAGTCCCACGGTTGGCCGTCGCCGTGCCAGACTTGGACGAAGCGGACTCCTTTTTCGAGGAGACGGCGGGCGGTGAGGAGTTGGCGGCCTTGGGTGGTGTCGCCGTAGAGCTCGCGAATGGCGGCGGGTTCGCGGGCGATGGTGAACGCGTCGGTGGCCTCAAGCTGCATGCGGAAGGCGAGTTCGTAAGACTGGATGCGGGCCTCGAGCTGGGATTCGTTGTGGCGTTTGGCGGCGTGGCGGGCGTTGAGTTTTTGGAGCAGGTCGAGTTGGGCGCGTTGTTCGGTCGGCGTGGCCGAGGGGTTGCGGATGTGTTCGATGAGGCGGTCGATGTCGGTAAACGCGGTATTGATATAATTGCCCTGATAGATGCCAGGGAGAAAACCGCTCTGCCAGTTTTGCGATTCCTGGATCGGATAGCCGCCGGGGCACATGGCGATGAAGCCGGGGAGATTTTGGTTTTCGGAGCCGAGGCCGTAGGTGACCCACGAGCCGAGGGCGGGGCGCGGGAGGCGGGCGTCGCCGCAGTTCATCAACATCAGCGACGGCTCATGGTTGGGAACGTTGGCGTGCATGGAGCGGATCACGGCGATTTCGTCGATGCTCGCGGCGACATGCGGGAAGAGTTCGCTGACCTCGATGCCGGACTGGCCATATTTTTTGAATTCGAACGGCGAGCGGAACGCAGCGCCGGTTTTTCGCTCGGTCTTGAGGTCGAGGGGGAGCGGTTTGCCGTGGTATTTCGTGAGCGCTGGTTTCGGGTCGAAGGTGTCGACTTGGGACGGGCCGCCGTTGGCAAAAATGTGGATGACGCGTTTGGCTTTGGCGGCGAAGTGGGGCGGGCGCGGGGCGAGCGGGTTGTCGAGGTTGACGGGGCGCACGCCGGGCGTGGAGTCGGCGAAGAGGTGGGGGCCGGCGAGGGTGGCGAAGCCGAGGGCGCCGAAACCGACGCCGCAGCGATTCAGGAAATCACGGCGGGTGAGGAAGTGATCCTCGAGGCGCGGGGCGTGGTGGGACATGCGTTGGGGGGGAAGACGAAGCGGAGCGGGGACGGTAACGGCGGTGGCGAAAAGACGGGGAGGGGCGGGAAGAGAAGGAGACAGAAGCTAGGGGACGAGTCAGGAAAGCGGAGGAAGTGAGGGTGGGGAAGCTTGGAATCTGTAGAGCGAATCTGGAGCGGGGTGCAGGTATCAGAGAACGGTTGGGATATTAAGAGCGGTTTAGGTAAAAAGAGCCGGCGACTTAATAGAGTGTAGGCCGGAAGATTTTTGAGGTCGGAAGATTTCAGACGGAGGAGCGCGGGCAACGAGCGGGCTGCGGAAGGAGGAGAGGCGGAAATATGTCGATCCGTTTTTTACCATGGATGGACACGGATAGACACGGATGTGCGGATGCCCTAAATACCGTGAAGGGGGCGCCCGCGCGGCAATGGCGCGGCGCAAGGGGATGCTAGGAGGGAGGACCGGAGGTGCTCGCCCGGCTTCACACCCGTTGGAGAATGGGTCGGCCGGATCCGATTTCGAAGCTGGCGCGCGTGTTGAGCGGGGCGCCGGGTTTGGTGACGAAGGGGACGGTGCGGTAATCAGTGCGCCACTGCTGAGGCGTCAGGTCGCAACGCACGTAGCCGCGCTCGGTATTGTGGAATTTCACGAAGGTATTTTCGGCGAGAAGTTCACCATTTTTTTTGACGTCTCGGTGCCGTCACCACCCGAGCTGATCGACGTGCCGACCAATTCGGTGCCCACACTCTGTGAATCTAGCTGATCGAAGTCGGCGATGAGTTCATTGGCCCAGTTGAAATGGATGTCACCGGTGAGAACGACGGGTTTTTTGATTTTTTTATCCGCGAAATGACGGAGGAGGCGGCGGCGCTCGAATTCGTAGCCGGGCCATTGGTCCATGCTGTAGCCGATGGCGGGGCCGCGGGTTCTGTCGACGCGGGCGAACATAATCTGCTGAGCGAGGACGTTCCACGTTGGGGGGGAGCGAGTGAGTCCGGTGAAGAGCCAGTCGCGTTGGCGGTCGCCGAGGGCGGTGCCCTCGGGGTCCATCAGCACAGCGTGCGGTGGTTTCACGCCGTCGCCCCGGGGTTGGTCGGTGCGGTATTGGCGGGTGTCGAGGACGTGAAACTGCGCGAGGCGACCGTAATGGAGAGAGCGATACAGGAGCATATCGGGGCCGTGGGGCTGTGCGGAGCGGCGGAGCGGCATATGCCCGAAGTAGGCTTGATAGGCGGCGGCGCGGCGGAGGAGGAACGCCGGCTTGGTGGACGGTTTATCGGGAATGTCGCCCGCGTAGTTGTTGACGACTTCGTGGTCGTCCCACGTGACGATCCATGGGGCGATGGCATGGGCGCGCTGGAGTGAGGGATCGGATTTGTAGAGGGCGTAGCGGGCGCGGTAGTCGTCGAGCTGGAGGATCTCGGGGCTGTTGTGGCGGTGCACGCGTTGGTTGTTGGCTGCACCTTCATAAATGTAGTCGCCCATATGGACGACGAGATCGAGGTCGTCGCGGGCGAGGTGGTCGTAAGCGGTGAAGAGGCCGGTCTTATAGTGTTGGCAGGAGGCGAAGGCGAAGCGGAGGCGCGCGGGGAGAGCATCGGCCAGTGGGGCGGTGCGGGTGCGGCCGGTCGGGCTGAGTTCGGTGCCAACCTTGAAGCGATACCAATACCAACGTTCGGGGCGGAGGCCGCTGACCTCGACATGGACGAGTGCGCCCACGACGAATTGGCGACGGCGGTGCCGGCTTGGACGATGCGGCTCATGGCTTCGTCGTCGGCGATTTGCCACGAGACCTCGATGGGGTCGGATGGGATACCACCGCCGGCTTCGAGCGGTTTGGGCGCAAGGCGGGTCCACAAGACGACACCGTCGGGGAGTGGGTCGCCGGATGCGAGGCCCAAGGAAAATGGATACGCCGATAATTTTGGCGTGGCGGCCACGGCACCGCGCGCGGGTGAACAGCAGCGTGGTGGCGGGGAAGGACGTTGACCCGGCGAGAAAGGAGCGGCGGGAGAGTTTTCGGGCGGCTAGGATTGGAAGGACCGGAGGCAACGTGGGAGCAGGTGCGGCGAGACGCGGCGCAGGGCGAGCGGTAATGCCGAAAGTCTCGTCGTCACCGGACTGACACTCGACACCGGGCAGCACGGTCCCTTACACCACCGGGTATGAATCTACCTCGAATCTGTGGCCGAGCGTGCGTTGTAATACTGGTGATAATAGCGGCGTTGAGGGTCCGGGCGGCGGACTACGATGTCGTCGTGTATGGCGGCACGGCGGCGGGCGTGACGGCGGCGATGCAGGCGAAGGCGATGGGTAAGAGCGTGATCATCGTTGGGCCGGATAAGCACCTGGGTGGCCTGACGGCCGGCGGACTGGGGTGGACCGATACGGGTAACAAGGCGGTGATCGGTGGGTTGGCGCGGGAGTTTTATCACCGCGTGTGGCGGCACTACGACGGGGCGGACGCGTGGCGTTGGCAGAAGAAATCCGAGTATGGCAATACAGGGCAAGGCACGCCGGCGATCGACGGCGTGCAGCGGACGATGTGGATCTTTGAGCCGAGTGTGGCGGAAAAGGTCTTCGAAGATTTCGTGCGGGAAAACAAAATCACCGTGATTCGCGACGAGTGGCTCGACCGAGCGAAGGGCGTGAAAAAGGACGGAGCGCGGATCGTGGCGATCACCATGCTGAGCGGGAAAACCTACGCGGGAAAAATGTTCATCGATGCCACCTACGAGGGAGACCTCATGGCTGCGGCCGGTGTGAGGTATCACGTCGGGCGCGAGGCGAATGCCGTCTACGGCGAGGAACACAATGGGGTGCAGACGGGCGTGCTGCATCACCGACATCACTTCGGATATTTGAAAGAGAAGGTCAGTCCCTACGTCGTGCCGGGCGATCCGAAGAGCGGGGTCTTGCCCCGGGTGAGCGCGGCCGATCCGGGGAAATTTGGCGAGGGAGACACCAAGGTGCAGGCGTATTGTTACCGGATGTGTCTTACGGACGTACCGGAGAACCGGATACCGTTTGTCCCGCCAGCCGGCTACGACCCGAAACAGTACGAACTGCTCGCGCGCATTTATGCGGCGGGCTGGACGGAGACCTTCGGGAAGTTCGACCCGATTCCAAATCACAAGACCGACACGAACAACCACGGGCCGTTTTCGACGGACAATATCGGGATGAACTACGACTATCCCGAGGCGAACTACGAGCGGAGGAAACAGATTTTGAAAGAGCACGAAACCTATCAGAAGGGCTGGCTTTACTTCATCACGACCGATCCGCGCGTGCCGGCGGACGTCCGGGCGAAGATGAGCACGTGGGGTCTGCCGAAGGACGAGTTTAAGGACAACGGCGGTTGGTCGCACCAAATTTACGTGCGCGAGGCACGGCGGATGATTGGCGCATATGTGATGACAGAAAATGAACTGCGGAAAAAGAAACCGACGCCGGAGTCGGTGGGCATGGGCAGCTACACCATCGATTCGCACAACGCCCAGCGCTATATCACGCCCGAAGGGACTGTGCAGAACGAAGGCGACATCGGGGTTTCGGCGGGCGGTCCGTATGAAATCGCCTATGGCTCGCTGGTGCCGAAACGGGGGGAGGCCGAAAATTTGTTCGTGCCGGTATGTCTCTCGAGTTCGCACATTGCCTTTGGCTCAATTCGGATGGAGCCCGTGTTCATGATTCTGGGACAGTCGGCGGCGACGGCAGCGGTGCTGGCGATTGACGCGAAGATCGCGGTGCAGGATGTGCCGTATGCCCAGCTGCGCGAGCGACTGCTGAAGGACGGGCAGATATTGAGTTACAAGGCGGAACCCGCGGCGGAAGCGGGTGAGGAGAAAACCAAAAAGACGAAGAAGTCCGAGTGAGCACGTGGTGCACGTTAGCCCGACTTCGAGGATTCGACTCTCCGGAAACATGTTTTTACCCGCACGTGAGTGACTCGGCGATTCGGTTTCGGCGTCGACCCGTAGTGGCATCTTTAGTGAAGACCTGAATCCTTCCGCCTGGGGATTTCTTCCTGAAAATCATCGCAGCCGATATTTCTAGGCGATAACAGCCGTGGCTAAACTCCGCGAGTCCGCGTCGAAAGACTGAGAAGGTCTGTCGCATTTGGCCCTTCCTACCGGCCGAGGTGCCGCCCGCCGCCTCGTGAAAATCTCGCAGCATCATCCGTGTTGACCCAGTCTTCCCGCGCCTCGCAATCCAGCGAGTTAGCCTCCGGTGTTGAATTTTTTTTGGTATATTTTTACGCCGAGCGCATGGCGCTTGTCGGGCCGACCCGAGTATTTCTTATTTTATGCCAGAAAGTTCTTGCCGAGTTTTCGGTGGGCGGTAGGGTCTCCCTCTTTTCTCCAATTCTCTCTCTGTAATTCCGCTTCACTCGTATGCCAACAATCAACCAATTAGTGCGCAAAGGTCGCCGTAGGGTGCGCATCAAATCAAAGTCGCCCGCGCTAGACGGTAACCCTTTTCGTCGTGGCGTGTGCGTGCAGGTGATGACCCGCACTCCGAAGAAGCCGAATTCCGCTATCCGTAAGGTCGCCAAGGTGCGTCTGACGAATGGCAATGAAGTGATTTCTTACATCCCCGACGAGGGCCACAACCTTCAAGAGCACTCAATCGTGCTCGTGCGCGGCGGCCGCGTGAAGGATCTCCCCGGTGTGCGCTACCACATCGTGCGTGGGACTCTCGACGCTACCGGCGTAGAGAAACGTCGGCGTTCCCGTTCCAAATACGGGGTTAAACGTCCGAAGGCTGCCAAGTAAACCGCGTATTTTCTAACACCATTTCGTCATGTCACGCCGTCACAGAGCCGATAAACGTCAAGTCGTCCCAGATGCCCGCTACAAGAGCCCACTCGTGGCGCATCTCGTCAATGTAATCATGAAGAGCGGCAAGAAGAATCTTGCCCAGCGCATTGTATACGGCGCGTTTGAAAAGGTCTCCGAGAAACTCGAAAAAGGTGATCCGGTTGATTTGCTACTTGGGGCCCTGGAAAATGCGCGTCCCCGCCTTGAGGTGAAGAGTCGTCGCGTCGGTGGTGCTACCTATCAAGTGCCAATCGAAATTTCGTTTGAACGTCAGGAGTCTCTCGCACTTCGCTGGATCGTAGCCGCCGCTCACGGTCGCAAGGGCGTGACGATGAAGGACGCGCTCGCTGCCGAGATCGTTGACGCCTACAATAATACTGGTGGCGTCGTGAAGAAAAAGGAAGACACTCATAAGATGGCCCAGGCCAATCGCGCCTTCGCCCACCTCCGCTGGTAAGGTCAGTCAATCAGCCCTCTTCTCATGTCTGTTTCAGCCGCACCTGCCATTATTGTCGTCACTGACAAGGCCCACGTCTCCTCCGTTAACTCGAAGGACCGTCCGTTTCCATTGGAATGGACGCGCAACATCGGTATCGCCGCGCACATTGACGCCGGCAAGACAACCACGACCGAGCGTATTCTATTTTACTCCGGTGCTGTCCACAAAATGGGCGATGTCCACGAGGGCAATACGGTCACCGATTGGATGGAGCAGGAGCGCGAACGTGGAATCACCATCACGGCTGCTGCTATCTCCTGTGCATGGAACGCCTCTTGGGGCCCATGGCAGGGAATCAAGCAGCGCATTAATATCATCGACACTCCTGGCCACGTGGACTTCACGGCCGAGGTCGAGCGCTCACTGCGCGTCTTGGATGGTGCGGTCGCTGTGTTTTGTGCGGTTGCCGGCGTTCAACCGCAGTCCGAGACGGTCTGGCGGCAGGCGAACAAATACAAAGTTCCTCGCGTCGCTTTCATTAATAAGATGGACCGCACGGGAGCGGACTTTTTTCGCGCCGTCTCTGAGATGCGCGAGAAGCTGAAAGCGAACGCCCACCCGATCTTTTTGCCCATCGGCAAGGAAGAGAATTTCACGGGCCTCATCGATCTCGTTCAGAACGTCGCCTACTCATTCGATGAAAATCCGGATGATTTGCTCGGTTTGAATCCGGTCACGATGCCGATTCCTGACAACATGGTCGCGCAGGCAAAGGAATACCGCGACAAGCTCATCGAGGCCGTCTGCGATTTCGACGATGTGATCGCAGACAAATATCTCAACGGCCACGACATTTCCGTGCCTGAGCTGTTGCTTGGTGTACGCAAGGCTACCATCTCCCTTCAGTTCACTGGAGTTATTCCCGGTTCAGCTTACAAGAAAAAGGGAGTTCAGCGTTTGCTTGATTGCGTCGTGAACTTCCTGCCGAGCCCGATCGACGTTCCGCCAATGCAAGGCTTGGACACCGACGGAAAAGCCGTCGAGGCCGTCGTCAACGACAAGGCGAAACTTGCCGGTCTCGCTTTTAAGCTTTGGAACGATCCGTTCGTGGGGCGTCTCGTGTTTTTCCGCGTCTACACCGGCACGCTTCCACGTGGAATGCCGCTGTATAATCCGCGTACCCGTCGCACCGAGCGTGTTTCTCGCCTCGTCCTGATGCGCGCGATTGAGCGCGAGGAAATCGATATGGCCTATTCTGGCGACATCTGTGCCGTTGTTGGCGTTAAAGATGTCATTACTGGCGATACGCTGTGTGACGAAGACTTCGATATTCGCTTGGAGCCGCCTTCCTTTCCTGAGCCCGTTATCTCGATGTCGATCGAGCCAAACTCCAAGGCTGACCAGGAAAAGATGGGCACTGCACTCCAGCGGCTCGTCGCCGAGGATCCTACTCTCCGTGTCAAGACGGACCAGGACACCGGTCAAACCATTCTCGCGGGCATGGGTGAGCTGCATTTGGACATCATCCGCGACCGCATGAAGCGCGAGTTCAAGGTCGAGGCGACCGCTGGAAAGCCCCAAATCGCTTACCGCGAAACCGTCAAGACTTCCTCGGACGGCGAAGGAAAATTCATCCGCCAGTCCGGTGGTAAGGGCCAATATGGTCACGTCTGCATTAAGATGGAGCCGGCTGAAAAGGGCAAAGGCGTCGAGGTCATCAACGAGACTGTTGGTGGATCTATCCCCAAGGAATTCATCAAGCCCGCGACGGAAGGTATCCTCGAAGGTGCCAACAACGGCGTCGTGGCTGGGTTCCCAGTGGTTGATGTGATCATCCGGATCACCGATGGCTCCTTCCACGAGGTCGATTCGTCCGAGCTCGCCTTCAAAATGGCCGGAATCTTTGCGTTTAAGGACGCTATGAAGCAAGCGACTCCCATTCTCCTCGAGCCGATCATGGCCGTGGAAGTCACCACTCCTGAGGAATACCAAGGCGATCTGATGGGTGACATTAATCGTCGCCGCGGCCAGATCCAAGGCATGGAAAACAAGATGGGCGCCTGTATCATTACCGCGCACGTACCCCTCGAATTGTTATTCGGCTACGTCACCGACATTCGTTCGCTTTCCAAAGGCCGTGCCAGCGCAGGTATCACACCTTCGCATTTCGAGCAGGTTCCAAATTCGCTCTTGGCTAAGATCGTCGAGACCAACGCCAAGGGCCCAGCCCGCACTTAAACATCGTTCTTTTTTCGCTATGAAAGGCCAACGCATCCGCATCAAACTCCAGGGCTTCGACTATCGAGTCATCGACCAGTCCGCCCAGGATATCGTCGAGACCGCCAAGCGCTCCGGCGCCCGAGTCTCCGGCCCCATTCCGTTGCCCACCCGCATCGAGAAACTCTCTGTCAATCGCTCCCCGCACGTGGACAAAAAATCCATGGAGCAGTTTGAGACGCGCACGCACAAGCGTCTGATCGACATCATTGAGCCGACAGCCCAAACCGTCGACGAACTCAAGAAGCTCAACCTACCGTCCGGCGTGGACATCACTATCAACGTCTGAGAACGCTCTCTTAACTTTCAACGTTAGCAGTTTCCTGTGTGCCATTCGTGGCACCGCCAGGTTTCATCTAATGTAGGTCGTTAAACGGAAATCTTTCCACCTACCACTTAGCCCATGATCTCATCGCTCCTCGGCAAAAAAATCGGGATGACGCAGGTCTACGACGCTCAAAACGTCTTAGTTCCCGTCTCCGTGGTCGAAGCCGGACCCTGTTCAGTCGTCCAGGTCAAGACCCTCGAAACTGATGGCTATCACGCCGTCCAAATTGGTTTCGCCACCAAGAAACCCAAGAATACCGCTGCGGGTGAACTTGGTCACGCTCACAAGGCTGGCCTCGAAGTCGCGCCTCGCGTCCTGAGTGAAGTCCGCCTCACGGCGGCTCCGACTCTCAAGGTGGGCGATATCGTAACCGTTGCGACCTTCACCGAAGGTCAACTCGTCGATGTCTCTGGTACCAGCAAGGGCAAAGGCTTCCAAGGCGTCGTCAAACGCTTTCGTGTCGCGGGAGGTCCTGCTACGCACGGCTCGATGTTCCATCGCCGTATTGGTTCGGTCGGTATGCGCCAGACGCCTGGCCGCGTATGGAAGAATCAAGCGATGCCCGGACATATGGGTACTGATTCCCGCACGGTCCAGAATCTGCGGGTCGTCAAGATCATCGCCGACAAGAATCTCATTCTCGTCAAGGGCGCGATCCCCGGGGCCAATGGCGATGATGTTGTTGTTCGCTCTGCCATTAAGGGCCAGCGTGCACTACCGGTGATTGCCGCTCCTGTCGTCGCCGCCAAAGCCGGCGCGAAGCCAGCCGCTAAGCCCGTTGCCAAGCCTGCCGCCAAGAAATAATCCGGAAATCCAGACATGAAACTCACTGTTTATAGTTCCGACGGCACGACCAGCAGCGAAAAAGATTTCGCGAACATCCCCACGTTTGAAGGCGACAAAGGCCTCCAAGCTGTGAAGGAAGTCATCGTTGCCATCAATGCCAACAACCGTCAGGGCACCCATTCCACCAAGACTCGCGGCGAAGTTCGCGGTGGTGGCAAAAAGCCTTGGCGTCAAAAGGGCACCGGTCGCGCTCGCGCCGGTTCCATCCGTTCTCCTCTGTGGGGTGGTGGTGGCGTGGTCTTCGGACCCAAGCCCCGCGACTACTCGAAGAAGATCAATGGTAAGGTCAAAGACCTCGCTTTCAGCCGCGCTCTCTTTGATCGCGCGATCGCTGGTGAGATCGCGGTGATCGAAGCATTCGTGGCCGCTCCCGCGAAGACGAAGTCGGTTGATGTGATCCTTGGTCGCATCTGTTCGAAGGGTAAATTGCTGTTGGTCGACGCTCCGTTCGCGGTCGCGACCGCTCGCGCCGCGCGCAATATTGAACGCGTTTCCCTGCAGGATGCTTCGAAGCTCAACACGCTCGATCTCGCTCAATACAAGAAAATCATCGTCAGCACCAAGGCGCTCGAGACCATTCTCGCCCGCGTCAATGGAGGAAAGAACTAATGAACGCCGATAAAGTTCTCAAATTCGTCCGCCTTTCGGAAAAATCCAACAAGCTGAGCTCATTGCTCGGTCAATATACCTT
Source organism: Opitutia bacterium (assembly GCA_947467625.1). Taxonomy (GTDB): domain Bacteria; phylum Verrucomicrobiota; class Verrucomicrobiia; order Opitutales; family Opitutaceae; genus GAS368. Next base: position 16,518 of record CANIJN010000039.1, on the reverse strand, counting down.
CGAGGTCTTCAAGGATGCGAATAAGCATCAGATTGCGCAGGCGGTTGAGCAGACCTTCAAGGTGACTGTGCGTCGGGTTAACACCATGACGATCCGCGGTAAAAATAAGAAGAGCCGCGTTGGCCGCCCCAGCATTGGTTCTGATTATAAAAAGGCGATCGTCACCCTCAAGGCCGGCGATAAAATCGAGCTCGTCTAACCCGAACTCGTCTCATTCGGAGAATACCCACCATGCCAATTCACTCATTTCGCCCGCTTACGCCTTCCGGCCGCTTCACTTCTCTGAATATGGAGAAGGGTCTTTCGAAGGAGCGCCCGCAACGCGCCCTCACGGAGAACAAACACAAGACCGGTGGACGCAACGTTTACGGTCGCGTCACTTCCCGTCATCGTGGCGGCGGTCACAAGCAGCTTTATCGGATAATCGATTTCCGTCGTGACGTGCTCGACATGCCTGCCAAAGTGCAGGCGATCGAGTATGATCCGAACCGGTCCGCCAATATCGCCTTGGTTGCTTACACCAACGGTGAGAAACGCTACATCATCGCCCCCGAAGGCCTCGCCGTCGGTGCTACGATCTTTGCATCAAACAAGGCGACCACGAATGATTTCAATGTCGGGAATAACTTCCCGTTGCATCTCATTCCGCCCTCAACCCTGCTGCATTGTGTCGAACTCCTCCCCGGACGTGGAGCGCAGATTGCACGCACCGCTGGTTCGAGTCTCGAGCTGATCGGTGTCGAAGGATTGAAGGCGCAACTCAAGATGCCTTCAGGTGAATTTCGTTACGTGCATGCCAACTGCCGAGCCACGATCGGTGTTGTCGGTAACGGCGATCACAACAAGCAGTCGCTCGGCAAGGCCGGTCGCGCCCGCTGGCTCGGCAAGCGTCCTCATGTCCGCGGTATGGCGATGAACCCGGTCGACCACCCAAACGGTGGCGGTCAGGGCAAATCCAAGGGTGGCGGTGGTCGTCAACAACTCGTCTCGCCATGGGGCCAGCTCGCGAAGGGTTTCCCGACGCGTCGCCGCACCAAACTGTCGAACAACTCGATTATCGTTCACCATAACGGCCGCAAGCCGCGCAACCAGAAGTAACCCGCCCCTTTTCGCACCATGGCACGTTCCATCAAAAAAGGTTTCTTTGTCGACTACCACCTCCTCGAAAAAATCGAGAAGGCTGTCAAAGCCGGCGCCAAGAAGCCCATTCAAACTTGGTCCCGCCGCTCGACGATCACCCCCGACTTCATCGGCCACACGTTCAGCGTTCACAATGGCAAGATGTTCACTGCCGTATACATTACGGAAAACATGGTCGGCCACAAACTTGGCGAATTTGCACTCACCCGCAACTTCAAGTCGCACGGTGGCATGACTCGCAAGGAAATCTAAGCCTGACATCTATGTTCCGCCGTTCGCTCCAGCTCAGTTTCATCGCACTTGCAGCGCTCTCGCCGTTCTGGGCGCGTGCTGACCTTGCGCAGGGATTGGCCGAGGTGGTCGCGGTTCATCCGACCCGGATCGCGGACCTTGTCGTCCTCGACCATGGCTTTGATGCCAGTCTGCGCCAGGGCATGATTTGCCGCATAACCCGGGGAGGCTCCGAGATCGCCGAGGTTATCCTCGTCGAGCTGCGCTCAACCTGCGGTGCGGCCCTTATCGTCAACCTTTCGCCGGGACAATCGATCCAGGTGGGTGACGTCGCCTCAGTTAAAATCCTTAAATCCTAAAACCAATCATCACCAAAAGGGTAGGGCGACCTCCGGTCTGTCACTATCGCCGAGATCAAAATCGGAATTATCCACCCGTCACCGTTAACACCATGGAAGTTCAAGCCCTCACTCGCTACGCGCGCATGTCGCCGAAAAAGATGCGCGACATATCCCGCATTATTCAGGGACGGAAAGCCGTCGAAGCCGTCGACTACCTCGCGCTCATCCCGCGTAAGTCGGCGAAGCTCATCGCCAAGACGCTCAAGAGCGCCATCGCGAATGCCGAGAATAACAACAACCTGTCGGCGGACAGCCTCACGATCAAGTTTGCTTTGATTGAGAACGGTCCCGTGCTCAAGCGCTTCAAGGCCGGTGCCCGCGGTACCGCGATGCCCCGTCGCAAGAAGATGTCACACATCCGCATTGTCCTCACGGACGGCTCTTCGAACTAATCTTACACTACCATGGGCCAAAAAACCAATCCCACCGGCTTCCGTCTCGCCATTCGTCGCAACTGGCAGTCTCGCTGGTATGCCTCCAAGAAGGAATTCCCCAAGCTGCTCCTCGAGGATCAGATCATCCGCACCAAGCTGATGGAGAAACTCAAGCAGGCGTCTGTTCCCCGCATCTTTATTGAACGCGCTTCTAACCGTGTGCGTGTCAAGATCTACACTGCCCGTCCCGGTATCGTCATAGGACGCAAGGGCCAGGAAATTGAGAAAATCAAAGAGGAACTCTCCAAGCTTACCGGAAAAGAAATCCTCTTAGACATTCAGGAAGTAAAGAAGCCCGAGATCGAGGCAGCGTTGGTTGCTGAGAACGTAGCGCTGCAACTTGAGCGCCGTATCGCATTCCGCCGCGCAATGAAGAAAGCCGTCGAAATGGCCATGGCACTCGGCGCCGAGGGTATTCGTATCCAATGTTCGGGCCGCCTTGGCGGTACCGACATCGCCCGCCGCGAATGGCAGCGCAAAGGCCGTGTGCCGTTGCACACCCTCCGCGAAAATATCGACTACGGCTTTGCCGAAGCGCTCACCGTTTACGGCAAGATCGGCGTCAAATGCTGGATCTGCAAAAAAGAAGCCGACAACAACTGATCCGGTTTACGGATAAAATCTTTTTAAGGAGAATTCTCCCATGGCTCTAGCTCCCGCCCGCACCAAATACCGCAAGTCGATGAAAGGCTCCCGCGCTGGCAATGCCAAGCGCGGCAACACACTCGCCTTCGGCGAGTTTGGCCTCCAATCGCTCACTCGCGGACCCATGACCGGTCAGCAAATCGAAGCTGCTCGTGTCACCATTTCCCGCCATCTGAAGCGTAAAGGAAAGCTTTGGATCCGCGTATTCCCGCACAAGCCGATTACCAAGAAGGCGGCCGAAACCCGCATGGGCCAAGGAAAAGGTGCCGTCGAATATTATGTCGCGGTGATCAAGCCCGGCGCTGTTCTCTTCGAGCTCGCTGGCGTCCCTACCACGGTGGCCAAAGAGGCCTTCCGGCTCGCCGATGCCAAGCTGCCCTTCCACTGCCGCTTTATCCAGCGCGACAGCAACGTGGCCTAAACTCTAACAACGCCCGTCATGACTTCCAAAGAAATCCGCGATCTCTCTTCCGACGAGATCACAGCTAAAGTTCGCTCCACCCGTGAGGAACTCCTCCAGCTCCGTCTCCGCAAGCAGACGGGCCAAGTCGAAAAGACCGACCAATTGCGCACACTCCGTAAGGCCATCGCCCGCCTCCTCACCATCCAAAACGAGAAGAAACGCCCAGCGACCGTCGCCTAAGCGTATTCGTTAAAACCAACTCACCGCCATGTCCACCGCCACTGAAGGCCAGCGCACCAATCGTCGCAAACAAATCGGTCTCGTCTCGAGCCGCTCGGGAGACAAGTCCGTCAAGGTGACCGTCGCCTACAAGACGCCGCACCCACTCTACCATAAGGTCATTAATCGCCAAACCGTGCTCCACGTTCACGACGAAAAGAACGAGACTAAGGTTGGCGATAAAGTTGAGGTCATGGAAACCCGTCCCCTCAGCCGCCTGAAACGTTGGCGCGTCGTCTCCGTATTGTTGAAAGCCGTCACCACTGACGCGGTCGCAATTTCTGAAAAGGATGTTGCCGAACTCGTTCCCACCAAAATCACGAAAGCCTGAGCGCTTCAACTTCAATTAAACTTTCCCTTCCGGGAGACCTGCCATGATCCAACTGCGCTCTATTCTCGAAGTCGCCGATAACACCGGTGCTCGCAAGGCCGCGATGATTAGTAAAAAAGGCCAGATTACCGCCACCGCCGGTGTGGGCGATATTATCACCGTGCACATCAAACAAAGTGCGACCGAGGCCACTGTGAAAAAGGGCGAGGTCGTCAAGGCAGTTGTGGTTCGTACCCGCGCACCGGTCCGCCGTGCGGACGGCAGCTACCTGCGTTTTGATAGCAATGCGATTGTTATCATCGACGCGGCGAATAATCCCAAGGGCACCCGCATCTTCGGCCCCGTCGCTCGCGAATTGCGCGCGAAAAACTTCATGAAGATCATTTCGCTCGCTCCGGAGGTTCTCTAACATGGCCACGAAATTTCACGTCAAACGCAACGACATGGTCGTTGTCATTGCAGGATCCAACAAGGGTAAGTCTGGTAAGCTCCTTGAAATTCTCGCTGCCAAATCCCGCGCCCGAGTCGAGGGTGTTGCGATGATCAAGCGGCACCTCAAGAAGTCGGATAAGCATCCCCAAGGTACCATTTCCGAACTCGAGGGTTCCGTTCATATTTCCAATCTCATGCTCCAGTCGGTCTTCGACGCGAGCAAGCGCAAGAAGACCACCGCTTAAGCTGCCACGAATGCACGCTTGCCATTCCGGCGGCGCGTATGAGTTACTCGGCGCTTTTCCACATCAATCACCATCCTCAATTGCCTCCGGGTCGGTAATCCGGTCGCCACAAAAATGAGCTACGTTCCCGTACTTAAAAAAATCTACACCGAGCAGGTCGCCCCTGAGCTGGTGAAACTCCATGGCTACAAAAACAAGCACCAAGTTCCCAAGTTGGTAAAGATCAACTTGAACACCGGTATTGATGCTGACGCCGACAAGAATCAAATCGCCGATATCGCCCGCGATATGGCCGCCCTCGCCGGTCAAAAACCCCTGCTCAACAAGACGAAACGAGCGATCGCCAATTTCAAGTTGAAGCCTAATCAAACCACCGGGTGCAGCGTCACGCTTCGCGGGCCGGCTATGTGGGAGTTCCTTTACCGTCTCCTTTCCGTTGCCCTGCCCAGTATCCGCGACTTCCGCGGAGTCCCCTCGAAACTCGATGGCCAAGGCAATTACAGTCTCGGTGTCACGGACTTCTCTATTTTCCCGGAAATCACCTTGGAAAATGTTAAAAAATCTATGGGCCTAGATGTGACTATCGTCACAACTGCTCAGACTGATGACGAAGCTCGGGATCTCTTACGGCTCCTGGGTATGCCTTTCCGGCGTATCGAGCCCCAACCTGTCCAACAAAAGCCCAACGCTGCCTAAGCTCATTTTTCGCCGACCATGCCCAAGACATCCGCCATTCAGCGTAACGAAAAACGCAAGCGTCTCAGCGTGAAGCACGCCGCCGAGCGCGCTGAGCTTAAAGCTATCCTCAAGAATCCCGCCACGGCCGACGAGGCGTTCTACGCGGCGCAGAAAAAGCTCCAGCAGCTTCCTCGTAACTCCTCACCGACGCGCATCCGTAACCGGTGCTCCATGAGCGGCCGTCCGCGTGCATTCATCGGCAAGTTCGGAGTCTCCCGTATTCAATTCCGTGAACTCGCCCTCTCGGGTAAGATTCCTGGAGTGACTAAATCTTCTTGGTAATTTTCCCGGCCGCGGGGGTTTGTGCGCTTCGGCGCATCGGATATGACCCACGGCCAACTTTAAACAACATCCACCATGACCGACCCGATTAGTGATCTCCTCACGCGCCTCCGGAACGCCAGCAAGGCGCGTCTCGATGAGTGCGTTATTCCGCACTCCACCGTAAAACAGGCCATCGTTGCCATTTTGAAAATGGAGGGCTACATCAGCGAGCACTCAAATTCCATCAGTACGGCGGGCCACAAGACGCTCGTCGTTAAGATGAAGTATGTCGACGGCTCGCCGGCGATTACCGGCATTACCCGTGTGTCTTCACCGGGCCGCCGTCTTTACTTCGGTTACACCGAAATCCCTCGCGTCCTCAACGGCCTCGGCATTGGTATTCTCTCGACCTCCAAAGGTCTCATGAAAGATGCTGACTGCCGTCGTAATAAGGCCGGTGGCGAACTGATCTGCAACGTTTGGTAAAACCGCCACTCACCATGAGCCGCATCGGCAAACAACCCATTCCTATCCCTGAAAAGGTCAAAGTTACCCTCACGGGTGACTTCGTCCATGTTGAGGGACCCAAAGGTAAAGTCTCCAAACTTTTCGCTCCCGTCGTAAAGGTCACCTTAGCTGACAACGTTGTCACGGTTAGCCCGACCGACGACGACAGCCGCTTCGCGAAAGCAATGTACGGCACGGTCCGCTCAGTGATTGCGGGCATGGTCAAGGGGGCTTCGGAGGGCTACGTCAAGGACCTCGAAATCCAAGGCGTCGGCTTCAAAGCTAACCTCAAAGGCAACACCCTCGATCTCGCTCTGGGCTATTCCCATCCGATTCTGATGGAAATCCCGGCCGGCATTAAACTCACCGTCACCGATCAGACGAAAATCAAGGTCGAAGGCGCGGACAAGCAACTCGTCGGCGCCATCACTGCGGAGATCCGCAGCTATTATCCACCCGAGCCTTACAAGGGCAAAGGTGTCCGCATCGTTGGCGAACGTGTTCGCCGCAAAGAAGGCAAGACCGTCGCCTAATCGTAATTTCCCATTTCAGGGTCAAACCCATGAGCACTTCCAAAGCTATCCTCCTCCAGAAACGTCGTTGGAGAATCCGCAAAAAAGTTACCGGCACCGCTATCCGTCCACGCCTAGCGGTTCGCTTCACTGCGAAACACGTCTATGCTCAGGCGATCGACGACGATACCGGCACGACGCTAGTTTTCCTCGGCAGCCTCGATGCAGGACTGCGGAAACAAAAATTGAAGGCCAACGTCGCCGGAGCAAAGTTGCTCGGCTCAGCGTTTGCCCTCAAGGCGAAGGCTGTCGGTATCGCCGCGGTCGTCTTCGATCGCAGTGGCGCTCCCTATCAGGGCAAAGTCAAAGTCTTCGCTGACGCCGCTCGCGAAGGTGGTCTCCAATTTTAATATAGCATGAGCACTGAACCAACTTCCGCGCCCAACAGCGCCACGCCAGCTCCCGTCTCCCCGTCAGCTGCTGCTGCCGCTGCACCAGCGCGCGAACAGCGCGCTCCTCGCGGCCAAGGTGGTGGCGGCGGTTTCCGTGGACAAGGTGGCCCCGGCGGTAATCGCGGGCCAGGCGGCAATCGCGGCCCTCGTCGTGACAATCGCGACAAGCCCCAAGAGGGCGACGGTCCGACCATGATCGAGAAGGTCGTTTTCATCAACCGTTGTGCCAAGGTGGTCAAAGGCGGTCGGCGCTTTTCTTTCTCCGCTCTCGCGGTCGTCGGTGACGGTAAGGGCAAGGTCGGTATCGGTTACGGCAAGGCCAACGAAGTTCCCGACGCCATCAAGAAAGGCACCGCCAACGCCCACAAGCATCTCGTTAGTGTGAAGCTCAAGGGAGACACGATCCCGCACGATGTCTTGGGTCGATACGACGGCGGACGCGTGATGCTCAAACCCGCTTCGCCCGGTACCGGTTTGATTGCTGGTGGTGGCGTTCGCGCTGTCCTCGAGGCTGCTGGTGTTAAGAATATTTTGACGAAGTCGATGGGTTCGTCGAACCACATCGCTGTCGTGCACGCCACGCTCAATGGTTTGCTGCAACTACGTATGGCGGCGGATATCACCAAGGTCCGCGCGACAAGCTGATTTTAATTCAACCAATCCGAGTTCCACTTCGCGTTATCGCAGGGTGGGGCGACCCTCTACAGGAATCACTATGAAACTCCACGAACTTAAGAACGTTAAAGGTGCAATCCACCGCAAGAAACGCGTCGGTTGCGGCGAAGGCGGCGGCCACGGCAAGACGTCTGGCCGCGGTGGCAAAGGACAATCGGCCCGCTCCGGTAGCTCCATTCGTCCAGGCTTCGAGGGCGGCCAAATGCCCCTTTACCGCAAGCTGCCGCACCGCGGCTTCAATCAATTCAATTTTCGTACAGAAATTGCTATTCTCAATGTTGGCGATCTCTCAGGCTTGGATGCTTCCGTCACGGAAGTATCGGCTCTGACGCTTGCTGCCGCTGGCCTCATCCGTTCCGGCGAGAAGGCTGTGAAAATTCTGGGCGATGGCGAACTGACCCGCGCTATCAAGGTTACCGCTGCGAAGTTTTCCGAGTCTGCCAAAGCCAAGATTGAAAAAGCCGGTGGACAAGCGATCGTCGGCTAACGTGAAGCGCGTTGATCAGGATCGGCGCGCTTCGTTTTTCTTCACACGTCTCACAACCATCCGCCTCACGCTGTGTTTTCCGCTTTCACGAACTCTCTGAAAATCCCCGAGCTCCGGTCGCGCATTTTCTACACGCTTTCGCTGTTGTTCGTGGCCCGCGTGGCCGCGCACATTCCGCTGCCTGGCATTGATCCCCAGCCACTGCAAAAGTTCTTCGGCGACCAATCCGCCGGTGGGGCGAGTGCGCTGGTAGGTCTCTACAATATGTTCACCGGTGGTGCCCTGATTAAGGGTGCCATCGCGGCGCTGGGTATCATGCCTTATATCAGCGCTTCGATTATCTTTCAGTTGATGACTGCGGTTGTGCCAGCGCTGAGCCGCTTGCAACAGGAGGGCGATGTCGGCCGCCAGAAGCTCACGCAATATACGCGCTACGCCACGGTGCTGATCTGTTTGATTCAGGGAACGCTACTTCTGCTCGCACTCAATAATCCAGCTCAACTTTTCGCAGGCTACGATGTGGCGACTTACGGACCGATCGTCTTGGGGAGCAAATGGTCCTTTGTCGTCACTTCCGTTATCTTCATGACCGCGGGAACGATGTTGTTGATGTGGCTGGGTGAGCAGATCACGCAGCGCGGTATCGGCAACGGCGTCTCGCTCTTGATCACCGTCGGTATCTTGGCAGATATTCCTGGTGCGGCGGTCGCGACCTACAATCTCTTCTTCAAGCCCGTTGGAACCGGCACGAGCCTAGGCGTTCCTCAGGCCGTGATTATGGTCGGGCTATTCATTCTCGTCACTATGGGTATCATCGCCGTTGTTCAGGGTCAGCGCAAAATCCCCGTCCAATACGCCAAGCGCGTCGTCGGCAATAAAGTCATGGGTGGGCAAAGTTCTTTTCTCCCCCTGAAGGTCAACTACTCCGGAGTGATGCCCGTTATTTTCGCCAGCGCGATTTTACTTTTTCCCCAGCAAATTTTCTCTTGGATCGGCAGTGCCTACAACATCAAGTTTCTGACCGAGATATCCCAAAACCTGCTCCGTGGTCACTGGTCCTATTACGCCTTCAACATCACGCTGATTCTTTTCTTCAGTTACTTTTGGGTGTCCGTCATGTTTAAGCCGATACAGATCGCCGACGACTTGAAAAAGTACGGTGGCTACATCCCGGGTGTCCGTCCGGGGGAGCCGACGGCGCAGTTCCTCGATTTTATTATGACGCGGTTGACTTTGGCCGGAGCAATTTTCCTTACGGTGATCGCTGTCATGCCTGATGTACTGCTCTTCGAACTCGATGTGCCGCCTCGTATCGCTTACTTTTTTGGCGGTACGGGTATGTTGATCACGGTCGGTGTTATCCTCGACACGATGCGTCAAATCGAAACCTTCCTTCTTCAGCGCCACTACGATGGTTTCCTCAAGAAAGGCCGTATCCGTGCCCGGAGTGCCAACCCGCAAGGCGGGATGACCGGCGATGCTCTGAGCACTGAAGCGGTGATGAAACTTGCTTTGCCGATGCTTGGGCTGCTGGTCCTCGGCACAGTCATTTGGGCTTATAAGGCTTTCATTAAATAATTGCTGGACTCGGGTCGCGATGTGCCCCATCTACGACCGTTTCGTCGGTTCCGGCATTGCCGCCAGAGCCAAATTCTTTCTCCTCGGTTCATTTGATTCTCGTTTGGAAAACCTGATGAACCGGGTTTGTTCTTTGAATATTGAGCACGTCTCTCCCGCCCGCCTTGTGCGGCCGGAGATTTCGCGCCGCCCGGTTTCGGCCGTGGCGGAGGAAGCAAACACGTTGGCGCTGATGCGCCGCTGGTTCTTCGCGCGCAAACCTGATGCGGGATTCATTCTAAGCGAATTCCCGGCTACGCTGCTCCAAGCAAAAGTGTTCGACGAATGGCTCGATGCCCGCGACGAAGGCCTGCAAGGTGTTTTCGTTGGTCTGGGTTCCAACGAGTCCGTTGTCTTACATTACCGCACGCTCGGGCTCATTATTGAGACCAGCGACCTCGCCGCATGAGCGTGATCCCGCTTAAAAACAAAGAAGGGGTTGCGAGAATGCGGGAGGCGTGCGCCATTGCCGCTACCGTACTTGAGCAACTCAAGCCATTGGTTAGGGCAGGTGTCACGACGCAAGACTTGGAAGAGGCCGGCCGTGATTGGATTGCCCGCCTAGGAGCCCGGAGTGCCTGTTACGGCTATCAACATGGTTCCCGCCGTTATCCGGCGCACACCTGCATCTCGGTTAACGAAGAAGTCGTTCACGGGATACCGTCCTTCAAACGCGTACTCCGCGAAGGTGATATTGTTTCGCTCGACATCGTCGTTTGGAAAGACGGCTACGTCGGCGACAATGCGTTCACCGTACCGGTGGGCCCTGTGTCTTCTGCCTTGGGAAAACTCCTACGGATTAGCCGTGAGGCTCTTGATCTGGGGATTAAACAGGCGCAGGTCGGCAACCGTGTGGGTGATATTTCCCATGCCATTCAGCAATTCTGCGAGGCTAATGGCTTTAGTGTTGTCCGCGATATGGTCGGCCACGGTGTCGGCGTCTCGATGCACGAGCCCCCCGAGATCCCGAACTTCGGACGCAAAGGCACCGGCGACAAGATTAAGTCCGGAATGACGCTCGCCATCGAACCCATGGTGAACATGGGAGCTTACAAGACGAAGACGTTGTCCGATGGTTGGACGGTCGTCGCCGCCGATGGTTCGCCTTCCGCTCATTTCGAACATACTGTGCTCACGACCGACAAAGGACCAGAAATCCTGACGCTCCCGCGCCCCATTGTTTGATCCCTCTTGCAGTTAACACTTTTCAACTCACTCAACCCTCTTTTTAACTTTTAACCTAATCATATATGCCACGTCTCCTCGGTGTAGAAATCCCCGCGAAAAAGAAAGTCGCGTTTTCCCTCCGTTACATCAACGGCATCGGCCCCACCCGCGCCGACCTCCTCGTTAAAGAAGCTGGTCTGAGTCCCGATATGCGGGCTCAGGATCTTACCGAAGAACAGCTCAACAAGATACTTCACATCATCACCGAGCACAAATGGGTGCTGGAGGGTGATCTTCGCCGCGAGCTCGCCGCGAATTTGAAGCGTCTTCAAGCGATCAATTGCTATCGCGGTGTTCGCCACCGTCGTAGCCTCCCGGTGCGCGGTCAGCGCACCAGCACCAACGCTCGTACCCGCAAGGGTCCGCGCAAGACCGTTGGCGTCACCAAAGCCGCGCCCGCTAAAGTTTAATCACTCATCTCCATGGCCGAAGAAAAGTCAGCTCCTAAGAAAGAAAAACCCGCCAAGCCTGCCCCTGAAGGCGCGCCTGCTGCTGCCCCCGCCGAGAAAAAGGCCAAGGGCCCCAAGGCCGATAAGGCCGGAAAACCCCCAGCCGAAGTTGCGGTTCCTGCGGTCGCCGGTGAACCTGCTCCGAAGGTTGCTTCCAAGGCCGCTCCCGCGGCCAGCGAAAAACCGGTTGAGCTCGTTGGCGGAGTCGTCAAACAGCCGACTGCTGAAGATCTTCTCAAAGAAGAACTCGGCACGATCAAGGTCCGCAAGGCCAAGGGTTCGAAGAACGTCATCTCGGGCTACGCCAACGTTCTCGCTTCCTTCAATAACACCATCGTCTCGATCACCGATCAAAAAGGTCAGGTTATCGCGTGGTCCAGCGCCGGCAAGTGCAACTTCCGTGGCTCCCGCAAGTCCACGGCCTACGCTGCCCAGGTCGTCGCTCAAGATGCCGCGCGGAACGCTATGTCCCACGGCTTGAAAGATGTCCAAATCCGCGTTTCCGGTCCGGGGCTCGGCCGCGACTCCGCCATCCGTGCGCTCCAAGCGATCGGTCTCGAGATTACGTCGATTGTCGATGTGACACCGATCCCGCATAACGGCTGCCGCCCTCGCAAACGTCGTCGCGTTTAACCCGCGTCGCGCGCTCCACCCTCACACTCACTCTCACTCACTACATCCATGGCTCGTTATACCGGCCCTACCACTCGCATCAGCCGCCGCTTTGGGACCTTCCTGCTCGGTTCTGGCAAAGCATTCGAACGTCGCAGTTATCCTCCGGGGGTTCACGGCCCCAAGATGCGCCGCAAGCTCTCCGAATACGCTGTCGGCCTCAATGAAAAGCAAAAGCTCCGTTTTATTTATGGACTGCTTGAGCGCCAATTCCGTCGCGTGTTCGAAATCGCCAAGCGCGAGCGCGGTGTCACTGGCGAACGCTTTCTCCAACTCCTCGAGACTCGCCTCGACAGCACTGTGTATCTCCTGGGCCTCGCCAAGAGCCGGGCTGCCGCACGTCAGTTCGTCAATCACGGACATATGCGTGTTAATGGCCACAAGGTCGACATCGCGAGTTACAACGTTCAAGCTGGTGACGAGATTGAGGTTAAGAACTCGCCCGCGTCTCGTCAGCTGGGCACCCGCTGTCTCGAAGAGAGTCGCGCCCGCAACGTCCCAGGTTGGCTGACGATGAACGCCGAGACATTTAAGGCCACGGTGGTTCGTTTGCCCACGCGGGACGAGATGGAGCAAAACGTTAATGAGCAGCTCATCGTCGAGTTCTACTCGCGCTTCTAAGTCGGTCTCCGGCTTTTTCCTTTCACATTATTCAAAGTCCAACGTCAGAACTCCCAGCCATGCCCAAACGCCTCGGAAAGTTCGAACTCCCCAGCAAGCTCACCAAAGTCGAAGACGGCGCTACGCCGACCTACGCCAAGTTCATTGCCGAGCCCTTCGAGGCCGGTTATGGACATACGGTCGGTAATTCTCTTCGCCGCGTCCTCCTCAGTTCCGTGGAGGGTTCCGCTATCTCGTCGATCAAGATTGCGGGTGTTAACCACGAATTCCAGTCCATCGACCACGTCGTTGAGGATGTCACGGATATCGTTCTTAACTTGAAGAAGATCCTTATCGTATCGACCAAGCGTGAGCCGATCACCCTGTTGATCAAGGCCAGCAAGGCTGGGGTCGTCACTGCCGCCGACATCCAAGCCGACGCCAACATCACGATTGTCAATCCGGAACAAGTGATCTGCACGTTGGATTCCAAGCGGTCCTTCGAGGCTGAAATCGAGATCAAGACCGGCCGCGGTTATTATCCTGGGGTGGAGAACAAGAAGGAAGAACAAGCGATTGGGGTCATCCCGATCGATTCGCTCTTCTCGCCCGTGCGGCTCGTCAAATATGGCGTCGAAGCGACCCGCGTGGGACAGATCACCGATTACGACAAACTCATTTTGGAGATCTGGACCGACGGTCGGATCACGCCGGACGACGCACTCAAGCAGTCCGCTTCGATCTTGAAGCACCACCTCGACGTATTTGATCGGGTTTCAGAGGAGACCTTTGAATTCGAGAACCAACAGTCTGAGGTCAGCGAGGAGCAGAATAAGCTCCGCAAGCTCCTCAACATGTCGGTCAACGAGATCGAGCTGTCCGTCCGTGCGGCGAATTGCTTGAACAACGCCAATATCACTACCGTCGGCGAGCTCGCAATGAAGACCGAGCAGGAGATGCTCAAGTATCGCAATTTCGGCAAGAAATCCCTCAACGAAATCAAGGAGAAGCTCGAAGCCCTCGGCCTGTCACTCGGCATGAAGTTCGACGAGCGCCTCCTCGAGCTGAAGAAGGAAGCCTAAGTAATTTTCGGCTCTCGCGCCGTCCGCTGCCGCGCCACGCTGCGACCGGATTGCCGATCGGGAGCCGCCTAAAACAAAAAACCAATGCGTCACAATAAACACCACGCCTCGCTAGGCGTCACCGTTGAGCATCGTCGTGCGATGATGTCCAACATGGCCGCCTCGCTCATCACCCACGGACGGATCGAGACCACGCTCGCCAAGGCTAAGGCGCTCCGCCCCTTCGTAGAGAAAGTCATCACTAAAGCCAAACAGGCTGCGGCGAAGACCGAAAAGAAGGATGCGATTCACCTTCGCCGCCTCGCATTGAGCGTTGTGCGCGACGAGACGGCTATCACCAAGTTGTTCAACGAAACCGTCAAGGAATTCACGAACCGCAACGGTGGCTACACCCGGATCTACAAACTCGGTCAACAGCGCCAGGGCGACGCCGCCGAGATGGCGTTGATCGAATTCGTTAAGGCGGACGATCCCGGCTATAAGAAGTCGAAGGGCAAGCGGAACGCGAAGGGCAAGAAATCCAAGGCAGCTCCCGCTGCTGAGACCGCTACGTCCGTCGCAGAGATTCCCGCTGCAGCGACTCCGGGGGCCGCGAGCTAAAGCCCGCCAGATAACTCTCTAGCGCAACGCGCCGACCGAATGGTCGGCGCGTTTTTTTTACCCGCTTGGCCGGATTGAGATTGCTTGATCCTTGCGAGCAAAGCCCCGGCGCTTCCACCTTTCTGCTATGTTCGACCTGACCACCGCTACTGTGATCTACTGCGCAATTGTCGCCGTTGTCTTTGGCGGCGTCTGGCTATGGTATGACCGTCGCGACCACCGGACGTTTGAACTGGCCCGGCGCAAGACGACCTTTCACTGCATCCGCTGCGACTCCCTTTATTCGGCGCCGGCCGCGACCGAACTCTGTTTGTGCCCGAAATGCGGACACCAGAATAGCCGTCTTAAATTTTGACTGGCGGGAGCTTTAGAACGCCAACTAGACTTCGCGTTCGGGTCATCGCCTGTGCCACTCTTTGCGGCGCGAAAGCAGGAATGCACGAATCCCGCACTGCTGTTCGAATTCTTTCCGCTCTCCATGTTGCACCACCGAGTATTCGCCTTCGTTGCGTCCATGGTCTATCTCGGCAGCGTCGGACTTTGCGCGCAGATCGCTCACGACTACGAGCATCCGCCGGTCAACTACTCGGCGACGACACCGCGGGACGCGATCCTACGATTGAAGCTTCGGCTCGCCAAGGGAGAGGTGGCCCTAGCCGGGGGGGAGTTGCAGATGTTGCACACTTTGCTGACAGAATTGGGCGTGTCCTCGGACAGCCAGACGCTCGTGTTTTCGCGCACGAGTTTCCAGCGCAGCCGCATCCGGCCCGACCAACCGCGCGCACTCTATTTTTCCGATTCGGTCTACGTTGGTTGGGTGCCGGGCGGGCTCGTCGAGGTTACGGCGATCGACCCACAGCTCGGTCCGGTTTTTTACACGATGGAATTGCCCGGAGGGGGGCGCGGGGCCCCGAAGATCGAACGGGATACTGACTGCTTACGATGTCATGGCGGAGCGTTTGTGCGGGAGATTCCGGGCGTGTTCGTTCGTTCGGTTTTTCCCGATGCCAATGGCGATCCGCTCCTGCGCCATGGCACGCAGCTCGTCGATGACGAGACGCCGTTTGAGCAACGCTGGGGTGGTTGGTATGTCACTGGCTATCGCGGCGCGACAGCCCATCGGGGCAATGCCTTCGCATCCGAAAAAGGCGATCAGCTTGTCTTTACACCGGCTTTGAAACGCCCCGCCGAACTCTCCGCTTTTTTTGACACGACGGCTTATTTGAAACCCACCAGCGACGTGGTCGCTCTCCTCGTTTTTGAACACCAGATGGCGGTACAAAATAGTCTGACGCACGCAGGTTTTGCCGTCCGCCGGATGACCACCTACCAGCACGGTTTGCAGAAAACCTTCAAGGAGCTGGAGACCGACGAACCGGTTTACGACAGCGTAAAGAGTGTGTTCGCGAGTTCCGCGCAGGACGTTGTGGATCGACTCCTGTTTCTCCATGCCGCGCCGTTGCCGCGTGGCGTCACGGGGCATCCGGATTTCGTGAAGAATTTCGCGCGGGGCGCACCGCGGAGTGCCGGAGGTCATGCGCTGAAGGATTTGCAGTTGGGCGAGCGCCTCTTTGCGCAGCGTTGTAGCTATTTGATCTACTCCGAATCGTTCCGCGCACTCCCCGAGACTTTGAAGGTGCGTATCCTCGATCGCCTTGATTCCGCGTTGCGCAGTCGTGACCCGAAGGACCGCTACGCCTATCTGCCGTCTGACGAGAAGCAGCTAATCCGCGACATCTTGATCGAGACGCACCCGGACGCGAAGGCGCGTTGGAAAAATTAGCCGAGGCGCCCGAGCCAAGCGTCGACGTCCGGCGCGAAACGGCGGGCAATTTCGTCGGCCTCGTAAGCCGCGAAAGGCGCGGAGAATACATCCATGGTGTAGTGTGCGCGCAAAATGATGACCGTGATCGCCTTGACGACCGCGATGGCTGCGGCGACAGCGGCTGTGTCGGCACCGGTTTCCTGGACACAAGACAAAGTTTAATCAGGCGGCTAAAAGGTTAGAGGAGAGGAAATCGCGGCGGGCTTCGATAGGGCTCTTGTAACGGAGTTTCTCGAGGCGCCATTCGCGATTGTAGGTTGCGACGAAAGT
>CANIJN010000038.1 GCA_947467625.1 Opitutia bacterium | reverse complement strand
CTTTCATGAGGTTGTCCTCGGCGGAGGTGATCACGAAATTGCCGGTGCGCGGGTCGTGGACTGCGGAAATATCGATGCGGTTCGTGCCGACGACGTGCGCCGTGTCCGGGGTTTCGCCAGAAGGCAAAATCTGCACGAATGGCGCATGGGCGTAGGCCTGACGCCACGCCGCGTAGACATGCTCAACCGTCGCCCCAGGCGCCGCCGGCACCGTAATCGTCGTCGCGATGCCGCGACGCATGGGCGCGAGGTGGGGGTTGAACTGGATAATCGTCGGCGCGCCCGTGTGCAACGCGAGCTGTTCTTCCACCTCCGCGAGGTGGCGGTGTTTCACCAGCCCGTAGGCTTTCGCGCTCTCGGCCCGCTCGCAAAAGAGAAACGCTTCTTCGGCTTTTTTTCCCGCCCCACTGACGCCGCTGAAAGCGTTCACCACAATATGCTCACGCGTGACGAGCCCCGCTTTGAGCAACGGCACGAGCGGCACCAAAATACTCGTCGGATAACAACCCGGTGCCGCGATGAGCTTGGCCTCCGTTTTCCACGCGGGCGCCGTGAGCTCGGGCAACACGAATCGCGCGGAGGACAACAGCCCGGGCGCATGGTGCTCGCCGTAATATTTTTGGTAGGTCGCGAGGTCGGCGATGCGGAAATCGGCGCTCAGGTCGATCACCCGCTTGCCGGCGGCGACAAGTGCCTGCGCATAAATCGCCGCGGTGCCGTGCGGGAGCGCGAGGAAAAACAACGCAATATCCCCGGCCGCCAGCGCGACGGGGTCGGAATCGACAAACGTCAGCCCGCGATCAATTCCCCGGACCGCGGGCATCACGGACGCGAGGGACTTTCCCGCGTGCGTGCGTGACGTCACTGCCGCAAGCGTCACCCGCGGGTGCCCCAGAAGCAGTTTGACCAAAATTTCGCCGGAATAACCGGCCGCGCCGACAATACCTACGTTCGTCATAGTGAGAGAGTGATCTGCAACCGCCCCGACGATCGGGTCAAATCACAAACCGCCCCAAACGAAAACCGCCCGCACGTTTCCGTGCGGGCGGTTGTGCTCGCAGCGCACCGCGCGCTGCAACCTGCTTAGAACGCGTGGCTGTAGCTGATGGTCACGACGCCGCGGCCGACCGCGAGCGAGTTAGCACCCTTCGGGGAGCTCCCCTGCTTGATGAACGCGTCGCGACCCTCGGTGTAGGCGAAGCCGACCGTGAGCTTGGATTCTTTCGTGAGCTGAAACGGCGCCGCGACGCCCAGCTGCCAATAATCGCCCCACGCCTTGACGCCCGGGGTCGTGTTGTTGGCCGCTTCCGTAACCCGGTAGGTGCCGATCTGGCCGGTGAAATCGAGCTCCGTGCCCACATCCTTCAGCGGGAGGGCATAGGCGGCGGTGAGCTCATAGGTCGGGCCGCTCAGCACGACATCGTAATAGTACTTCGGGGTCAGCTTGACGCCGGCCACCGTGTAGTTGACCGCGAGACTCGGTTCAGAAGTCGAACGATAGTAACCGGCATTCGTGGGCGCCTTCGGGTACACGTAGAACGTGAAACCGGGCACGATCGTCAGGTCCTTGCTCACCGCGAAGGTGTAGGATCCGTAAAGGTCGAACTCGGGAGCGGAGGAATCCTTCACCTTGTCCTTGAACGGGAGGTTGGACCAGAGGCCGGCCGTAAAATCGCCAGCGGCGACTTCGACGGATGGCTGCCACGAAGGACCGCCGAGGCGTTGGCCGCGGAACATATATTGGGATACAGCCGAGAACGTGCTGGTCACCGCGTAAGCGGGGGCCGCAGCCGCGGGCGCTGCCGGGGCCTGCGCCCGGATCGTAACAGTGCCCACCGCAGCAAAGCTGAGGAGGGAGAGGAGGACTTGCTTGGTCATTGGTAGTTAGGTTGGTGTTCTGTTTGAGTGACCATCCGTGAGGATAATCGCCGCCAATAGAGCAAACCGCGCGCGGATTGTTCCAGGGCAATTCGTGGCATACAAAATTTCGCCCACCTAGAGCGTGCGCCGTCGCCGTGAATCGTGCGCCGAGAATCCACCGCTGACATGCGTCGCATGAACCCAACCTGACCTAGATGTCATAAAAATGAATCAAACGCATAACTGGCAAGAATGCTGCTGAAGGGGGACGCAGACGGAACTGATTCCTAGGTTCCCAAAGCAACTAACCTCCCACACCAACCAATGAAATCACGTATCACAATCGCGGCAGCGCTTACGCTCGCCTCTTCCCTGACGGCCTTCGCCGATGTCAAAGTCAACGATTCGCTCTCCGTCGGTGGCTATGCCGCGGGATCGTATCGCAACACCAAATCCGACCCGGGAACCGCCGTCGACAAATTCGACCTCGACGCCGCAAAAACCCTCTTCACGGGTTCTTTCAAGCCAGTCACCGGCGTGGTGAGCCTCTATTATCAGCCCGGCGCTCCCAGCGACGTCACCCTGCTTGATGCCTACGCCACCGTCGATGTCGGCAGCGGCATGAGCGTGACCGCCGGCAAGTTCCTGAGCTACCTCGGCTACGAGGCATTCGATATTCCAAATATGTCCCAGGTCTCTTACGCCAACGGTGATTTCCTCGGGCCAATCCCCGGCTATCACTCCGGCGTGCGGCTCGACGGCGGCGATAAAGACACCGGCTGGGGCCTTGCGCTCGTCGATTCCGTCTACTCGGGACCAAATTACCTCAAGGGCGACGGCGAGCTAAAGCGCAATGCCGGCTTCGAGGGCTACTTCACCTACAAGGCCATTCCCGATGTCACCCTCTGGGCCGGCTTTGCCTACGACACGAAGGGCAACGTCATCCACAAGAATGACGAAATCCTCACCATCAATTTCTGGGCCAGCTACAATCTCACCAAAGAAGTGACCGTCGCTGCCGAGTGGGCTTCGAAAGACGGCGGCAAGGGAGACAAAGGCTACAACTGGCTCCTCTTCCTTAACTACGCCATCGACAAGAACTGGTCTTCTGCTTTCCGCGTCAGCGGCGAGAAGCTCAGCAACGACGGTCCCGGCTTCACCAAGCTCACCGCCGCCCCGACCTACAAGATCAATGACAATTTCTCGGTTCGCGCCGAGCTGTCTTACTACGACTACAGCAAGCACACCGCCAAAAGCGCGACGTCCTTCGCCGTCCAGTCGATCTTTAAGTTCTAAGGCCCGCGCGGCCCACCGCCGCTGTCAGTTGTTTTTCCACGGTGGTCGCGCGGTTCAGCGACCATCGTTTTTTTCGCCCGCGCCCAGCGCGGTCAATCCCCCCTCTTTTCCACTTCGTTAAATTTCCACCGCTTTAGCGGCGGCGCGGCCACTGCCTTGCCTCCGCATCTCGCCCAGCCCACCTCCCGTCCCAACATGATCACGAAATTCACTACACTGCTCGCCGCCGGCGCACTCGCGCTCGGCGCGTCATTCGCCACTGCTCACGCAGCCGAAACCGTCAAAGTCGGCGTCCTCCATTCCCTCAGCGGAACCATGGCTATCAGCGAAACCTCGCTGCGCGATGTGCTGCTCTTCACCTTCGACGAGATCAACGCCAAGGGCGGCATCCTCGGCAAGAAGATCGAGCCCGTCGTCGTTGACGGCGCTTCCAACTGGCCCCTCTTCGCCGAGAAAGCCAAACAACTCCTCGAGCAAGACAAGGTCGCCGTGACCTTCGGTTGCTGGACCTCCGTTTCCCGCAAATCCGTCCTTCCTGTTTACGAGAAGAACAACGGCCTCCTCTTCTACCCCGTGCAATACGAGGGCGAAGAAGAGTCCCAGAATGTCGCCTACACCGCCGAGGCCGTTAACCAGCAGGCCACGCCCGCCGTCGACTACTACCTCGCGGAAGGCAAAAAGAAATTCTACCTGCTCGGCACCGACTACGTGTATCCACAGACCACGAACCTCGTGCTCCTCGAGTATCTCCTCAGCAAGGGCGTGAAACTCGAGAACATTGGCGGCGGCTTCAAGCGGGACGAATCCGGCAAGATCATCGCCGCCGGCAAATACACGCCTTTCAGCCACACCGACTACCAGCAGATCATTGCCGAAATCAAACAGTTCGCCGCCTCCGGTGATGCCTGCGTGATCTCCACCCTGAACGGCGATACCAACGTGCCTTTCTTCAAGGAATACGCCGCTGCCGGTCTGACCGCGGAAAAGTGCCCAGTCGTTTCTTTCTCCATCTCCGAGGACGAATTCCGCGGCCTCCCCGCCAAACAGCTCGTCGGTCAGCTCGGCTGCTGGACCTACTTCCAGTCCATCAACACGCCAGCCAACAAAAAATTCGTCGCCGACTTCCAAGCGTGGCTCAAGACCACGAAAGCTCCCGGCGTCGTCAAAGAAGGCCGCGTGACCTGCTCACCCATGGTCCTCAGCTACGTCGGCGTTTACCTCTGGAAAGCGGCCGTCGAAAAGGCCGGCTCCTTCGATGTCGATAAGGTCCGCGCCGCCTACAAGACGGGTCTCTCGTTCGACGGTCCCGGTGGCAAGGTCACCACGCAAAAGAACATGCACGTCACCAAGAACGTCTTCATCGGCGAAACTAAGGCCGACGGTCAGTTCAAGATCGTGAAGTCCTTCGACAACGTCTATGGCGAGCCCTGGCTCAAAGGTCAGTTCAAGGCCAAGTAAGCCGCGTCCGCCTCGCGCTTCACGCGAGGTATGGTCATGACACAGAAACTTGCGGGGCGGGTGCTGAAACAGCGCCCGCCCCTTTTGATTGGCACAGTACCAGCAATCATCCGTCGCCGCTAAACCATGAATTTCTTTAATCGCACCGTCCGCCTCCTCGCCTTCGCTGCGCTCACTTTGGGCTTCGTGGCGCACGCCGCCGATTCCGCACGCGCGATCATCGCCAAGGCCGCTCTCGCCGAGACCCTCGCACAACGCGTCGAGACCATCACGTCCTTGCTCGGCTCCGGCGACGAATCGATCGCGGGCCTCCTGGCCGCGTGGAAAGAGGATGCGCTCTTTGTCTACACCGCGCCCGACGGCTCAAAAATTCCCGTCCAACTCTACGGCGATAAAGACGATAAAGATTCCCAAACCGCTACCCGCGTCGACTCGGGCAAACCCCTCCTGTCACCCGCCGGCAAGCCGCTTCGCCTCGTCGCCAGCGAACTCAGCGCCGTCGAACACACCAGCGCCCTGCGTCGCGCTATGAAAGCTGTCCTCGACCTCCTGGATCTCTCCACGCCCGACCTCAAGAAGCGCATCAGCGCCATCCAAACGCTTGGCTTCGCCCAAGACGCCGAGAAACTCGCCGCCCTCCAAGCCCGCCAAAAAATCGAGAGCGTCCCGTCTGCCCAACTCGCCCTCCGCGAAGCGATCGCACTCATTGGACTCAAAGACGCCAGCCCCGAGGTCAAACTGGCTTCACTGAATGAACTCGCCGCCCTGCACACCATCGGCAGCGCCGATGCCCTCAAGGCTGCGCTCGCCGACGCTGAAGCCGCCCACCATCCCTCGCTCGCCGCCGCCGCCCGCCTCGCCCTCAACGCCGTCGATAGCCATCTCACCACCGTCAATTTTTTCGGCACCCTCTTCCGCGGACTCAGCCTCGGCAGTATTCTCCTCGTCGTCGCCCTCGGTCTCGCCATCACCTTCGGCCTCATGGGCGTCATCAACATGGCGCACGGCGAGATGATCGCAGTCGGCGCTTACACGACCTACGTCGTCCAGAATATTTTCGGCACCGGCCTCGCTCTCTCGCCGTTCGGTTTCTCGTTCCACCTCCCGGGCATGAACACCGGCGGCTGGCTCTACGAAAGCTATTTCATCTTCGCACTGCCCCTCAGCTTCCTCTCTGCCGCCCTCGTCGGTATCGCCATGGAGCGCGCCGTCATCCAGTGGCTCTACCGTCGCCCGCTCGAAAGCCTCCTCGCCACCTGGGGCGTCTCGCTGTTCCTCCAACAATTTTTCCGCCGCGTCTTCGGCTCCAATAACGTCCAGGTCTCCAGCCCGAGCTATCTCTCCGATAACTGGACCTTCAACGATATCATTTTCGGCTGGAACCGCGTCTTCGTCATCGGCTTCGCCGGCCTGATCGTCCTCGGGGTCTGGCTCGTCCTCACGCGCACGTCGCTCGGGCTCCTCATCCGCGCCGTCATGCAAAACCGGAATATGGCCGCATGCATGGGCGTCCGTACCGAACGCGTTAACATGCTCACGTTCGGCCTCGGCAGCGGTCTCGCCGGTCTGGCCGGTGCCTTCCTCAGCCAAATCGGCAACGTCGGCCCCTCACTCGGCCAGAGCTATATCGTGGATTGCTTTATGACCGTCGTCGTCGGTGGCGTGGGCAATCTCCCCGGCACGGTCGTGAGCGCTTTTGGCATCGGTCTCGCCGACCAGTCGCTGCAACAAATCCTCCTCAATCCCGTGCTCGGGAAAATAACCGTGCTCGTCGCCATCATCCTCTTCCTCCAATGGCGCCCCGCCGGCATCTTCGTCACGAAGAGCCGCAGCCTCGAGGGCTAACCCCGCTCACGCCCCGTCGCCACTCGCCCGTATGAGCGCTCCCACTACCCGCCGCATCGAGTTCATCGCCGTCGCCGTCATCGCGACGCTGCTGATCGTCGTCTTCCCTCTGCTGAATTCCACCGGCGTCATCAGCAACTTCACCCTCAACCTGTGGGGAAAATATCTCTGCTACGCCCTGCTCGCGATCTCCGTCGATCTGCTCTGGGGCTACACCGGGCTCCTCAGTCTGGGCCAAGCCCTCTTCTTCAGCCTCGGAGGCTATATGCTTGGCATGCACCTCATGCGCATGATCGGCGATCTCGGCCAATATCGCAAACCGATCCCCGACTTCCTCATCTTCCTGGGTTGGACGGAACTCCCGACTTTCTGGAAACCCTTTTCCAGTTTTCCTTTCGCTGCCGCGATGGTGATTCTCCTCCCCGGCCTGGTCGCCCTCATCTTCGGTTTCCTCGCCTTTCGCTCGCGCATCAAGGGCGTGTATTTCTCGATCCTCACCCAAGCGCTCACCTACGGCGGATCCCTGATGTTTTTCCGCAACGATATGCTCATGGGCGGCAACAATGGCTTTACGGATTATAAATTTCTCCTCGGAGCCGACGTCCGCGATGCCTCCACCCAGCGCGCCCTCTTCATCGCCACTGCCGTCACACTCGTGCTGGTCTACCTCGGCTGTAGTTGGCTCAGCCGTACGAAGCTCGGCCTGATCCAGCGCGCCATCCGCGACGGCGAAAACCGCGTACTGTTCAGCGGTTACGCCGCCGCCGGATTCAAGCTCTTCATTTTTGTGGTCGCCGCTCTCATCGCGAGCGTCGGCGGTGCCCTGTACGTTCCGCAGGTCGGGATTATCAACCCTTCCGAGATGACCCCCGACAAATCCCTCGAGGCCGTCGTCTGGGTCGCCGTCGGCGGGCGCGGCACCCTCGTCGGCCCCGTCGTCGGGGCCATCGTCGTGAACGCGCTGAAGAGTTGGGCCACCCGCGCTTACCCCGATCTCTGGCTCTTCTTTCTCGGCGGCATGTTCATCATCGTCGTCCTCTTCTTGCCCGGAGGTATCGTCAGCATCCCCGTCCGCATCAAGACGTGGTGGGCCCGCCGCGCCGCCGCCAACGCCGCCACCTCCGCTCCCGTCGCGCCATGACTACCGACCAGGAAAAAACTAACCTCATCCTCACCGTCGAGGGTGTGAACAAGACCTTCGACGGCTTCAAGGCCATCACGGATCTCAATTTTTACCTCGACCGCGGCGAGCTCCGCACCGTCATCGGCCCCAACGGCGCGGGCAAATCCACGTTCTTCGATCTCATCACCGGTCGCACCAAACCCGACACGGGGAAAATTGAATTTGGCTGGGATACCGACCTCACCGCGCTGACCGAATACGAGATCAACCGCCTCGGCATAGGCCGAAAATTTCAAACCCCCTCGGTCTACAGCGAGCACAGCGTCTGGGAAAATCTCTTGCTCTCGCTCAAGGGTCCGCGCGGCGTTTTCTCGACACTGTTCCACCGGACGAGCACCGCGCAACGCGACCGGATCGACGCGTTGCTCACGCTGATCCGTCTCAACGCCAAACGCGACTGGCTCGCCGGCCAACTCGCCCACGGAGAAAAACAGTGGCTCGAAATCGGCATGCTCCTCGCCCAAGATCCGCAGGTTCTCCTGGTCGACGAACCAGCCGCCGGAATGACCGACGACGAAACTCATCGCACCGGAGAACTGCTCCTCTCCCTCGCCGGCAAACACAGCATCATCGTCGTCGAGCACGACATGGCTTTCGTAAAACAAATCGCCCGCGACGGCAAAGTCACCGTCCTCCACCAGGGCACCGTTCTGTGCGAAGGGAAATTCGACGACGTACAAGCCGACACCAAAGTCCGCGAGGTCTACCTCGGCCGCGGCAAACACGGCATCCGATGAACTCCCCCCAATGCAGCCCACCTCGTGAGAGGCGGGACCGAAAACCCCTCCTCCTGCCTCCGCTTTCTCCGTGTCTCTGCTCCTCTGTGGTTCCTTCCGAATGAGCGCCCTCCTCCAACTCACCGCCGTCGAAACCGACATCGCCGGCTCCCGCATCCTCCGCGGCGTCAACCTCGCCGTGAACGCCGGCGAAGTCGTCGCCCTCATGGGACGCAACGGCGTAGGCAAGACCACCACGCTCCGCACCATCACCGGCCTCCTGCCCGTGCGCAGCGGCACCCTCACCTTCGCCGGCCAAGACATCGCCACCCTCGCCCCCGACGTCCGCGCCCGCGCCGGGATCGCCTACGTCCCGCAAGGCCGCGACATCTTCCCGCACCTCACCGTCGAAGAAAATCTCCACGTAGGTCTCCTCGTCCACCGTCGCGGCCGGGCCTCCGACCTCGCTGGCCTCGAACGCGTCTACAGTCTGTTTCCCGTCCTGAAAGAAATGCTGACCCGCAAAGGCGGCGTGCTCTCCGGCGGTCAACAACAGCAACTCGCCATCGGCCGCGCGCTCCTCACGAATCCCAAACTCCTCATCCTCGACGAGCCCACCGAGGGCATCCAACCGTCAATCATCGACCAAATCGGCGATACGTTGAAAAAACTGAAAGCCCCCCGCGCCCCCGCCGACGTCTTTCAACGCGCCGCGCAGGACGTGCAGGCAGTCACGTTGGCCGTGCAACACCTCAAAGAGGAACACTCCCTCGCGATTCTGCTCGTCGAACAATACGTCGATTTTTGCCGCGAGGTTGCCGACCGCTACTACGCCATGGACCGCGGCGCCGTCGTCGTGTCCGGGGAAATTGCCACCCTCACGGACGACGTCGTAAAAAAACATCTCCAAGTCTAAATGGCTTTATTCGGGTTCCTCCGTGTAATCCGTCGTTAAACATTCCGCCCGATGCATCTGACTCCCCGCGAACGCGAAAAACTCCTCATCGTCACCGCCGCCGACCTCGCCCGCCGACGCCAGGCGCGTGGCCTCAAGCTCAACTATCCCGAAGCCATCGCGATCATCACCTATGAGATCATCGAAGGGGCCCGCGACGGCAAACGCGTCGCCGAACTCATGAGCTACGGGACCACCATCCTCACAGTCGCCGACGTGATGGAAGGCGTCGCCGATATGATCCACGACGTGCAGGTCGAGGCCACGTTCCCCGACGGCACCAAACTCGTCACCGTCCACCACCCCATCCGCTGACCATGATCCCCGGCGAAATTATCGTGGCCGACGACGGCCCGCTCCTTGCGAATCTGCAGCTCGCGACCCTCACGCTCGCCGTCGCCAACACCGGCGATCGCCCGATCCAAGTCGGCTCGCACTACCATTTCTTCGAGACCAACGAAGCCCTCCGC
Organism: Opitutia bacterium; assembly: GCA_947467625.1. GTDB lineage: Bacteria > Verrucomicrobiota > Verrucomicrobiia > Opitutales > Opitutaceae > GAS368. The sequence continues at coordinate 21,647 of CANIJN010000038.1, read as the reverse complement.
TTCGACCGCGCCGCCGCCCGCGGTTTCCGCCTCAACATCCCCGCCGGCACCGCCGTCCGCTTCGAAGCGGGCGACACCAAAGAAGTCGCACTCGTCGCCCTCGCCGGCCTCCGTGAGGTCTACGGCCTGAACGCCAAAATCAACGGCCGCCTCGATGCCAAACCCGTAGCCCGTCTCGTGAGAGACGGGAAGAAATTGAAGTCCCAGCCCCGCTCCCGCTCATGAGCCTCCACCTCTCCCGCCGCCAATACGCCGAGATGTTCGGCCCCACCGTCGGCGACCGCGTGCGTCTCGCCGACACCGATCTTTTCGTGCAAGTCGAGCGCGACCTCATCGCCGAGGGCGGCGGCTACGGCAACGAAATCAAATTCGGCGGCGGCAAGGTCATCCGCGACGGCATGGGTCAATCGCCCACCGCGCTCGACAAGGACTGCCTCGATCTCGTTATCACGAACGCCCTCATCCTCGATCCGCTCCTCGGTATCATCAAAGCCGATATCGGCATCAAGCACGGCCTCATCGTCGGCATCGGCCACGCCGGCAACCCCGGGATTCAATCCGGCATCGGCTCCGTCTACGCCGACCCGAAGACGAAAAAGAAACACGCGATGGTCGTCGGAGCCGCGACCGAAGTCATCGCCGGCGAAGGTCACATTGTCACCGCCGGCGGCATCGATACCCACATTCATTTTATTTGCCCGCAGCAAATCGACGAAGCCATCAGCTCCGGCATCACCACAATGCTCGGCGGCGGCACCGGTCCCGCCCACGGGACCTTCGCGACGACCTGCACGCCGGGAAAGTGGAACCTGCACCGCATGCTGGAAGCCGCCGAAGCGTTTCCGATGAACCTCGGCTTCCTCGGCAAGGGCAACTGCGGCACCGCCGCCCCCCTGCGCGAGCAAGTCCTCGCCGGCGCCATCGGCCTCAAGCTCCACGAAGACTGGGGAACCACCCCGGCCGCTATCGACGTCTGCCTCGGCGTCGCCGATGAACTCGACGTCCAAGTCGCGATCCACACCGACACACTCAATGAGTCAGGTTTCGTCGACGACTCCATCCGCGCCTTCAAGGGCCGCACGATTCACACCTTTCACTCCGAGGGCGCCGGGGGCGGCCACGCGCCCGACATCATCCGCGTCTGCGGCGAGCCCAACGTCCTCCCTTCCTCCACCAACCCCACGCGCCCCTTTACCGTCAACACCATCGACGAGCATCTGGACATGCTCATGGTCTGCCACCACTTGGATTCCAAGATCCCTGAGGACGTCGCCTTCGCCGAGAGCCGCATCCGCCCCGAGACGATCGCCGCCGAGGACTGCCTCCACGATCTCGGCGCGATCTCGATGATGTCCTCCGACTCCCAGGCCATGGGCCGTATCGGCGAAGTCATTATCCGCACGTGGCAAACCGCGCACAAAATGAAGACGCAGTTCGGCCCGCTAGCGCCAAGGAGCACGGACTTCAGGGCACCGTCCGTAGCGCGGGAGTCTTCGAGGGGCGGGCTGAAGTCACGCCCGAGCTCAGATCATTCCGCGGCCGACAATTTTCGCGCCCTCCGCTACCTCGCGAAATACACGATCAACCCCGCCATTGCCCACGGTATCAGCCATATCGTCGGCTCGATCTCCGTCGGTAAACTCGCCGACCTCGTTATCTTCAAACCCGCCTTGTTCGGCGTAAAGCCAGAGACGGTGCTAAAGGGCGGCTTCATCGCCTGGGCCAATATGGGCGACCCCAACGCCTCAATCCCCACGCCGCAGCCCACCTTCTACCGCCCGCAATTCGGCGCTCACGGCAAAGCCCTGACATCCACGAGCATCACCTTCGTCAGCGCAGCCTCGCTGAGAAAAGGCAACCTCGCCGACCTCGGTCTCACCCGTCGCCTCGAGCCCGTGCAACGCTGCCGCCAAGTCGGCAAACGCGACATGGTCTTCAACGACGCGCTCCCGAAAATCGAAGTCGACCCCGAGACCTACACGGTCAAAGCCGACGGCCGGATCCTCACCTGCGAACCCGCCAAAGTCCTCCCGATGGCGCAGCGGTATTTTCTATTCTGAGCGGGAACACCGGGCGCCCAGCGTCGAAACCTAAGCGGCGCCGTCACCCGCGTGCGATCATCGGGTCGCACGCATAAAGCGCAAAGAGCACGACTGCCACCACGTCGCACACCGCGGCCGGCGCAAGACCTCGAAAGAGGGGTTTGCGCCACTGGCCGAGCGTGAGCGCGATCAACACGAGTTTCTCAACGCCGACCATCGCCATCACCGGCCCGCGCAAAGCCGGCACCTCCGCCGCCCACATCATCAATCCACCGCAGACCGCCGCCATCGCGCCCCAGTGCCGGGCAAAAAACCGGCCGGTCTCGTCACCGACCGGAAGCTTGAGCAACCGGTTGAGCGCAAACGCTGGGGCGAGCGTGACGATCCCCATACTCGCCGCCAGGAAACCAAAGACCCAAAGCACTACGCGAAGATGTTCGTGGCTCATGCCGAAGGCGAAAGGGGCTGGCTGGAATCGGCGTCGGACGGGTTCACCCCACGCCGGGCCGTCGTCAATTCTGCGAACGGTTTAAACGACGCGGTCAACTGCTGGGTCTGCTCGCGCGAAATCCGCAGCACGGCCACGGGTTCGATTGCCCGCACAGTCGCCGTCCGCTGGCGATTCTCCAATACAGCGATCTCGCCAAAATGTTCGCCCGGCCCGAGGACCGCGAGCCGCTGCTCTCCGGCCCTCCCGTCATTCGCGAGGACTTCGACGGAGCCCGATTGAATGAGATACATCACGCGACCCACGTCACCTTGGCGCACGATCGTCTGCCCAGTTTCGTAGAGCTCGCGCGTGACCCCCATGTGCGGAGCATCGCCACTCACGCTCGTCACGTCGCGACCAAAGAGAGGCACCGTGATCCAATCGAGGAGTGTGCGCACACGCTTGGACCACGTCGGCAGATAGGCCACCATGCACCCGCGCCAGGTCAACCACGCCAACCAGCCCTTGAGCGGCACGCCCCAAAGCTGCCCCACGGCCTCGCCGACGCCCAACACGCAGGAATCACCCATGCCCGTAAACGCGTAGGGTCGGAGCGACCTGCCCTGCACGGTGCGCAGGATATTTCGCCCCAAGGTCGCGCCTCCCTGCATCGCATAGAGGGCGAGCGGGGGAGCAGTCTCCCCGTTCTTCATCGGCACCGCACCGCAATCGCCAGCCGACCACACATCCGCACGCCCTCCCACCCGCCCAAAGGCGTCGCACAGGAGGCGGCCATGCTTGTCGCGCTCAAACGGCATTTGGTCGAGGAGCGGATTCCGCGCCGCGCCCGTGCAGGAGATGATCGTACGCGTCGCCAATCGTCGTCCGTCGGACAGGATCGCTTCCGACGGCGTGGCCGAGGCGAGCCGCTGCCCGAGTTCAATCGTGCAGCCGTTCTTGCGCAGCACATCGGCGGCATACTCGGACAGCCGCGGGAAGCGCCGGCCGAGCTCGGGTAAGATCCGTTCGCCGGAATGGACGACGGTAATGTGCGTCTCCTCCAGGGTGAGTCCGGGGTATTCCGTTTTGAGGAGCGAGCGGAGGAATTCCGCCAACTCCGCCGCGACTTCGATGCCGGCGTAGTTGCCGCCTGCGATCACGAAATGCAACAGGCGCCGTCGCTCCACCGGATCGGGTTCGGCCTCGGCGAACTCCAGCATCGCGAGGAGATGATTCCGCACCCGGACGCAGTCGAAATAATCCTTCAGCCGCAGCGTGTGTTCGCCGACGCCGCGGTAGCGGGTGAGATCATCGACCGAGCCAAGATTCACGACGAGATGATCGTAACTCAGCGTGAGCGGTGCGCTGTCCAGCGCCCGGTGCAGGAGCACTTCCTTCTTCGCCACATCGATGCGTTCAATCCCCGCACAGATGAAACGGCCAGGTGCAAAAAGCCGGCGCGCAGGAGAGATGATCTGCCCGGCCTGAATCTTGCCGGTGAGCATCTCCGGCACGAGGCCGTGAAACGTGTGATAGTTGTGCTGGTCGACGACGATCAGTTCGACTTCTCCGCGGCGCACTGCGCTGCGCAATTGGCGCACCAACCAGATCGCGACATAACCTCCGCCAAGGACGAGGACGCGCGTGGGAACGGAGGGAGATTTCATGCGTTGACGGCACCCGCAGCCGGAGTGGCTGGGAGAGGAAATGGATTACGGCTACGATGGAGCGCCAGCACCGCCGCCCGGACATCGGGGTGGCGCTGGAGTATCGTGTGAAAGGTCTCCCGATCGAGGGTGAGGAGCCGGGTGTCTTCGAGTGCGACCGCCGTCGCCGCCCGGGGCGCGGTTGAGAGCAGCACCCCTTCTCCGAAGCACGCTCCCGGGCCGAGGTTCGCGAGGGTCTCGCCCGCACGGCTCACGCGCACGGCACCTTTCTCAATCATGAAAAACAAATCGCCGGTCTGGCCCTCTGCCACGACGACTTCCTGCGCCTCACAGCGCTGCGGCACCAGGGCCGCCGCGAGATCGGCCAGCAGTTGATCGGTTGCTCCGTGCAAAAACGGAACCCGGCCAATCAATCGCCGGCCCAGCACCAGCAAATTACCATCGGTCAGGCGACGACGATGAGCCGCCTGCAAGTGATTCCGGACTGCGGGATATTTTTCCGTGAGGTAGGAAAATGAATCCCGCGTGAGTGACAGCAACACGGTTTCCCCTGCCGCCGTGACCGTGGCGCCGCGGGGTTCATCCGTGAGGAGCGCACCTTCGCCGACATAACCCCCGCGACCAAGTTCGGCGAGCAACTCACCGTCGCGCGTTACGCGGAGATTCCCCGCAGCTATCAAGTAGAACGTGTAGCCAGGGGCGCCTTCTTCGAAGACGACTTGGTCGGCCCGATAATTCTCAGTGACGAGGGTGGCGGCGAGGTCGGCGATGAGTTCCTCCCCGGCCTCGGCGAGGAAGAGTACGTGGGTGATCAGCTCCCGTTTTACCCGCTCTCGAAGTGCATCGGTTCGGCGCGCACCGATGATGGCATTGACGGACCGACCGATCATATCGCCGCGGCTGCCCGAATACTCCGCGCGGAAGACTTCGTAATAAGCATAGCGCCACACGGGGCGCATATCCTTGTAGAAATGCTCAAAGTTGATTTCGCCGCGACCGGACGCCATGCGCGCAAGATACCGCTCGGTCTCGACCTGCGGCAGGCCCCATTCGTGCAATAACAGATCCAGCTCCTTGCGCGTCAACACGCCATCACCGTCGAGATCAAGGTGACGGAAAACCAGCGCAGCCTGATCGCGTTCCGAGGCGGCGCCCTCGGTCGCCACGGCCCGCAAGCCGTGGTTGCGCACCGCGCCAATCGTCCAGACGTCGCGCGCGAATCGCTGCTGGTCGACGTCTCCTTGCGCGAGCAACCTCGAGGCAAACTCGTCCAACGCCGTCACCGATAAGCCCCAAGGCGCGAGCGCACGGCGGAGTTCATCGCGGTTCAGCCGGCCATCGCCATCACGGTCGAGCAGGCGGAAAAACTCCAAGGCCCGCGCCGGTTCGTCGGGCCCCGCGGCGCGGTCAGGCGCAAACCCGGAGGGAGAAACACTCTCGCGCGCACGTTCACGCACAAAATCCCAATAGGCCGCCGGCGAGCGTACAAACAATACGCGGTAAAGCAGCACGTAGCTCCCGATCGACCCCACCAGTAGCATCAAACCCAGTGAACCGAACAGCGCCGGGATCATCGTCGCTCCGGCCGCCAGAATCGAAATTGTGTATTTCTGCGTCGTGAAAAGCTTCAGTAGGTCGAAAAGATAATAATAGACTCGGCACCACACGTAGACGTTGAAGACGAGAAACGTGTTGATCGCCCACATCCGCGACTCGGGATGCGTTAGCAGCATCATGGCGCAAAATCCATGGGTCACGATGCAGAGGAGATAAGACGGCTCCATGATGGCCTTGCTTCCAAATACGATGCGGGTCTGGAACAGCGCCGTCGGCACATGAAACCCCAGTGCGGCGATCGCCATGACGCGAGCCGCCGTGGGGGCAAAACTGAAACACGCCATCAGCCCCGCCACCAGTTCGATGGTGCCCGAGACAATGTGCACCCGCAGAATCCATCGCCGCCAGGGCAGCATCAAAAACTTCGGATGTGCCGGGATCAGGTAATGGTAGGCGATGACAATCACGTTGGCCAACGTGGACAGCACCACGAGCACCCACGTGTCTACTCCGACCGGCGTCTCGGGCTGGAGCGCGGAGTGGCGGAAAACCGGCACGCAGAGCAATCCCAGCACACTATAAAGCACCAACCACCGCAACGGCCGCGCGCCGACGCTTTCAGCCGACGACGGGGCTGACTTGAGAATCATATCAGTGGACATGAAAATATCTTGTGGGGGGAAAAGACGCCACCATCCGAAAGCAGGACTGCTGGCTAAGTCAACCCCGCCCGAACATTCACGTGCGCCGTTCGCTGTCGAAAGACCTGCCCTCCGCAAGAGACACGTTCGCCGAGACAAGGCCACGTACGCGCCCGATTCACTCGGATTAAAGGCCGCAAAAAACGCCCAACGTTGCCATTGAAACAGACGCCCCACTTTAGTGAACTCCGCGCCGCTCCGGCCTCCACGCATTTACTCGTGCTTCATCTCGTCCAAGCTTCCATCGCTGCTCCCAACGTTTCCCTCCCCGAAATCGCCCTGCGCGTCGAACGCATGACGCTCGCGAAACGCCTCTGGCGCGGCATCGCCGCAGACGGCACTGAATTCGGCTTCGAACTCGACGCGCCACTCAAACACGGCGACACGTTTTTTCAATCCGCCACCGCCCGCTACACCGTCCACCAACACCCCGAGTCCGTCATCGAAGTCGCCCTCGACGTCGCCCCCTCTGCGGCCGCCGGTATCGGCTGGGCCATTGGCAATCTGCACCTCGAACTTCAATCCGAGCCCACGCGCCTCCTCGCGCCCGACGAACCCGCCGTGCGGCAATTACTCGATCGTCTGAAAATCTCGTTCACGCCGACGACCGCCATCTTTCGCCCCGGCCGTTTCTCTCGCGGCCAACAACCCACGCATGACCTTGGGACCAGTCACCGACACTGACGCCGCCTGGCTCCTCGGCCTCCTCCAAGCTGGGGACTCCTTCTATCCGACCGGAAGCTACGCGCATTCCTTCGGCCTCGAGGGACTCGTGCAACAAGGCGTCGTGCGCGACCGCGCCACCCTCCGCGATTTCATCGTACTCTCCGCGCTCCCCGCCCTCCGGCACACCGATCTCCCGCTCGCCGCCCACGCGTGGCGCGCTTTTGGCGAAGCCAACTGGCCGCGCATCGGCGAGCTCTGCGTGCTTTCATCCGCCCTCAAGACCGCCCGAGAAGCTCGCGCCGCCTCCGAGAACATCGGCCGCCAACGCGCCGAACTCATGGCGTCACTGCGCGCGCATCCCCTGGCCCAAGAATTTCTTCAACGCGCGTCCGCGGAAAACTGGCCTCACTCCTCCGCCGTTTCCGCCGCACTCGAGGGCCGCGTCCTCGGCGCCCCGCTCACCGCCGTGCTCGCGGGCATGGCCTACGCGACGCTTGCCTCGCTCCTTTCTGCAGCGATGAAAATGCTGCGCCTCGGCCAAAACGCCGCCCAGTCCCTCCTCACTGAAGCCCTCGCCGCCACGCCCGCCCTCATCACCGCTGCCGAGCTGACCGCCTGCGAGGACATCGGCTGGTTCAACCCGTGGCTCGATATCGCCGCCGCCCGCCATGAGACCGCAAATTCGCGAATGTTCATTTCCTGAACCTCACCTTTTAACCTCAGATTAAACGGATAACCACCGATCACGCTACGGTGTTCGCACGGGCTTTATCCGTTCGATCCGCGTGATCCGTGGTCAAAACATCTCCTCTCATGTCTCCCACTCGCTCCCCCCGCATCGGCATCGGCGGACCCGTCGGCTCCGGCAAGACGATGCTCTGCCTCAAACTCTGCCAACGCCTCCGCGCGCGCTACTCGATGGCCGTCGTCACCAACGACATTTACTGCTCCGAGGACGCCCAGTTTCTCGTGCAACACAGCGCCCTGCCCGCCGCACGTATCAGCGGCGTGGAGACCGGCGGCTGCCCGCACACCGCCATCCGCGACGACACCACAATGAACGAGCAGGCGTGCCGCGCACTCGAAGCCATGTTCCCTGATCTCCAGCTCCTCCTCGTCGAGAGTGGCGGCGACAATCTCACCGCGACGTTTTCCCCCGAGCTCGTCGACGCCTTCATCTACGTGATCGACGTCGCCGAGGGCGACAAAATCCCCCGTAAGGGCGGCCCCGCGATTCGGTTGAGTGATCTGCTCATCATCAATAAGATCGACCTCGCCCCGCTCGTCGGGGCCGATCTCGGGGTAATGGACCGCGACGCGAAAATCCAACGCGGCACTCGCCCGTTTCTGTTCTGCGACCTGAAACGCGAACACAACCTCGACGCCGTCATCGCGTGGATCGAGCACACGGTGCTGTTCGGAAAAAAGCCCAAGGCCACCGCGGACGGCAGCACCCCGCCGCTCGGTCACCATGCCTGAATTCTCGGGACACCTCTCGCTGCGGGCCGCGACCCGCACTCACGGTCGCACCATTCTGGCGGCGCAGTCCTTTCGCGCCCCCTACCATCTGAGTAAACCGTATTGGGATCCAGATACGCTCACCCTCCTCGCGCAGGTGGTCAACCCGACCGCCGGTATTTTGTCCGGTGACCAACTCGCGTCCGATATTTCGGTGGACGCCGGTGCCGCCTTGCTCGTGACGACGCCCAGCGCGAGCCGCGTGTTCAAAATGAAGGACGGCACGGCCACGTGTCGTCAGCAGTTTCAGGTCGCCGCCGGGGCGTGGCTTGAAGTGATGCCCGAGCCTCTCGTGCCCCATCGTGGCTGCAGCTACCGGCAAGCCACCACGATCGCAGTCGCCGCCGGAGGAGAGCTCTTTTTCGCCGATCTCCTGATGCCGGGCCGCGTCGCCCACGGCGAAGCGTGGGAATGGCACCGCCTCTGTCTCGAAACCACCGTGCGTCTCGCCGGCGAACTCATCTTGCGCGAACGATTCCATCATACCGGGGATGATTTGCGCGCGCTTGCCGCCCTTGCGGGCTCGGGACCGGGGGCCTGTTTCGGCAACGCCGTGCTCATCGCCCCCGAGCGACCGACCGATGCTCAGTGGCGTGCGTCGCTGGATACGTTGCACGGCGACGGACTGTGGATCGGGGTGAGCGCCCTCCGCCGCGGTGGTTGGAGCATCAAATGGGCCGCGCGCGATGGAATCCGACTGCGTCAAGGACTCCGCGAGGTGCGAAAAACCCTCGCTCGGTATTTCCCCCACCTCGCCTGCGATCCTCGAAAACTCTGAGCGATCAACGCCGGAGGCGCGTTTCGTCGGCACTGACCCGCACGCACTTAAGCGCGGGCGCTGCGGACCGGGTCATTTTCCAAAGGCCCCAAGCGGCGGCGCCCACCACGCCAAAGCAACACAACGTCGCTCCCGGATTCGCCGCAAGGTGACGCAGATCCCAGGTCAGCTCGTGCCCTTCGTGCCCCGGATGGGCTCGGACCAGCACGGCAGTCGCGAGAAAAATAGTCGTGGAAGAAAAAGCGCGGCGAAGGGAGAGCATGTTCACGGGGCGCTAGTCAGCAGATCACGTTCCACTTCGCCACCCTGAAGAGTGCACCCCCACTAAACTCCTTCCGGTCCTCAGCGTTGCACCAAAAAAAAGAACCGCCCGCGGATAAGGCGGGCGGCTCGATGAAACAGGATTTTCGCAGCGCGATTCGAAACTTGATGGGGCGCGGAGCCCCACCACGCTTAGCGCTTCGAGAACTGGAAGCGGGCGCGAGCGCCGGGCTGGCCGGGCTTCTTGCGCTCTTTGGCGCGGGGATCGCGCTTGATGTGACCGGCCTTCTTCAGCGCCGGACGAAGCTCGGCGTTCATCTTCTGGAGGGCACGCGCAATGCCGTGAGCGACTGCACCGGCTTGGCCGGAGACACCACCGCCAGCGACGTTGACCGTCACGTCGATCTTCTCGCGAAGGTCAACCGTGAGGAGCGGGGCGTACGCTTGCTTGGAGAAATTCTCGTGGGAGAAGTAGCTGTCAAAGGTGCGACCATTGACGGTCAGCTTGCCGGTGCCTTCGGTCAGGCGCACGCGGGCAGTCGAAGTTTTGCGACGGCCGGTGCCGAGGAAAATAGTGGCGGGGGCGGTGGTGGTCATGTTCTAGGCGGGAAAATTAGACGGCGATCTTGACCGGATTGTTAGCCTCGTGCGTGTGCTTCGGGCCGGCGAAGACGCGGAGCTTGGTCAGCATCTTGGCGGCGATCCGATTTTTCGGGAGCATGCCTTTGACCGCGTGCTCGATGATGAACTCGGGGTTGCGGACGCGCTGCTCGGAGAGCTTGCGGTAGCTCTCGCCACCGACGAAGCCGGAGAAGAACATATACTCGTTCTGCACTTCCTTCTTACCGGTGACGGCAATTTTCTCGGCATTAATGATCACCACGAAATCGCCGTTGTCGACGGAAGGGGTGTAGGCAGCCTTGTGACGACCACGGATGATGTTGGCAGCTTTTACGGCGAGACGACCGAGCACGACACCGTCAGCATCGATTAGATGCCACTTGGGCTGCACTGTCTCATTCTTGGCGAGGAACGTTTTCATGAGAAAAGAGGCCAAAAGGTGAGGTTTAAGAATGCACTGTCAACCCCTGTTTTGGGTTGTGAATAACTCGTTCAAGCGCGGGTTGAGCAAGCGGCGAGGGCTGCGGACACTACCATCACGCTTGTTTTCAATCTCCGTTGTGCAAGGGTCAAAGGATGTCTCCTGCGTATCGTTTTCCCCTGCTAGCGGCCGGTATTTTTGGGGCCGTTGGCGTCGGCTTGGGCGCGTTCGGCGCCCATGCACTCCGCGGCACCCTGACGGAACTGGGCACCCGGGATCGCTGGGAGACGGCGGTATTTTATCAACTCGCGCACGCCGTCGCCTTGCTCGGGATCTCGGCCGGTCTGCGCTCGGCTGAGGGAGCGAGCATAAATCGACTCACGTGGGCCGCGCGCTGCTGGCTGGGAGGCATTACGTTCTTCTCGGGGTCGCTCTATGTGATGTCGCTCAACGCGCACGCGCCGCTTTGGTTCAAAATCACGGTACCCCCGCTGGGCGGCTCGCTGTTTGTGCTCGGCTGGCTATTCGCCGCTGCCGCTGCACTGAAGAAAGCAGCATGACCGCACGACCCGAACTCCACTTTCCTGCCGATCTGCGCGCGATGCTCGACGCAGTGCGGCGCGTTGGCCGGCCGAGGCTCGTCGGCGGCGGCGTGCGCGATTGGTTGCTGGGACTCACGCCGAAAGACTTCGATGTCGAAGTGGGCGGGGTGGATTTCGAGACCCTGCATCGCGCGCTGGCCCGATTTGGCGCGACCGATGTCGTGGGGCGCAGTTTTGGCGTGATCAAAGTTCGCAGTCGCGAAACGGGCGAAGACTACGATTTCTCCCTGCCACGCCGCGAATCCAAGACCGGCGCCGGCCACCGGGGCTTTGCCATCGCACCCGATCCGGCGCTCAGCGATGCCGAGGCGGCGGCGCGACGCGATTTCACGGTCAACGCGATCGCGTGCGATCCCTTCACCCGCGAAATCATCGACCCCCATGGCGGGCAGCGAGATCTGGAAGCTCGCGTCCTCCGACACACCAGCGCGGCCTTTACCGAGGATCCGTTGCGCGTGCTCCGAGGGATGCAGCTCGCCGGGCGCTTCGACTTCACACTCGCTCCGGAGACCGCCGCACTGGGCCGAACCATCGCCGACACGTTTTCCGAACTGCCGCTAGAACGGGTGTGGGGTGAATGGGAAAAATGGGCGACCAAGTCCGTCGCGCCGAGTCGCGGCCTCACTGTACTGGAAGAAAGCGGCTGGCTCCGCCACTTCCCGGAACTCGCCGCGCTGCGCGGCACACCGCAGGAGCCCGCCTGGCACCCCGAGGGTGACGTCTTTACCCACACGCAACACTGTCTCGATGCGCTGGTCGCGCTGCCGACGTGGCCTGACGCCAACCTGGGACGACGCCGGCGGTTAATGTTCGCCGTACTCGCACACGATTTCGGAAAGCCCAGCACGACCCGACGCGAGGAAAAACAGGGCGCGCTCCGGTGGACGAGCACCGGACACGAGGCGGCAGGTGGCCCACTTGCCCAAACGTTGCTCTGGCGCATCGGTGCGCTGCGCGAGCTCGCAGCACCCGTCACCGCACTCGTCGTCAATCACCTCGCCCACCATCACGGCCAAGCGACGTTTTCCGATGCGAGCGTTCGCCGTCTCGCGCGGCGACTCGCCCCAGCGACGATCACCGAACTCGCCGCCGTCATGCGCGCCGATTGCAATGGCCGGCCCCCGCTCGCCTCGCCCGAAACGCACCTCCGTATCAACGCTCTGGATACGAAGGCCCGCGCCCTTGAGTTCGCAAACCTCGCTCCCAAACCCGTCGTGTTCGGCCGTCATCTCATCGCCCTCGGGATCGCACCCGGGCCCGATTTCAAATGCGTACTCGACGCCGCCTTCGAGGCGCAGCTCGACGGAGCCTTTGCCGACGAAACGACCGGCACCGCGTGGCTGCGCCAGCATCTCCGGATCAACTGAGGTCCATCCGGAATCTCGTCATTCAATAAACAACAACCGCCCCCGTTGATTCGGTTGAGGCCTTCCGGACGGCAGCAGAGCGATGGGGAGCTAACCGACTTCCTGGGCCAACCAAAGCGCCACCGGCCCCACGGAGAGTTTGCCATCGGTGAGCACTTTCGCCCGCAGCCCGCCCCGGCCCATCAGCCAATCCTCCGCACCCGGCGCGACCACGGCATTCATCCAATGGCACGGCCGAGCCTCGCCGGTCCCCTCAAATTCGACTCCACCCAACGTGAACCGCCGCGCCAACAACTGATCCAGGTCGATGCCTTCGACCACCACGTTGCGCCGAAAGACCGAGGGCGCGAGCGCGGGCAGCCCAAAATTCTCGCGCGCTGCGAGCAGAGTTTCCCAGGTAAAAAACGTCACCTGCCCTTTGTAGTCAGGGCGGTAACCATAGAAACGGTCTCCCTCGAGACCGAAGCCCGCGCGACATTTCACGTCGGTCACCTCAGTCGCCGGGTGCTCCCCCGCCGGCTGGCGGTGGCGACCAAAAAAATTATGGCCAGATGAAATGTAGATGCGGCAGATGGCGGCAGGTGCGTTCACTCAGCCGACCGTGGGCTAACCTCCGACGCGTTGCAATCCACCGTCCACCTGCGCGGTTCGCTCGCCCGAGCCCCCCCTTACCTGCTGCCGTGTAACCACCTCGTCTCGTCATTCGTCATACCGCCGTTCCCTCAAAAATAATCCAACTCCCCTCATGAAACGTCTCCTCCTCGCCCTCGCCGCCACCTCCCTCCTCCTCGCCCCGGCCTCCTACGCCGCCAAGGGCGACCGCAAGAAGGGCAACACCGCCACCGCCGAGCTCCTCAAAAAATACGACACTAACGCCAACGGCAAAATCGACGGAGCCGAACTCGAGGCCGTCCGCAAAGACTTCGCCGGCTCCCCCGATCTCAACCTCAAAGCCCTCGACAAAGACCACGACGGCAAACTCAGCGACGCTGAAATCGAAGCGCTGACTGGCGATGCTCCCAAGAAGGGCAAAAAGAAGAAAAACCAAGAGTAAACCGCTGCTTCATTTCCCTCTCGGCGGCCCCGCTCCAGGCGGCGCCGCCTTTTTTGTGCCCGCCCCTGCGTTTCCGTTCCCCCCGCGGCGCCCTCGGTCCAACCCGTTCAGACGCCGCCACGGGTGCCTCTCGGCAGCGATCTCCACGGAGCTCACCCGTCCGACGGACCAGCGGCTTTCGAGCCGCCGAACGTGGGCCGCTGGAAAGCCGCCCGTTCGGGCGCACCGACGACTCGGCGACGCCCCCCACCCTCCCCGCCCCACCATTCTCCTTGCCTATTCGTAGCCCGTAAAATGACGTTCCCGTGCTGAATCTTCTGGAGCATGGGCTCCATCCTCCTGCGCTGCGCAGCCTGAAGGTTTCAGTGCTGGCGGCATAACGCCGTCGGCCCTCCGACCACCCTACCTATGAACACCCGATACCTGTGGAAACCTGCTACTTGGTTTTCCGTCCTTGCCGCCGCGAGCCTGCTGCCCATCGCGGAAGCCCAAACCGCCCCAGCCGCGAACACCGCAAAGGTGGAAGAGACCGCGAAGCTCGAACGCTTCGTCGTCACCGGCTCGCTGATCAAACGCATCGATGGCGAGGGCGCCACGCCCCTGCTCACCATCACACCCCTCGAGATGGAGCAGCGCGGCATCGGCAGCGCCGAGCAAATGCTCATGGAGTTAAACATTAACGGCAACGGCCTCGACAATCTCGCGTCGAATGCCGACGTCGTCTCCGGCGCCCAGCGCGGTAATAACGGCGCAACCTCCGCCAATCTCCGGATGCAGGGTGCCGGCGCCACCCTCGTCCTCCTAAACGGCCGGCGCGTGTCGTCGCACGGCCTCAACGGCGGCGTGGTCGATCTGAACCAGATTCCCTTCGCCGCGATCGAGCGCGTCGAGGTCCTCAAGGACGGTGCCTCCGCCATCTACGGCACCGATGCCGTCGGCGGCGTCATTAACTTCATCCTCAAGAATAATTATCAGGGTGCCGCCGCCAGCGCCGCCGTGGACGTCACCGAGCAAGGCGGCGGTAATATTTTCCGCTACAACGCCGTCGCCGGTTTCGGTGACTTGAGTCGCGACAAATACAACCTCATGGCCTCGGTCGCGTACGCCGACAGCAAGGTCCTGCGCGGCGACCAACGCAAATTCGTCAGCACCTTTCAAGTCGACCGCGGCGTATCGCCCGACACGCGCGGCACGCCGATCGCCACGTTGTTCGCCATTGGCTCGCTCCAAACGGCCATCAGCCGCGACGCCACAGTCGCCAACCGCGGCAGCGGCCCGCTCGATCCGACCAATCCCAATCTCCGCGTCAACGGCATCAACTACGTCGATGTCCCTGGCGGTCCCGGTTACTCGGGTCTCGACGGCATGGGCCCCTACGATGAAGTGCTCTGGAACTCGGCCGCTTCGAAATACGGCTCCGCTTGGGACACAGGTCGCGCCGCCGTGATCCAGCAACCGGTGCAGAACAAGAACCTTGTGCTTCGCGGCACGTTTGCGATCGCCCCGCTCCACCGCCTGACGACCGAGCTGGTCGCCGGCCGCTCGGAGTCGAACAAGAGTTTCTCGCCCAACCAATGGTCGAGCTCGGCCACCCTCAATACCACGGCGCTCGACGGCCGAACCACCGTCCCCAATCCACTCTACAACCTCGCCTATCCGAGCACCGGCGCGTCCTACAACAAAGTCTTCAACGTGCTCGCCAAGTATTTCCCCGAGGTTGAGGCGAACCGGGGTGCCCCGATGGCGTTCCGTTGGCGCTCCCTGCCGCTCGGCAACCGCGCGTTTACCACCTCGACCGACACCTATCGTTACATGGCCGGTCTCGAAGGCCCCTTGGGTTTCTTGTCGCAATGGGACTATCGCCTCGGCGCCTCCCGGGCCAGCAGCCAGGGCAAGTCCACCCTCAACGGCGGCTATGTTTATACCGTCCCGTTCGTTAACCTCATCAACACCGGCGTCGTCGATCCGTTCTCCTACACGCAAACGGCCGAGGCGACCGCGGCCATCAACAAGATCCGCGCCGACGGCGTCGCGCTCTACGGCGGCACGTATCGCACCGACAACCTCGACGCCGCCGCGTCGGGCCCGCTCTTCAAGCTGCCGGCCGGCAGCGTACAAGCGGCGGTGGGGCTCGATTGGCGGCAGGAGAATTTCTTGTTCAACGGCGACAGCCGCGCGAACCTCAACTCCTCGGACTCGCTGATTTTCAACGCCCCGTTCGACAACAGCCTCGCGACGAACGGCTCGCTCAAACGCACGATCAAAGCCGCCTTCGTGGAACTCCAAGTCCCGATCGTGAAGGGCTTCGACGTCAACCTCGCCGGCCGCGTCGATGACTACACCGGCTTCGGCAGCTCCACCAACCCGAAGGTCACGCTACGCTACGCGCCCAACGACGTCATCTTGTTCCGGAGCTCCTACAGCACCGGCTTCCGCGTCCCGACCTTCAAACAACAGTTTGATCCGGTCACCGTGAGCCCCATCGCGTCCACCGGGCTCATCGATCCGGCAACCGGCCGGCAAATTGCCCCAAACTCCGCAAACTCGCTTTTCGGCGGTAAGCCCGACCTTCAGCCCGAGGAAGCCAAAATGTACTCCGCCGGTTTTGTCGTGCAGCCCAACAAGCACCTTAGCTTCAACGTCGACTGGTGGAGCGTCGACCGCACCGGCACGATCCAGAGCTTCGGCACCACCGTGCTGCTGGCCAACTACAGTCTCTTCCAAGAACGCTTCCGTCGCAACCCCGCGGGCGACATCGTCGAAGTCGACAGCCGCTGGGTGAACGCCGGCCAAAACGTCACCTCCGGCGCCGAGTTCGGCATCAAGGGCGACACCGACGTGGCCGGCGGCAAACTGTCCGGTGGCTTCGATCTCTCCTACCTGCTTGAAAAGAAATCGCGCCTGCTCGCCACCGCGCCATTCAGCGTGAGCGAAATCAACCAATTCACCCGCGCGAGCGACATCGGCCTGCGCTGGAAGCACACCGCCTACGTCGGCTACCGCAAGGGCAACTGGACCGGCCAGATCAACCAACTCTTCCGCAACAGCTACATCGACGCGGTCTTGCCCGGCGTAGCCAACGGCTCCGTCAAACCCGTCAACTGGAACCCACGCGTCAAGGCCTACAACATCTTCGGCCTGAGCGCGTCCTACCGCGGCATCAAAAACGTCACCCTCACGGCGGGCATCAAGAATCTCTTCAACACCGACCCGCCCTTCTCCGCCACCTACGACACCAACTCCGGTGCCGGCAGCAGCTGGGAACCCCGCATCGCCGACCCGCGCGGCCGCTCCTACACGATGCGCGTGGACTACAGGTTCAAGTGATCGCCTGATTGGATAATTCTTCGCTCTTCACGGCCTCCGGCTTTACTGCCGGAGGCCGTTTTCTTTTGCGTGTCTTTCGTAGGTTTCGTGGTTCCTTCTTCCTTTCTTCCCATGGCGCCCTCCCCACTCGCACTCTCCGCCGTCAGCCGTCTCCCCGCCCCAGGCGACAACGTCGCGATCGCCACCCGACGACTCGAAGCCGGCACCGTCCTCGCACTCCCCGACGGCCCGCGCGCGCTGGTGCACACCGTGCTCGAAGGCCACCGCTTCGCCGTCGCTCCCATCGCCGTCGGCGCACCGTTGCTTTCATGGGGCCTTCCCTTCGGCACCGCGCTCGTCGACATCGGCGCTGGTGATTACGTGTGCAACCAGTCTTCGCTTGATATGCTCGCCGTTCGCCAGCTCGACGGCGCTGTGCGGCCTGACCGCGCCAACTTCTCCGATCAGCGCGCCGAGTTTTCGTTCGACGAAAAATCCTTCATCGCCGCTCCGCCCACGCCGCTCGTCGCTACGCCCGGCACGTTTGAGGGTTACCGCCGTCCGGGTCGCCGCGGCGTCGGCACGCGAAATTACGTCGTCATCCTCGGCACCACGTCCCGCACGGCGAGTTTCGCGCGCCAGCTGACGGCGCGCCTGCAAGCCCTCGCCCGCGTGCACCCCTCGCTCGACGGCATCGTGGCCATCGCCCACACCGAGGCCGGCGGCACGGGCGAACCCCACAACGCCCTCGAGGTACTCCGCACGCTCGCCGGGTTCATGGTGCACCCCAACGTCGGCGCCGTGCTCGCCGTCGACTATGGTGTCGAGCCCATCACCAACACCCGCCTCGCCGCCTTCCTGCGCGATCGTGGCTACCCGCTCGACGGTATGCCGCACGCGTTTCTCTCGATCCGCGCCGGGCTCGCCGCCGCTCTCGCCGAGGGTGAGAAAATCGTGCGCGGCTGGCTGCCGGTCGTATCCGCCCAGCGCCGCACCGCCGAACCGCTTTCCTCGTTGCGCATCGCGCTCCAGTGCGGCGGGTCCGATGCCTTTTCCGGCGTATCCGGTAATCCACTCGCCGGCGCCATCGTGCACGAGACCATCCGCCACGGGGGCACCGGTGTACTCACGGAAATCGACGAGGCCGTCGGCGCCGAATCCTACATCATGAAACGCGTCCGCGATCTTGGCACGGCGCGGGAGTTCATGCACCGGATCGCGGAATTTCAGACGCGCCTCGGCTGGCACGGCGTCTCGCCCGAAAACAATCCCTCCGGCGGCAACAAACTCCGCGGTCTCTACAACATCGCGATCAAGTCGCTTGGCGCCGTACATAAAAAAGATCCGCGCACCCGACTCGATTTCGTCACCGACTATGCCGCTCCCCTCGACGCGCCCGGTTTCTATTTCATGGTCGGACCCGGCAACGACCTCGAAGGCGTCGCCGGCCAGATCGCCGCCGGCTGCAACCTCGTCCTCTTCGTCACCGGCAACGGCTCGATCACGAATTTCCCCTTCGTGCCGACGCTGAAGATCACGACCACCACGCGCCGCCACCAGCTCCTCGTCCACGAAATGGACATCAACGCCGGCCGCTACCTCGACGGCGAATCGTTCGAGTCGCTCGCCGCCGAGAGTTTCGACCTCACGCTCGCCACCGCCTCCGGCAAAAAATCCAAAGGCGAACACGCCGGCCACTCGCAGGTCTCCATTTTGCGCGACTGGGCGCAGACCGACGGCTCGCGGCTCGCCGAAATCCGCGCCCGCCCCGTCCCCGACGGCGCGCCGCTGCCGGTCAGGCCCGGTATCCAGACGGGCCCCACCGCCGCCCTCACCATCTTTGCCACCGACCACGGGCCCGCCACCGAACGCGTGGCCCTCGTGTTGCCCACCAGCCTCTGCGCCGCGCAGATTTCCCGACTCGCCGCCGATCGTCTCAACGAAAAACACCTCGGCGCCCCGCAGGGTATTTCCCGCTTCGTCTCGCTCGTGCACACCGAGGGCTGCGGCTTTGGCGGTGAATCCATGCACCAACTACTGCACCGCGCCTACCGCGGCTACGTCACGCACCCCAATGTGGCTGCCGCGCTCTTGCTCGAGCACGGTTGCGAAAAAGTCCCGAACGATCTCATGCGCCACAAACTCGAAGCCGCCGGCGTAGCCGCCTCGCGCTTTGGCTGGGCCAGCGTGCAACTTGACGGCGGCATCGCCAAGGCCCTCGACAAAGTTGAAGCGTGGTTCGCCGCGAAACTCGTCGAACTTCCGCCCGCACCCTCCATTCCCGCCGACCTCGGCGCCCTCGCGCTCGGCCTCCTCACCACCGCACCAGCCAACGACTCGACCGTCACCGCGCTCGTCGCCATCGCCCAGCAGATCCTGGACCGCGGCGGCTCGGTGCTCCTCCCCGAAAGCGATCCGTTGCTAGCCGATCGCCGTTTCTCCTCCGCCCTGCTCGGTGAACGCCCGCCCCACGCCACCCTACTCTACGGACAACCGCTCGCCACCCCCGGCTTTCATATCATCGCGAGTGAAACCGATCACTGGGTCGAGAACCTCACCGGCCTCGGTGCCTGCGGTGCGCACCTCGCGCTGACGGTCGTCCACCAACACGCCCGTCAAGGCCACCCCTTGCTCCCCGTCATCCAAGTCGCCGAAGCCACGCAACGCGGCGTCATCCCTGCCGACGATATCGATCTTTTCCTGACCGACCGCGCCGCTGACAACTCCGCCGCGCTCGCCCAACTCCTCGTCGCCATCGCCCAACGCGACCGCCTCCCCGCCGTCGCGTCGTCAGGCTCCGTCGACTTTCAATTCACCCGCGGTCTCCTCGGCGTAACGACCTAAAGCGAATCCGTCGCCAGCGAGCTCAACGGGCTACACCCGCAAAAACCATTTCTGCCGATACATACCGAAAAGCAGCAGCCACATCACCGCGAGCGTCGCACCGCCGAGTAGCAGCGGCTCATACGCCGCCCCGAGACTCCGGAAAACTTCCGCCCCGCAATGCGTGGTCAGCGCCTTCCGGATGAAGTCCACAAAGAGATGCGCGATCAAATAGGCGGCCATGGAGTTGGCGCCGATCACGACCAGCGGAAACGCCCACCTGCCCCGTTTCGCCACGTCCACCGCCACGTAGAAACCCGCGAGCAGCAGACAACACCAGCCGCCGCTAAACAGCACCCAGCTCGGCGTCCAGATACGTTTCACCACCGGGCAAACCCCGAGCCAACCGAGCAAGGCGCCCAGCGCGAGCCCGCTCACCCCCGCGGTCACGAACCAGCGGATTTTCTCCCGCGGCGCCCGCTCGTCGCGGAGCACGTTACCCGCGAGGAGCCCCAGAATCATCGTCGCCAGCGTCGGCACGAAGCTCAGCGTCACGTAGCCGCCACCGTGATACAGAAACGGTTTCTCGCGGGGAAACAGATTGAGCCACCACGATTCGAAACCCGCCGCGAGATTCGTGTTCTTCTGCCAGTGCGCCGCAAACCCCGAGAGCCCATTCGTCTCCAACCACGTCTGCGCAACGCCCACTTTCGCAAAGTCGAAACCGGCAGCCGGCAGCGGATAGAGCGCAAACGCCGCCCACACTCCGACCACGATCACACCCCACGCCACCCATTGCGTGCGTACCGAACGAAATCCGAGTGCAAAGAGAACACCATAGCCGAGACCGATCTGCGTCAGCGTATCCTCAAAGGTCCAGTTCGTCAGATTCCGCCCCGTCGAACGTAGAAAGACGCCGAGCAAAATCAGCAGCGCCGCCCGCCACACCGCATGGCCCACCATCACCCCGGTCGATTGCCCCCGGGCCCGCCGACTCGCGATCGAAAACGGGAGCGCCACGCCGACCAGAAACGAAAACGACGGTTGGATAAGATCGTGCAGCGAGCACCCGACCCACTCGACATGCGACTGCTGCGACGCGAGGAATCCCCAAATCCCGCTCTCGGGCAGGGCCTGCGCCACACGCTTCAGCCGCAGCACCTCCGCCATCATCAGGAACATGACGAAACCACGGTAGGCATCGAGGGAAGCGAGCCGCATCGGAGGACCGACCGGCGAATCATCAACGGGGGTCGCAGACAAAGGGGTGGTCATGCTCCGGAGTTGTCGCGCATCGCTTCCGCCGTTGCAAAGACGAATCTCGGCCCGAACGGAGGGGCGCTTTCCCACGCGCCCACTGCGACGAGTGCATCACCCCCAGTCCCGGCGGCAGGGAAACCGCCGCTCCCGTCGAGTCGCACCGCGCCCGCACCCACGCGCCGCACCCACGCCACACTTGCAATCACCCCAGCGCACCGCATTGTGCCGCTCTCGTTCTTTGATTGGTCAGTACATTCCAATCGGAAAATCCCAATCGAAAATCGAAATTCAACCTTCGAAACGCTTTCGGGGGTGTTCTGGATTCTACCCTTGGTTGGAGTGCGCCGCTGCCTGTCGAGAGTTGTGGGTCTCTCGTTAAATCCCCTGCAAAAAAAATAATAGGCAACACTGAAGAAATGCCCTTGGCAGCCTAAACGGCAGCCACGTTTGCCCGGCGACACCTGCTAGCCGGAACGAACGTCGACAGCAGGCATAGCGCGCGGAGCCGTCCGCGGACGGCGCGCTGTATCTTCATCCGGGGACTGGCCTGCACCTGAGCGCGTGTGATCGCTT
>CANIJN010000037.1 GCA_947467625.1 Opitutia bacterium | reverse complement strand
CCGCGATCCAGCCGGTCTCCCCTCGTAGCGTCGTCCTTCACCGACGCAACCTGCCGCCGAACCACTGTCGATTTTGCCGCCGCTACCGTGGGTCTCGAAGATTCTTTCGCCCTACGCACGCTTGCCGCTGCTACACTACGTCTTGGGTCTCCACCACCCCACCGGCAGTCCCCCTTCCTTGCCCTTGGGCGGGGCTTCTCCAACAGACCAAGCCCACCCGCCAGCTCGGGCTAGCCCGATTGAGCAGCCGACTAACTCTGGTTGAAAGCGACGGGCTCGCCGTAGTGATTCTGCTTGAGCGCAGAAGTTCGAGGTTACTTTTATTGCGATCGACGTCGAAACGCACAGTTCAGTACCCGATGAAAACTCGAATCTCACGCTATTGCCTCCGCTCGGCTATGTTGATGGTTGCGACCACTCTCCTTCACGCGCAGCTCGCGCCGGCCCCTGTCGCCTCAAAGGATGAGGCCCTAGAACTCTCTCCCTTTATTGTTTCCACTGAAAGGGATTCCGGCTGGTCGGCAAACGACACTCTCTCCGCGACGCGCACCAAGCAGTCGCTGAAGGACGTTCCCGTCAACATTGATGCCATCACGGCAGATTTCATGGAAGATCTCGGCCTCAACACGGCCGATGAGGTCACGAAGTTCGTCGCCAACGTCTACGCCGCCCCGACGATGGAAAACGACAACCAGACCGACAATTTCTCCTTCCGCGGCCTGTCTCAACGATTCAACGTTTCACGCAACTACTTCCGCTGGTATATCCCGAGCGACACTTACAACGTCGAACGCATCGATTTCGGAAAGGGCTCGAACTCCCTGATCTTCGGTGACGTCGAACCTGGCGGCCAAGGTTCCGTCTTCACCAAGCGCCCCCTGATGAAAAATTTCGGAACTGCGTTCGCACAATACGGCAGCGAGGGCGCCTACCGCGTCCAACTCGATCTCAACAGGAAACTCCGCGACAGCCTTGCGATCCGGTTCAACGCCGTGCGTCGGGAGGAAAGAACGTTTCAAGACGCCTCAGCCTATAAACTTGCGGGTGCAACCCTCGCGCTAACGTGGCAGCCTTTCAAGAAAACCATGATCCGCCTCGAGGCCGAACAGGGAGATTTCCAGAACGCCCGCGGGTTTTCCGGTATCACCGTGCGGGAGCAGTCCGCGCGCTCCCTCGGTTTCACGAGTGTCGGCCCCTGGTTCACCTCCGACGGCGCATGGTTCAACCAATCCACCCTCGCCGCCGCCGACCGCAGTTCCACCAACGGCCCCGCCGGTGGCAGCCCAACCTTGATCGAGGGCGGATTCTTCGATGTCACGATGCGCAATGCGGCCGGAGCGACCGTCGGCACAAAGCGCGTCTCCGGATTTCCGAAGGCCTATAACCTCCGGGGCTCCTTCGATCGCCAAGCCCGGCCCTTCGGCACCTACACCGTCACCGTCGAGCAGCGCATCAGCCAACTCGGCCTCGAGTTTTCCTATAACCACCAAAATCAGGACGGACTGCGCAACGACAATTTTTTCAGCAGCACGATCAGTGTCGACGTCAACGGCCGCCCCTACATCGACACCGCCGGCATCGACTGGAAACGCTTTGGTAACGACGTCGACGCGTTCCGCGGCACGGCGGTTCTCCCGTGGAAACCGTTCACATGGATGAAGCAACTCCTCATCGGCAGCGTCGAATATCGCGAGGACTTCACGAACAACTATCGAAAGGCCCTCTACAACGTGAAGCGTTTCGAGAACGGCGTCGTGACCGCTGTCAGCCAAACCAACGACCGCGTCCGCTTCCGCCTCTACCTCGACGACAAACAATTCTACTCCCGCGCGCTCTTCGACCGCTTCACCCTCGACCGACTTCCCGTTACGCCGGACTTCCAGGCGAAGCAGCTCTCGTTTGGCACCGCCGCCGACGGTACCGAATGGCGCCAAGCCTACGCCGGGGCCGTGTCGGCCAGCGGCAATTACTTCAAAGGCCGCGTCCAATCCCTCCTCGGGGTCCGGTGGGACTGGAACCGAACGTACGAATACAAGGGCACCCGCAAGTTTGGCACTTACAACGAAGACATTCCCCCACCCAGCCGCGCGGACGCGCTCCCGGGCGAATACGTGGAAAACCCCGCGCTCCATCTCTTCAACACGAGCTATACCGCGGGCCTCACGTTCGTGCTCACCCCGGACATCAATCTCTACGGAGTCTATTCCGATTCCTTTCGCTGGCAGGACGCACGCACTTTTGACCAGAATATCTTCGGACCGATCTCCGGCGTGACCAAAGAAATCGGCATCAAGGGCGGACTGTTCGACGACCGGCTTACGGTTACCCTTGGCGTGTTTCAAATCGATCGCGCCAACGTTGAATTTCGGTGGACGCCTTCGAACTTCAGTGCCGGCGACATCGAGAATCTAATCAACCCGAACAATATCACCGCCAGCGACCCTCGATATTTTCGCACGTGGAACGATGTGAACCAATACCGGGACGTCCTCTCCACCGAGTCGTCAAAGGGCTTTGACGTCACACTGCTGGCCCGCCCGGCTAAGGGTCTGCAACTGCGCTTCACACTCGCGAAAGCCGACGTCGTTACCCGACCCGATTTTTCATCTTTCCGCGCGTACTATGAAGCCGCCGTGAAGCGCGGCGACGAGGCTCCGGCGCTCATCGCCGACGCCAAGGAGGTCCTCGATTCCAGCGACTATTCCACGAAGCCCACCGGCGCCCGCGCCGCACCTTGGTCTGCGAGTTGGATCGCTGACTATTCGTTCCACCGCGAGTCATGGGCTCCCCTGCGCGGTGTCCGCGTCGGCGTCAATGGCAGTTGGCGCGACAACTACCTGCTCTCGATCGTCAACGGTCGTGAGTTTTACGGCGGCACCTCGCACCTAGTTAGCGCTTACATCATGCGGGACCAAAAGATCGCCAAGCAACAGGTCCGCTTCCGTCTCGGTTGCCGCAATATCGTCGACTTGGAGAACGGCCGCACCCGTCGCACTGGCACGACGACTCTCTCCACAGGCACCGTCTTGTATCGCCAGATCTACGTGGTGCCCCCGCAATGGGACCTTACGGCGACCGTGCGGTTCTGACCCGTCTTGAGTCTGCCATTCGCTAAGATCCTAAGTCTCTGGCCAAACAGATCCGGCTTCTTGGCACAGCCAAATCAGGCTTCCGATTGGTCGCTATTTATTGATCACCGCCGGACCTTTGATTGTCAGCGTGCAATTCCGATGTGACGACAGTCCGGCTCGGAATTGCTAGAGTTCAAGGATGGACGAACTCAATGTAGGGAAAGGACAAGCCAAAGGGGGCAGAGAAAACTTTTAAATTTGCACTTTCTTCCGAGTGAAGGGATCGGCAAAGAAGGGGGATCAAGCATGGAGTTAACGTTTCAATGTTTGATGGTGCGCCATGCCGAGAGCTCTCCCGAGGAATAAGTGGGCGACACATTAAACGTTGCTGACCCTTTTTTCCTGAGGTCGTAAAATGAAAGCATTACGACCTGCCCGACCCTGCTTGGCCTCCCCTGCTGGCCCCAGCTTGCGGCCATGACTTGCCTACGCCCCGGGGATTGCGCTGTCCGTCATTAGTCAAGGGCCTGTTGCCCAAATGCGGGCCTATTTGAGCATCCGTGACTCCGGCGCGTCTGACATCGGCAAGATGATGGGCCAACACGAAGGACAAAAGGAGTTGTTCAGCTACGGGGTGGATCTCGACCGGCGAGTGCGCGCCGATCATCCGCTGGGACGAGTGCAGGCGATGGTCGACTTCACGTTCGCGCGTGCGGGGGCCGCGCACCCCTGCGGTGACCACGGCAATGTCTCGGTCGATCCGGTCGTGCTGTTGAAGCTAATGTTTCTACTCTTCCACGAAAACGTCTGCAGCGAACGCGAGTTGGTACGGCGTCTGCCTGAACGGCTGAATTGGCTGGGGTTCCTGGGCTACAGCCTCGACGACGAGGCGCCCCATCACAGCGTGCTCTCGATAGGCCCGGGCCCGCTGGGGCGGCGATCTGTTCGAGGATCTGTTTGTGCGCACGGTGCAGCAGTGCTTCGAGGCCGGGCTGGTTGATGGCACCAAAGTGCATCTCAACGGCAGCCTAGTCGTTGCCGACACCTCGCGCGACAGTGTCGTGAAAGCGGATGCAGCAACCATCGCGTATATCGCGCGAATCCGCGCCGCGCATGGGGCGCAGGAGCGCAAGCTTGACGAAACGAAGCCGCCGTCGGCGCGCTGCGAGACCAGTCTCAAACTGGTGAGCACGACCGATCCCGATGCGCCTTGCGTGTCGAGGGGACCGTCCAGCGGCCCGGCCCGACCGCGCGACAAACATCACCGGATGGTGGATGATCGGTGCGGCGTGATCACCGAGGTGGCCACCACGGCCGGCGATGTCACCGAGGGCGCACGGGTTGCTCCGCTCGTGACGCAACACGAGGCCAACGCCCGAGAAGAGATCGCCGCAATGGTGGGATCTCGAGGCTACGGGACAGTGTAGACTTACTGCGATCTGATCGCGCGCGGCGTGCGGCCGCACATGAGTACGATGCAGCCGGCCGGTCACAAGAGCTTCGGACTTTTCACGAAAGAGGATTTTCGCTACGATGAAACCGACGACGTCTACGTGTGCCCGGTAAGCCACCGACTCAAACCACGCCGGTTCCACGAGCGGCGCCAGATGACCGACTATGTCGCCGACAAGAAAATCTGTGCGCAGTGTCCGCTGCGGGCGGAATGCACGAAGAGTAAGACGGGCCGGTCAGTCGCGCGACACTGGCGGGAGGAAGCGCTCGAGGTGGGGTTGGCGTTTACACGCCTGCCCGAAGCGCACGCGGATCGCCGGCGCCGTCCGCATCTGATGGAAGGCAGCTTCGCGCACGCGGCGAATCACTATCACTTCAAACGTGCCCGCTGGCGCCGACTCTGGCGGCAGCAAATCTAGGACTGGGTCATCGCCGCGGTGCAAAACATTGCTCGGTTGTGCGGGGCCACCGGCGCCGGTGTCGCCGCTGAGTGACCGAAACGCCCCCGCCAGGGCGCGGCGGCGGCTGCCCGGCCGGCCGTTGCGCTGCCCATCGGCGAAAATGGCGCGAATTTGGCCGCGCTTCCGGATTTTTTCGATTTTTGCGCCGCCGCGCGCGCCGCGTAACCAAACTTCCCTCACCGACCGCCGTCACCTGAACGAGATAACCCTTTGATCAAAAGGCCCTTAATACGTGACCCTTTCGGCTCGGCTCAAGGCGGCCTTGGCGGCGGCAGCTTCTCGGGACTTGAAGTTTTTGCGGATGCGGAGACCGTGAGGCCAGCCGGCGACTCGCCAGGAGGTGACGCCATTGCTGTTTTCGTAGCGGGCGACGTCGAATGCAGTATCGGGCGTGTGAAGGTTACCGCGTCAACTGGCAACCTAGCTCCGACTAAATTTCAACTCCTTGCTATCAAACAATTAAGATGGTGCCCCCACGGGGAATCGAACCCCGCTTTTAGGATTGAGAATCCCATGTCCTAACCGATAGACGATGAGGGCGAAACTCGGAGCGGCAGACAGTCATAGTTTTGACAAACTCGTCAAGCGCGATTCCTAAACTCAAGAATTCCCTGGGCCTCACACGCTCTAAATTGGCGGTGGCCAGCCCGTTCCTGACCCGATTCTGCAAACTGGTTTCCTAGCGCACTGGCGGCTTGCCACTCGCCATCGCGGTTTGCCACCGTCTTGCCTTCTTTATGCCCACACTCAAGTTCGCAGTACTTGCTGGAGACTACATTGGCCCCGAGGTGATGACCGAGGCCCTGCGCGTGTTTGCGCACGTCGCGCAGCAGGAGAACCTCACCCTCGCCTACACCAAAGCCGACGTCGGCGGCGCCGGCATCGACAATCACGGCAAAGCACTCCCCGACTCCACGCTCGCGATTTGCGCTGCGTCCGACGCCATCCTGTTCGGCTCCGTCGGCGGACCGAAGTGGGAAAAACTTCCCCCCAAGGAACAACCCGAGCGCGCCGCGCTCCTCCCGCTCCGCAAGCACTTCACCCTCTTCGCCAACATCCGCCCTGGCCTCCTTTACCGCGAACTCACCGACGCCTCCCCGCTCAAAACCGAGCGCATCCCCAACGGCATCGACATCGTCTGCATCCGCGAACTCACCGGCGGCGTTTATTTCGGCCTTCCCAAAGTCACCACGACCCTCCCCGACGGCGACATCCAGGCCATCGATACGATGGTTTACAAAAAATCCGAGATCGAGCGCATCCTCCAGGTCGCGATCACGACCGCCCGCGCTCGCAAGAAAAAGCTCTGCTCCGTCGACAAAGCCAACGTCCTCGAGACCTCCGTCCTTTGGCGCAAGACCGTCACCGACTACATGGCCACCCACGCGCCCGACATCGCGCTGAGCCACATGTATGTCGACAACGCCGCGATGCAGCTCGCGCGCGATCCGAACCAGTTCGACGTGTTTGTCACGGAAAACATGTTCGGCGACATCCTCTCCGACGAGATGGCCGTCATCTGCGGCTCACTCGGAATGCTCTCCTCCGCCTCCCTCGGCGCGGGAAAAAACTCCCTCGGCCTCCCCTTCGGTCTCTACGAACCCGCCGGCGGCACCGCCCCCGACATCGCAGGCAAGGGTATCGCCAATCCCTGCGCGCAAATTCTCTCCGTCGCTTTGATGCTTCGCTTCAGCTTTGGCCTCGACGCCGTCGCCACGCGTATCGAAGCCGCCGTGCGCGCCGCCGTCACCGGTGGCACGCGTACGGGCGACATCGCTTTCGGGAAACCCTCCGTGGGAACCCAAGCGATGGCCGACGCGATCATCCGTCACCTCTGAGCGAGCGCCTGCGCGACCGTCAGTCGATCGCGTCCGCAATCGTAAAGACAATCGGCACGCGCATTCGCGTGTTCACTTTTTGACCGGCGCGCACGCCCGGGCTAAATCTCCATTTCTGCACACCCACCATCGCCGGCAGCTCGAAATCATGGTGCGTGGAGTCGAACACACTGGGGTTCACCACGCGGCCCTGCGCATCGACGATGAAATCAACCACGACTGTGGCGGTGATCCCCTCGCGCTTCATCGACGCCGGATAGAGCGGTGCCGGCTGCATCACCGGCCGAGGCACCCGATCAAGGTCCGACAGATTAAACACATTACCCAGCCCCTCACCGCCTTTGCCCCCACGCCGGATATTCTCGGGGACGGTCCAGAGTTTTCCCAAGCTGAGATCAGGCCGGTCAACGAGCGTCGAAAAATCCATCTGTTGGACAAAATCGTTGGGTTGGGGGACTTGCGGCAAGTCCGCTAACATCGGCGTCGGCGACCCAAGATCAGTCTTGGGCGCGACGTCTTCGCTCGGAGCCGGCTCCGGCTCCTCTAGGTCGTGCAAGTGCGGGATCGCGAAGGTAAGGGCGATCACGGGTTTTTCGAACACACGATCCACCTTGCGCCGGCCACTCAGCCCGAACAACACGCCGACGTGAATGACCAGTGATACAGTGATGGATACGATCACCGTCAGGCGGGAACGGCGCGGGCACGAATAGCGGCACGCTCCATCGTTTGAGTTACGCGGGGCGGGTTTGATATTCGGCACGTGCGCGATGCTCCGCGCTGCAGCGGACAACCTCGGGAGAGATGGGGCCGTTGGCATACGACCACTATAACTCCGGAGGGCCATCCGTACCTCGCGCGCCTTGGCGAAAGCTGTGCATCTCTTGCGTGCTTCACGAACCGCAGTGCCGCCCCCCGGCTCCCGGTGCTCCCGGCTCCTCGCGATCTTCATGCCGTCATATAATTCCCATGACGAACCACGCGCTCTCCGGCCAGCCACCGGCGAATTCACCCGCCCGCGAGAGCAAGCGCGCCAGGGGAGCGCGCCCAAGCGTGTATGAATGGAAAAGAGCGTGTGGCGCACACCCACCCCCAGATTTTGCAACGAGACCGAAAGCTCTCGGGGCCTTATTTTTTTCGTATTTCCAAACCACAGCGAACCCTGTCCACTTATCGCGTTCAGATGTTCACTCCCTCCCCCTCCGACTCCATGCGCTTGTCCCACGTCCTCCCCACCACGTTACTCCTTGCCGTCGCTTCAGCCCTGCCCGCCGCCGACCGACCTGCTCCGGCCGCCGCCGCGCCCACCCCCTACGCGCTCATTCTCGGACCCATCCGCCTCTGGGAGGGCGACGCCCCCGGTGCTCTCGGCCAGCGGCCCCAAGATATCCCCACACTCACCCCTTACGCCGCCGACAAAGCCAAGGACACCGGTGCCTCAATCCTCATTTTCCCCGGCGGCGGCTACGGCGGCCTCGCCGAACACGAGGGCACGGGCTACGCCGAATTCTTTGCCGCTCACGGTATCACGGCCTACGTCCTCAAATACCGGCTCGGCTCCAACGGCTATCGCCACCCGGTTATGCTGAACGACGCCGCCCGCGCGCTCCGCCTGCTCCGCGTCTTCGCCAAACGCGACGGACGCGACCCCACCCGCATCGGCGTAATCGGTTCCTCCGCCGGCGGCCATCTCGCCTCAACCCTCGTCACCCACTTTGACTCCGGAAACCCTGCCGCCCCCGACCCCATCGACCGCGAAAGTTCCCGCCCCGATCTCGGCATCCTCTGCTACCCGGTGATTTCATTGCTCGAATTCGCCCACGCCGGCTCGCGCAAGAACTTACTCGGCGACAAACCCGATCCCGAACTCGTGAAGTTTCTCTCGAACGAACTCCAGGTCACGAAGAACACGCCACCATGTTTCCTCTGGCACACAATCGAAGACAAATCAGTCCCCGTCGAAAACACGCTGCTCTTCGCCGCCGCCCTCCGCCAAGCTGGCGGGCTCCCCTCCGTCCACATCTACGAAAAAGGCGCGCACGGCCTCGGGCTCGGTCGTCCCGGCAAACTCGCCCCGCCTTGGGCCGACCAACTGCTCTACTGGTTCAGCGAACGGAAATTCACCCCGTGATCTGAACCGCAGCTTGCTCCAAGGGGATTTCCTTCCGGTACCGCCCTTGCCACCCTCGCCATCGGTACAGAGTTCACCAGCCTCGTCGCCCTGCTCGCGGCTCTCGGCGAGCCGCTGACTCTTGGGTTCAGCCCAACCCTCGTCCTCACTCTTGTTCTCCTCGTCTTGACCTTCGTGAGTCGCACCCGTCGCGCCCTCGCCGAGCCGCCCCTCCACCGATGACGGACGCCGCTCGCCCCGACTCCCCGCCGGGTCGCACCCACGCATTCTCTGGTCACGTCCTCGCCTTTATTTGGGGCCTCGCCGAGGCGACCGTTTTTTTCATCGTCCCCGATGTCCTGATCACGCGTCTCGCCTTGGGCGATTTTCGTCGCGCCCTCGTCGCCTGCCTTTCGGCCGTCGCCGGTGCCTTGGTCGGTGGGACCGCGCTGTGGTTAGCCGCCCGTCATGACGCCACGCAGTTTTTCCTTAACGCGTTTGACTGGCTCCCCGGCATCTCGCGCGGAATCATCGTTCGCATCGCCCAAGCCCTCGATACCGACGGTCTCACCGCACTCGCAACCGGATCCCTGTCGGGTCAACCCTACAAACTCTATGCCGTCCACGCCGGCGCCCAAGATATCCCGCTGACGGGGTTCCTGATCGTCTCCGCCGTCGCCAGTTTTATCCGTTTCACCTTAGCCGCGACCGTCGCGTGGCTCGCCGGCCGCGTGCTGCGTCACCTTCCGGAAGCGTCGCGCCTGAGACTGCACCTCTACTGCTGGCTGATCATTTACAGCTGCTACTTTGTGGTCATGGGATAAGGCGTAACCCAGTGCAGATGTGAAAGACCGCTCACGTCTCGACATCCGTTCCGCCGTTCACAGCTGCATTTCAAAACAGGGTCGGCATGTAAAATCCGGTGCTCCCCATTGATCCGCGAGGCCGCGAAATCGCCTGCACACCTTGGGATGAGGGGATCACCCACGTCACGTTTGGGTGACGGTTAGCCCCTCAGATTCCCGATCGCCCAGAGTCCGTTTTTCCCAAAATGAATTTCGGCCGCAGAAACGATGAGCGGCACCCCGCCTTCGGCCTTGCATTCGCCGATCGCGCTCCGCACGTTCTTGCCTTTTCCATCGAAACATCACGCCTCGCGACCATGAACCAGAGCATCCGTAACATCGCCATTATCGCCCACGTCGACCATGGCAAAACCACCCTCGTCGACAAACTTCTCAAGGAAGGTGGCGTTTTCCGCGCCAACCAACGCGTCGAGGAGCGTGCCATGGATTCCATGGACCTCGAAAAGGAGAAGGGCATCACGATCAAGGCTAAGAACACCTCCGTTCACTGGAAGGATAAGATCGTTAACATCGTCGACACCCCCGGACACGCCGATTTCGGTGGCGAGGTCGAGCGCGCGCTCCGCATGGTCGATGGCGTGCTCCTCGTGATCGATGCCTACGACGGCCCACAGGCTCAAACCCGTTTCGTGCTCCGCAAGGCCCTCGCCCATGGCCTCAAGGTCGTGATCGTCATCAACAAAATCGACCGCGAAAACGCCGAGCCTGCCAAGATGTATGACAAGGTGCTCGAACTCCTCATGGAGCTCAACGCCACCGAAGAGCAGTTCGACGCCCCCGTGGTCTACGGTTCCGGTCGCGACGGCTACATGATGTACCACCTCGGCGAGGAAAAGAAGGACATGGCCCCGCTCTTCGAGACCATCCTCGATCACGTCCCGCCTCCCTTCGCCAAGCCCAGCGAGCCCTTCCACATGCTCGTGTCCAACATTGACTGGAGCGACTACGTCGGCCGCATCGCGGTCGGCAAGATCCTCGGCGGTGTCGCCACCATCGGCCAAAACGTCTTCATCATTCGCCACGAGGACGGCAAACGTATCCGCGCAAAAATTACCAAGGTCTTCGAATTCACCGGTCTCGGCACCCGTGAAACCGAAAGCGCCGTCGCCGGCAACATCGTCGGTCTCTCGGGTTTCGAGGACATCGATATCGGTGACACGCTCACCGCCGACGAAGCTGGCCACGCCCTTCCTTTCACCCAGATCGATCCGCCGACCCTCGAGATGCAGTTCTGCGTCAACGACGGCCCGCTCGTCGGCCAAGAAGGCAAACTCGTCACCTCCCGTCAG
Source organism: Opitutia bacterium (assembly GCA_947467625.1). Classification (GTDB taxonomy): domain Bacteria; phylum Verrucomicrobiota; class Verrucomicrobiia; order Opitutales; family Opitutaceae; genus GAS368. The sequence goes on along the minus strand of CANIJN010000037.1, from coordinate 20,373 downwards.
CTGCGCGAGCGCCTCATGCGCGAGTTGAAGACCAACGTTTCCATCAAGATCGAAGACACCGACAAAGCCGGTATCTTCAACGTCAAGGCCCGCGGCGCCATGCAGGTCGCCGTCCTCGTTGAGACCATGCGCCGCGAAGGTTTCGAACTCCTCGTCTCCCGTCCGACGGTGATCGAGCGGATCGTCGATGGTCATCGCCACGAGCCGTATGAGACCGTGTGGATCGAAGTTCCCGATGAGTGCGTCGGCTCGATCATGCAGAATCTCGCCAACCGAAAAGGTCTTCTCACCAACATGGAGAAGCTTCCCCACACGACGATGATCGAGGCCACGATCACCACCCGCGGTCTCATCGGCATGGAAATCGACGTCGTCAACGCCACCAGCGGCCGCGGCGTCCTCAGCCATCTCTTCAAGGAATACGGCCCCTACGCGGGCGAAGTGCTCACCCGCATCACAGGTACGCTCATCGCGACCGAAGCCGGCGAGACCACCACCTACGCCCTCGTGATGGTGCAGGAACGCGGCAAACTCTTCGTCAGCCCCGGCGAGCAAGTGTACGAAGGCATGATCGTCGGCGAGAATCCCCGCAATGAAGACATCGCGTGTAATGCCGTCCGCGAAAAAGCCCTGACGAACTTCCGTTCGCAGGGTTCGGGTGTCGCCACCGGTCTCACGCCGGCGTCGAAGCTCTCACTCGAGCGCGCGATCGAATACATCGCCACTGACGAACTCGTCGAGGTCACCCCAAAGAGCCTGCGTCTGCGCAAGCGCATTCTGAACAACGCCGCTCGTCAAAAGGCCGCGAAGTCCGGCAAGTAAGCTCCGCCGGAAAAGTTTCCAGGGCCGCTCCTCACCGGGCGGCCCTTTTTTTTCGGTCGTGCACCGAGGTAGCGCGAGGCTTCAGCCTGCGGCTGGAAACCGCCGCGCGCTCGGTCTCAACCACCGTGCGCTCCCTGTCGCCGCCATCGTCACAAAAGTTCTATCGGCAGTTTCCCGACGATTTGCTTGATGTTCTGCACGGAGTCGCGGTGGCACACCAAGATCGCATCCGCGGTCTCGACCACCACCAAGTCCTTCACGCCGCACAACGCGATCATCCGACCATTGCTGATGACGATATTGTTGCTCGCCCCCGCGACGACCACCGCGCCGCGCGAGGAATTCCCCGCGGCATCCGTCGCCAAATGCTTGGGCAAGGCCGTCCACAGTCCGACGTCGTCCCAATCAAACTTCGCCAACAACGTCTCCACTGAGCGGGCTTTTTCCATGATCGCGTAGTCGACGGAAATTTTCGGCAGCACCGGAAAGCGTTGCGCGAGAAACGCACCGAATTCTCCTGCGGGAAACTCGCGGATAAATTGCGCCAACTCCGGCGCATGGCGCTCGGCCTCGGCTACAAACGTGTCCACGCGCCAGAAAAACATCCCCGCGTTCCACGCATAGTCTCCACTTTCAAGATACCGCTGCGCCGTCGCCGCATCCGGCTTCTCGACGAAGCGCTTCACTTGGCGCACCGTCCCCGCCGGCCCGATGGCGCGCTCTTCGCCCATCTCCAAATAACCAAAGCCCGTCGCTGCATGATCCGGCTTGATCGCGATCGTCATGATCGCACCGGCATCCGCCGCACGACGGAGCGCCGCACCCAATTGCACCGCGCAGGTCGTCGCATCCGCGATAAACGCGTCAGCCGGGAGCAACGCCAACGTCGCGCCCTCGCCGCCCCGCGCGCGCACCAGAGCCGTGGCCAACGCCGCCGCCGGTGCCGTGTCCCGTTTCGCCGGCTCGGCGACGATCTGGCTCGCCGGCAGCAAACCCGCGAGCGCCGCCCGCGTGCCAGGCAGCTGCACCTCGTTGGTGAGCACAAAAATATTTTCTGGTGGTACCGCCGCGCCCAGCCGTCGCACCGTTTCTTCGACGAGCGTCCGCTCCGAGATGAGCTTCAGCAGATGCTTCGGCGTTTGCGCCCGGCTCATCGGCCAGAACCGCTCACCGCTGCCACCTGCCATGATACACGCGAAGAATTGAGAATTTCCGGCCATGTTAGAACCCAAGTTGTCCCCTGCCCGCGGGACCACGCCAAGCCTGAATCCTACCCGATCCGCACGACGATCTTCCCGCACTGCCCGCCTCGTTCCATCAACGCGAAAGCCTCAGCCGCTCGCGCCAGCGGAAACACCTCGCTCACCACCGGTCGCACCCGGTGCAGAGCCACAAACTCCATCATCGCGCTCCAGTTCGCAGGCGAACCCATCGTCGTCCCCAACAGTGAAAGTTGACGCCAGAAAATTTTTCGCAGCGGCAGCGCCGGACCATTGCCGCGCGTGCCACCGAAGAAAACGATCCGTCCGCCCGGCGCCGCAAGATCGATCAAGTCACCGAAGCCTGCTCCCCCCGCGCTGTCCACGATGACGTCAAACATCCCCGCGATCTTCGCCGCCTCCACCGCCCAATCGGCCCGCGTGTAGTGGAATCCCCCCTTCGCCCCGAGCGCGATTGCCTTCGCGATTTTCTCCGCCGAGCTCGACGTCACCCAGACCTCCGCCCCGCAAACCACGGCAAACTGCAGCGCAAACCACGCCACGCCACTCCCGATCCCGGTCACGAGCACCCGCTCGCCCGCGCGCAGCTTCGCTCGCGCAAACAAAGCTCGATACGCCGTCAGCCCCGCGAGCGGCAGCGCCGCGGCCTCCTCCCACGAAAGGTGGGCCGGTTTCGCCGAGAGTTGCGCAACCGGCACGGAGATTTTTTCCGCGAGGGTACCGGCGCGCGGTAGCCCGAGGATCGTGAAGTCCGGCCCCTGCGCCTCCTCGTGAGAGCCCCAATCGAAACTCGGGTTGATCACCACCTCCCGACCGATCCACGCCGCGTCCACCCCGTCCCCAACCGCCATGACCACGCCCGCCCCGTCGGAGCCGGGCTGACACGGCCATTTCAAGCCAGCGTATTGCCCAGTCTTGATCCACACATCCCGGTGATTGAGCGCCGCCGCTCGGATGGCGACCACCACTTCGCCCGCTCCGGGCTGTGGTTCGGGAGCCGTTATAAATGTGATCTCGTTGACCGCGGTGAAGGTGAGGGCCTGCATGGATGTAAACTCTGCACACCGCTCCCCTCCTTCGCAACCGCGTGCTTCTCGCTCTCCACAAACCCTACGGCGTCCTCTCGCAATTCACCCCCGAGCCCGGATCGCGTTGGCGCACCCTCGCCGACTTCGGTCTACCCCGCGACGTCTATGCGCTCGGTCGCCTCGATGCCGACTCCGAAGGCCTCCTTCTCCTCAGCGATGAGCCCGGGTTGAACCACCGTCTCCTCGATCCCCAGCACGCCCACCGCCGCGAATACTGGGCCCAAGTCGAAGGCCAACCCTCCGCCGAGGCGCTCGCTCGCCTGACACTCGGCGGCATCGCGATCGACAACTACCGCACCCTCCCGAGTCGCGCTCGCCTGCTCGATCCCGCCCCCCTCATCGCCCCGCGCGCCCCCCCGATTCGCGTTCGGAAAAATATCCCTGACGCGTGGATTTCGCTCGAGCTCATTGAAGGAAAAAATCGTCAGGTGCGGCGCATGACCGCAGCCGTCGGCCATCCGACGCTCCGCCTCGTCCGCGTTCGCACGGGTGATTTCCACCTCGGCGAACTAGCTCCCGGCCGTTGGCGCGAACTCTCCTCCGCCGAGCGCGCCGCCGTGTTTGCTTAGTCAACACCGATGCCCTCCCGCCCCGAGCGCCGAGCAGTGCGCAAAACCAAATAGTGAACCGTCTCTCCGCCAAAAAACCCGCGTCCTCACTCCGCGATCAACGCTCAGCTTCCCGCTGAATTTACCCGTCTTACACCCACGTCAGGGGAGTTTTTGACCGCTGGTCGCTGCGAGCGTGAGCAAGGGGTGTTTCGCCTATCGTCCACCTATCACAAGGAGTTGGTATTAAATCCGCACCACGACATCCTCGGTCTTGAAACGCACTTTTTTCCGCGTCGCGTTTTTATCGTCGGCCGCGCGGTAGCCCGCGGCGCACGCCACCACGGTGGCGTAATCCGTCCCCGCTAATCCGAGAAGCTCGTCGAACTTCGCCGGCTCGATTCCTTCCATCGGGCACGTATCGATGCCCAGCATTGCGGCGCACGCCATAAATTGGCCGAGCGCGATGTATATTTGGTGCTCCTGCCACGTGTCCAGCCGCCCCTCTTCGCGCGCCTTGTCGAGATTCCCCATCATCATCGCCTTGAACTTAACCAGCGACTCGGGTGTCACGCCCAGCACTTCGACCATCCGGCCGACATGGCGATCCACATGATCAACGCCCAGATCACGCCGCACCGCGAACACCACGAAGTGCGAGCATGCCGCCGCCTGTTGCTGGCCCCACGAGGCCGGGACCAGCCGCGACTTGGTGTCAGCATCCGTCACCACCAAAAATTTCCATGGCTGCAATCCGATCGACGACGGCGCCAGGACCAGTGCCTGTTCCAACGCGGCCCAGTCTTCGTCGGCGATTATTTTCTTCGGATCGAATTTCTTCGTCGCGTAACGCCAGTTGAGTTGCCCGAGCAATGTCTCGTTGGAAACAGGTTTCATTGCAGCGATGTCATTGCGAGGAGCGGAGCGCCGATGCAATCCCTCTGATACCCTCTGATGTTTCGATCCATCCCCGTTTCCTCAAAAAGCCCTCGCTGACTACCCACGCGAGGCCAGCGCATTTGCCTTCCCCTCAACAGAGCTCGCCCAGCGCGGAGCGAGGATCCCACCGACGACGAGTTGGAGTGCGTGATAAATCATGAGCGGCAGCAGCACGAGCCCGGCCGCGGGATGTGCCGCCAACAGCACTTTCGCCATGACCACTCCTTGCGCTAGGCTCTTCTTCGAACCGCAGAAAATCAGCGCAACCCGATCACCGTGACTGAACCCCAGCGAGCGGGCGATGCCCACCATCGCGAACACCAGCACCGCAAACAGCACCCCTGAGCCCACCGTAATGCCGACCAACAGCGTCAGGCTATGGCCCGCCCAAATCTTGTGCGCGAACGAATCGCAAAATGTGGCGTAGATCAAAAAGAGGATCAGCAACCGGTCTGTCAGTTGGAGCTTCGCCCGATGCCGCGCCGCCCAAGCCCCGAGCACCGGACGACACAGTTGCCCGAGGGCCATCGGGAGCACCAGCATCCGCGCAACATCGAAAATCGCTGAGCCGAGGTCGCCTTGCGCCCCGGCGACCCCCGCCAACACATAGAGCCACAACGGCGTAAGGACGACGCCGAGGAGGCTCGATAACGTCGCGTTAAACACCGCTCCCGGCACGTTACCCCGCGCCACGCCCGTCAGCGCGACCGAAGAGGAAATCGTGGACGGCAGCGCACAGAGATAGATAAACCCAAAGCGCAAATCGGCTGACATCCACGGTGCCGCGACATTCACCAACCCGTATCCCGCGATCGGAAAAATTAAAAATGTCCCCATCTGCACGGCGAGATGCAGCCGCCAATTCATGGCCCCACCCTTGAGCGCTGCGAACGACAACGTGAGTCCGTAGACGAAAAACGCGATCATGACGCCCACCTTGGTCACCGTCTCCGCGTGCAGCCAGCCACCCGTAGCACCCCACGCCGGAGCCAGCGCGGCCAGCACCACGGCACCCGCCATCGCAGGGAGAAACCAGTCCACGCGGCGTTTCAGGGGAACACTCATGTTTGCGCGCCCCCCGACCACCGATGGCGGGCCTTGGCGATGATCGCCGCCAGGTCTTCGCGGCCCTCAATCTTCAGCGCCCACATGAGGGCGCTGTAGACAGTCACACCCACCGAGATCAGGACGAGGAGCGCCACCGCGTCAGTCGCCCGACTAGCCCCCACAGCCCGCAGCCAACCCCACCAACCCACCGCCACGACGCTCCCCATGATCGCACTCGCGAGGATTACTTTCACCAGATCTCTAGCCAGATGATGAAACCGCAGCCCGTCGTGCTTCCTCGCCAGTGCGCGTTGCAGATACCAAGCCTGCACGCCAATCGCGACATTGCCCGCCGCCGCCAGCCCCACCGTGCCCCAAGGCCCCATCAGCACGATGCTCAGGAAAAGATTCACGCCAAAACTCAACAGCGCCGCGCGCACCGGCGTCACCGTGTCCTTTTGCGCATAAAACGCCCGCAGCACGAGATTCACAAACGCGAAGACCGGCAGTCCCGCCGCATACACCGCTAGCACGGGCTGCATTTCCGCCGTGTCCGCCGCCACAAACGCTCCGCGCTCGAAGAGCAGCCGAATGATCGGCACCGCCAGCACGACCAAACCGACTGCCGCCGGCACGTTAATAACCAAAATCAGGCGCATGCCTTTGCGATACGCCGTCGCCAGCCCAGCTCCATCACCCGCCGCCGCATATTTCGCGATCAAAGGAAACACCACCGTCGAAATCGCCACGGCGAAGACCCCGATCGGCAGCTCCATGAGCCGCGTCGCGAGATTGAGCACCGAGACGGCGGAGTCGCTCAGCGAGAGCCCGATGAGACGTGAGACCGCCATATTGATGAGATAAATCGCAGACCCAAAAATCGTCGGTCCCATGAGGCGACCGATCTGCCGCAGCGCCGCCCCCCGCGATAGATCGAAGCGCGGCCGCCATCCCTCGCGTCGGAGCGCCATGGCCGGTACGAGCATTTGCAAAATCCCTCCGAGCAGCACCCCCGCGCACAACCACCGCATCCGCCCCTCGGCTGTCGGCGACCACCCCCCGTAGACTGCGCCGCCGAGCAAACCAATCATCGAAAGATTGAGCCAAATCGGTGATAGCGCCGGCTCGAGAAATCGCTGCAGCGTTTGCAGCGCGGCGCTGAAGGCCGCCGCCAGACACACAACAACCAGGTAGGGAAACAGCACGACGGCGAGATCCGCGGCCTGCACAAAACGCGGCACCGTGTCAGCCGCCCAACCACCCGCCCGCGCCGCGCCCGCTAGCCACTCCGTCTGTCCGAACACCGCCATAGCGAGCAGGACAATCCCTCCGGTCACCACCAAGAGCCAACTCGCCACTTGGTTCACCAGCGCAAACGCCCCCGCCCGCTCCCGCGCCTTCAACTCCTCGTGCAGCGTCGGCACCAGCGCTGCAGTCAACGCGCCTTCCCCGAGCAATCGCCGGAAGAGATTGGGCAACGTGAATGCTGCGTAGAACGCGGAGGCCCAAGGCCCCAACCCAAACACCGCCGTCACCAACATGTCGCGGCCCAAGCCCAACACGCGCGACACCATCGTCGCCGCGGCCACCACGCTGATGTTCTGGAAACTCTTCGACACCCGCAAAGTTTTCGCTCCCGCACACCCGTGAGCAAGACCTTACCACAACTCGTGACTACGCTCACTTCGCAGCCCTCGTGGCGCCGCCGCGTTCGGGCCGGAAATAAGGCGCCCCGCGCTAGGACCCACGGCCTCCACGGCAAATAGTAGCGAGATGATATTAGCGGTAGCGGGGGAGCGAGCGTGCTCGCCTAACGTCCCGCGCAAGTCCCCCCCCCGCCACGCTCACGCCAAACCGAAACCAGCTTCGTAGGAGTAGACCCTTTTAGAATCAAAACCACTTTGTCCTCTATTAAATGACATCCGCCTCAAAACCCGATCATCATGAATAGCCAATTTGTCATTTATTAGATGATAACGAACGGCTGAGTTCGATCGCATCAAGCGCGGCCGCACTTGCCGCCGCCAACTCGTTCGCGTCCCGCCAGTCTGCTTCGAAGGCCGTCCACAACGCCTCACGCCGTTCCGCCGACTTGTTTCGCCCAGCCAGCAATGCGCCAAATGAGAGGGCGGCATTGCGGTAGAAGGGATGCACCGCGGGCAGCACACGATTGAGCGCGATGGCCCGCCTCGTGAGTTCGTCTGCCAACCCAGGGGCTACCGCCTGACCAAGCACGTCGCGCAGCGTCATCACCACATCTCCTCCCTCCCGGAAGACGACGAACCGTGCGAGGTCCGCCAGTTCCGCTCGCGATTCGGCTGCCTCCAAGCCCGGTAATATCCGCACACGCCGCAGGTGATGCCAACCGGTCTGCCACCACAACTCGCGCTCCCGCGCACTCTCAAATCGCGACGGAAATGAAGCCGCCAACGCGACGTCCGGCGCTTCGCCGCCGAGGAGTCGTTGCAAAAACGCCGGCCACTCCTGCGCCGGCCCTGATTCACTGCGCAGGAACGCGAGGAGCCACACCGCTCCATCGCTCCATTCCGCCGGCTCGGTTTCGCCGCGTCGCCACGTGAGCAGCCGATCCAAGGACGGAGGGTCTCGTCTAGCCGTCGATTGCTTGAGCGCATCGAGCAGAGCGGGCTCCGCGCGGGTGCGCCACCAACCGACGCACGCTTGCTCCAGCCAAAGCGGCGCCGCGAGTCGCTCGTGGACACCGTGCCGCGCCACCGCCTGCCGCATCAGCAATCCTTGTACGAGTGCCCGCCGCACAAATAGCTCAGGTGTCGCGGCGTCCCAGCGCACCCGCACCGAGACCACTCCGCCCACTTCGACAAACACCCGAAAGGGCACCGGCTCAGCCCACTCGTTCGACGGGATGAGTCGCACGAACACGGGCGACGGAAACGCGTCCGGTAAGGCCAGCGGCCCCGCGAGCTGCTGCCAGGCCTCCGTGGCTTGGGCGACGACCCGTTGCGCACCGCCGACGTCCACCGCCGCAACCTCGAATCGGCCCGGCGCAGACTGAAACAGGACCGGCAAAGGCGGACCACTAGCGGCGGGGCCCCTCGCGATCACCGAGATCGCCACGAGGCCGAGGGCCAGTAACCGAATCCGCTTCACGGCATGGTCCGTTTTAGCGAGCTCCCATCGACCGTGAGGCTCGCCAACTTCGGCCACACCGCCGCGACGTCTTCGGTCAGCGTCTGCGAGCTCAGAAATTTCTTTGTCACATACGTCGAAGCATAAGGCAGCTGCTGAACCGAACAGGAGCCGACGATGACCGTCTCCGGCTCGAACACGAAGGCATGATCTTTTCTAGCAAAGCTATCCTCCGCCTGCACCACGCCGGTCCATTGCGCCCCCAGCGCACTCATCGCCGCTGGAATCCCCCCATGTTCACCCCAACCCGAGGTCGGTGGTGCCAGATGATTTCTTTCACTCATCGGGAAACCGCCACGCTACTTCTTGGCCGACTTCGATGCCTTGACCGGTGCGGCCGGTGTGCTCGTCGCAGGTTTACTCTCACTGGTTTTACTCTCGCTCGACGCGGGCTTGGAGTCACTGCCACCGTCTTTGTGCGGCGTGCCTTTCTTCGTCTTGTAGTCGGTGATGTAAAACCCCGTGCCCTTAAAGATCAGTCCAGCGCCCCCGCCGACGAGACGCTTGACGCCTGTTTTCTTACATTTCGGGCACATCTTGAGGGGTTCGTCGAGCATCGACTGAAACTGCTCAAATTCGTGGCCGCACTTGGGGCAGGCATACTCGTAGGTTGGCATGGATTGGATCGAGCGTCGTTATGGGTCCGCTACCGCACCTTGGCGAGTGTGTTTAACAACGCGGTGCTTTCGCCCGGCAAATTTGTTTGATGACCGCCGTGAACCGCGCGCTACTCGCCACCCGATGGATTTCGCCGCCGAACTCAAACGCCACGTCGCCCGCGTCGAACAGGGTCTCGACCTCCACCTCCCGGCCGCGACGACTCGTCCCGCCCGCCTCCACAGCGCGATGCGCTACACGCTCGCAGCCGGTGGAAAACGCCTCCGTCCCGTGCTCGTGCTCGCGACCGCCGACCTCTTTCAATCGGTAACGGCGCGCGCCAGCGAGCCGACGGATCCCCTCCCCGCAGCTATCGCAATCGAGTGCCTCCACACCTACTCGCTCATCCACGACGACCTGCCGTGCATGGACAACGACGACCTCCGCCGCGGCCGTCCCACCGCGCACAAACAATTCGACGAACCGACCGCGCTCCTCGCCGGCGACGCGCTGCTCACGCACGCCTTCGCCCTGCTCGCCGAGGGCTACGCCGCGCAACCCACTCTGGCCCACGCCTTGATCCGCGAACTCGCCGACGCCGCCGGCAGCCGCCGCCTCATCGGCGGCCAGATGGAAGACGTGCTCGCCGAAAAAAAATCCGACGCCACTCCGGAAGAGCTCGAGTTTATCCATCTCAACAAAACGGCCGCGATGATCGAGGCCGCGCTCGTGATGGGCGGCCTTTTGGGCGGCGAGCGGCCCGGCCCCACCCTCACCCAACTCCGTCGCGCAGGCCGCCACCTCGGTTTGGCGTTTCAAATCATCGACGACATCCTCGACGCGACCGCCGATACCGCGACGCTCGGGAAAACTGCGGGCAAGGACGCGAAGGCCGACAAGACGACATTCGTGAAACTCCACGGCCTCGAAGCCTCGCGGCGTTTCGCGGCGGAGTTATCGACGGCGGCGCGCTCCGCGCTCGCTACGTTACCAGGCGACAAATCGTTTCTCTTCGCGCTCATCACGGCAATGGCCGCGAGATCGAATTAACGTGGGAGAGCGACCGCCCCCGGTCGCAACTCCGAACATATCCCAACTCCGAAACGATCCCTTAAAGCAATGCGACCGGGGGCGATCGCACGCCGACCGAGCCTACTTCGCTGCCGCCGCTGCGGTGACGAGTTCCACGAAGCTCCGCGCCTCGAGCGCCGCGCCGCCGATGAGGCCGCCGTCGATATCTTTTTGGGCGAGTAACTCAGGAGCATTCGCGGGCTTCATTGAGCCGCCATAGAGGATGCGCACCTTTTGCGCCACGGGCTCGGTGAAGAGCTTCGTGAGCAGGCTGCGGATGAACGCATGCACCTCTTGCGCCTGCTCGGTCGTGGCCACCTTGCCTGTGCCGATCGCCCAGACGGGCTCGTAGGCGATCACGACGCTCGACGCCAAGTCCTTGCTCACGCCGTCGAGACCCGCTTCGAGCTGCGTTTGGACGATCTTGAGCGTTAGACCAAGCTCGCGCTCACCGAGCGATTCACCGACGCACAGAATGGGCTTCAGTTGGTTCTTCAGCGCCGTGAGCACCTTCTTGTTAACGAAGGCGTCCGTCTCGCCGAAAAGCGCCCGGCGCTCGCTGTGGCCCAAAATAACATGCGTCGCAAAGAGCGCGCGTAACATCGGAGCGGATACTTCACCGGTGTAGGCACCGCTCGCCCCGGGGTGCATATTTTGTGCGCCGAGTTTCAACATGGAGCCTTCAATGGCCTTGCCGACCGTCTCGATTGACGTAAACGGCGGACACACGACGACGTCCACGTCGGTCTGGCGGCCGACGGAGGCCACGAGGTCGGCCACGAGCGTGAGCGCGTCAGCCGAGGTCTTGTTCATCTTCCAATTGCCAGCGATGAGTTTCTTGCGGGAGATCATGTTAGTTGGATTTTAGTTTTCGAGGAACGCCACACCGGGAAGCACTTTGCCCTCGAGGAACTCGAGGCTGGCACCGCCGCCGGTTGAGCAGTGGGTGACTTTTTTCGCGACCCCAAACTTCTTCGCCGCCGTCGCGGTGTCACCGCCACCGACGATCGTCGTGGCACCCGCTACCGTCGCTTCGGCGATCGCCTCAGCCATGGCCTTGGTCGCAGTCGCAAACCTTTCAAATTCGAAGACCCCGGCCGGACCGTTCCAGATGATCGTCTTGGAGGAGAGAATCGCCGCCCGGTAAAGAGCGATGGACTTGGGACCCGCGTCGAGGCCGCCCCAACCGTCAGGAATACCCGTCGCGATTTCCGCGGTCTGCGTGTTCGCATCCGGCGCGAATCGATCAGCACAGAGGAAGTCGACCGGGAAGATCAGTTCGACACCGCGAGCCTTGGCCTTCGCCGTCAGCTCGCCCACGATCTTGGCGCCCTCCGCGTCGAAGAGGCTCGTGCCAATCGGCATCCCGTGCAGCTGCTTGTAGAACGTGTAAGCCATGCCGCCGCCGATGATGATCTTGTCGGCCTTTTCGATCAGATTGTGGATCAGCGGAATTTTGTCCGCGATCTTCGCCCCGCCGAGAATAGCCAGCAGCGGCCGGTCAGGCGTTTCGAGTACCTTGGCGAACGCCTTGAGTTCAGCCTCCATCAGAAAGCCCGCCGCCTTCACCGGCAGCGCCACGCCGACCATCGACGAGTGCGCGCGGTGCGCGGTGCCAAAGGCATCGTTCACAAAGACGTCACCGAGCTTCGTCAACGAAGCGCGGAAAGCCGCGACCGCCGCCGGATCGGCCTTCTTGGACGTGCCGTCCTCGAGCTTCACCTTACCCTCTTCCTCGATGTGGAAGCGGAGATTCTCCAACAAGACGACACTCCCGGGCGCAATCTTCGCGCAGGCCGTTTCGACTGTCGGGCCGACGCAGTCATCGAGAAACGTCACGGATTTTCCGAGCAGTTTCTCGAGTTCCACAGCCACGGGCTGGAGAGAAAATTTCGCGATCTTCTGACCGTCGGGACGGCCGAGGTGCGACATGAGGACGACGGACGCGCCGCGCTCGAGCGCAAACGTGATCGAGGGCAACGCGGCCGCGATGCGCGCCGTGTTCGTGATCGCGCCGGTCTGTTTGTCCTGTGGGACGTTGAAATCGACGCGCATGAGCACGCGTTTGCCGGCGAGGTCGAGGTCGCGGATGGATTTGAATTTAGGCATGACGGATGAGTGGCGAAGAATGATGTGCGGGTAGAAAAAAAGAAGCGAGTAGCGGTGGCGGATTCGCGGCGTGGCTGCTCGCTACTCGCTACTCACTACTCGCTGCGATTCAGCGCCCGGGGCGCTTAGATCCCGGCGGCGATCTTCTTGGTGAGATCGACGACGCGATTGGAATAGCCCCACTCGTTGTCATACCACGAGATGAGCTTGAAGAACTTGCTGTTCAGCTCGACACCCGAACCCGCGTCAAAGATCGACGAGTGTTTGTCGTGGATGAAGTCACTCGAGACGACTTCGTCGCTGGTGTAGGCGAGGATGCCCTTCAAGTAAGTCTCGCTGGCGTTTTTCATCGCAGCGCAGATTTCCTTGTAGGAGGTCTCCTTGGTGGTGCGCACGGTGAGATCGACGACCGAGACGGTCGGGGTCGGCACGCGGAAGGCCATGCCAGTGAGCTTGCCCTTCACCTCGGGGCACACGAGCGCAGTGGCCTTGGCGGCACCCGTCGTGGACGGGATGATGTTCTGCGCCGCGGTACGGCCGCCCTTCCAATCCTTCTTCGACGGACCGTCTACGGTCTTCTGCGTCGCCGTGTAGGAGTGAACGGTGGTCATCAGACCTTCGTCGATGCCGAAGCCTTCCTTGAGGAGCACGTGCACGATCGGCGCGAGGCAGTTCGTGGTGCAGGACGCATTGGAAATGATGTGATGCACCGCCAAATCGAGCTTTTGATCGTTCACGCCCATGACGACGGTGATATCTTCACCCTTCGCCGGAGCGGAGATGATGACCTTCTTGGCCCCAGCGGTGATGTGGCCCTTGGCCTTGTCCGCTTCGGTGAAGAGACCGGTCGACTCGATCACGAGCTGGACGCCCAGTTTGGCCCAAGGGAGCTCGGCAGGAGAGCGCGCGGAAACCACGAGGATTTCCCGGCCGTTGACGATGAGGACGTCGTCCTCGATCTTATCGGGCGAAGACTTCTTGGAGCTGACGGTGCCGGCGAACTTGCCCTGCGTAGAGTCATACTTGAGCAGGTAGGCAAGATTGTCGGCGGGGACGATGTCTCCGACGGCGACGACGTCGAGCGTCGTTCCGAGCAGGCCCTGTTCCACGAGTGCGCGGAAAACCAGGCGACCGATGCGACCGAAACCGTTGATTGCGACTTTTACTGCCATGTTAGAGCTCTCCGATTGTTACTAGCGTTGTTGACGATGTTGGTTGATCCGCGCGAACGCGGAGAAAAGAGAGAAGACACGCCGGTCGGACCGAAGCAAGGGTTTTGGCGCCGGATTTAGCGCAACGATTCGGTGACGCCCGAAGTGCCGAGCGGTGCCGGTGGCAACAAACGATGACTACGCCCGCGCCACCGCAAAATCCGCTTTTCGATCCAGCGCGAGGGGGCGCTCCGGGCCGCCCCCGGCGCCGAGGTCGTGAGCGCGGCAATCCCTCTACACCCGGAGACGTTGCCGAATGGGTCGATTCCGCGCACGGGCCTCACTTCCCCGCCACCAAGCGATCAGGCAGCGGGCGATTGACGAAAAGGGCGGGCGGGGCTTTGGCGCGTTGGGCGGCTTTCCAGTCTTGCGCGAGCTGCTGGCGGGTCGCGATCGCGGCACCGGCGGGCACCGACGAAGTGGCCGCGCTCGCCGCCCGCGTGGACGGGCACCTCAGAAAGATGGGAGCCAAGCCATGAGCAAGTCCAAGAAAACCAAGCACACTCCTGCCGTGCGCCAGCCCAAGGCCGCCCTCGCCCGCGTGGACGAAAAAGCGCTCATCACCGACCTGCGCAGCCTCATCCACGCCGCCGGCCAGCGCATCGCCGTGGTGGCGAATTCCACCACGACCTTGTGGGCAACCTTAATTCTCTGTCACTCACGGAGCTGATCATTGAGACAGGCATCCATGATGCCATCGCCCGCAAGTTGAATGAGAAGGGCAAGCTATCGAACAACGCCATCGCCGAGGCCATCATCAACAATGTCCGCAAGACGATCATCCGCGACCAGCTCACGGACCCACGGTTCTACGCCGAAATGTCGACTCTTCTCGATGACCTCATCCAGCAGAGCCGGGCCGACGCTGCGGCTTACGAAGCGTTCCTAAAAAAGGCGGAAGATCTCGTAAAGCGCATGGCGCAGAAGGCACCTGCGGCGGGTATCCCTGCGGAACTTCATGGGAAGCCGGGAGCCGTTGTTCTGTTTAACAATCTGCCTTCGATCCTTACACCCGGGCTGTCGAATGATTCGGCGCCTGAAATGGTGCAGGTAAGGGTCGATCTCGCGCTGGAGATCGATCGAGCCATGCGCGAACACGCACCGGCCGGGTGGAAGGGAGACAAGACTCGGGAGAAACAGGTCCTCAACGCCCTGTTCCCGATCATGTCCCGAGATCGCGCGGCGACGCAGGCCATTTTTGAAATCATCAAGCACCAGCCCGGCTACTGATGACCGACACGATCAAACTCGGCGACCTCACGGTCCTGATGACCCGCAAGGCCATCAAGAACGTCCATCTCTCAGTGCATCCCCCCGAGGGGCGAGTGACCCTGACGGCACCGACCTCCACCCGGCTGGATGTCGCCCGCGCCTACGTTATCTCCCGGCTCGGCTGGATTCGCCAGCAACAAGCGAGACTGAAAAGCCAAACCCGTGAGACGCCTCGCAAATTCATCGAGCGCGAAAGCCATCACCTCTGGGGAAGGCGGCACCCGCTCACCGTCAGCCACGAGAAAAGGAAGCCCAGTGTCACGCTCGACCACAAGCGCATCACTCTCACGGTGCGGCCGGGCAGTAGTGAAGGGAAACGCGCCGAGGTCATCCACGAGTGGCACAAATCGCTTCTGCACCAAGTCGTGCCGGGGCTGATCGAAAAGTGGGAGCCAAAGCTGAACGTGAAGATGGTCGGCTACTTCCTGCAACGGATGAAAACCAAGTGGGGAAGCTGCCACCACTGTGACGGCCATATCCGGCTCAACACGGAACTCGTGAAAAAACCGAAGGACCTGCTCGAATACGTCGTCGTCCACGAAATGGTGCATCTGCTGGAGCCGCCCCACAGCGAGCGATTCGTAGCCATCCTGCAGCGGCATTACCCGACGTGGCGCGAAGCGCGGGCCGAGCTCAACGAACTGCCACTGGCGTCGGAAATCTGGAAGGAGTGATGGCTTCGAAAACGACCAGCGTGTAGCATCGGTAAGCATGCGTGAGTCCGAAAAAACTGCGGCCACGCACCCAAAAATCAGGGTCGAAAATTTACCAAGGGCCTCTCTCGCTGGATATCCCCTCAACGTGAGCGGACAGCGCGCGCTGGCCAGCCAAGCAGTGCCACCGCCGCTGTCTTACTCGGTGCCCTCTGTGGTTGCGCTCCGCGTGCTCTGTGACTGCTGCCTTGGCTATATTCAGGTTGTATTCAGGTGAGCATTTCACGGGCTAGACTTTGAGCCTCGGCTGAGCCTCGGTCCATGACGCGAATCCCCCACCACGCCCTCGCCCTCGCTCACTCGTTGCGCAACCACAGCGCACAGCCGAGCGCTGGCACGAATAGTTCGGGTTCGACCGGCTGCTTCGCCCCATGTCCTTCCGAGGCGAAAAACCGTTCGTGGTCGGCCAACTGCTCCCACGCACCCGCCACCGCGCCGGCGACTCCTGCGCCCACGGGAATCGTCACGTCACCCAGCGTGGGGTTGACTGCAAACAACAGACGCTCCGCGCCCTGCGAGCCGTCCGCGTTGTAGATCACCGCGAACGCCGGCGAACCGGACGCGCGGAAAAACCGGAAGAAGCCCTCGCTCGGCATCGCGCCTTGTCGCAGCAACCGCCCCGTCCCACTCCGGCGAAACGCGATCCAGTCGGCGAAATACGCGTGCGTGCCGAGATGCCGGTAGAGCCGCCGGTAATCGAGCGCGTTCAAATCACCGCGTAGATAGGTGTTATTCACGCCGTGCTTGGAGCGGAGAAAATCTTGCCCTGCCGCGAGCATCGGGATGCCGAGCGACATGAACAACAGCGCGGCCATGAGGTGCGTCCGGCGGCGGTCGTTGGCCGTCGGTATGAAGCCGTTGGCGTTTTCGTTTTCGGTGATCATGTCGATCCACGCGCGGTCGTCGTGCGACTCCGTGTAATTCACCGTCTGCGCCGGCCACTTGGCAAAATACCACGGCGAGCCACGCAAAAAATACTCCATGCGTTCCGCTGTCCCGCCGCCCCGCACGTAGTCGCGCACGAAATCGCGGTAACCATCGTTCCACGACGCCCAACCGGTGTCACGCAAAGCCCCCGCGATGTGCCCGCGAAAACTCCACGGCTCCGCGATCAGGATCACGTCGCACTTCACGCGCTTCAGCGCCACCTCGATATCCCGCAAGACATCCGCGCCGATGAGCTCCGCGAGGTCGAAGCGAAATCCGTCCACCCCAAACGCCTCGATCAGGTAAACGCAGCTGTCGATGATCAGGCGTTTCGACATCGCGGAACGCGCCCGCAGGTCGTTCCCGCACCCGCTGAAATTGGCGAGGTTGCCCGCGGCGTCTTGTTCAAAATAATAAAGCCGGTCGATGAACATCAGATGCGCCGGCACGCCGACGTGATTGTAAACGACATCGAGCAGCACCGCCATGCCGCGCCGGTGAAACGCCGCAATCAATTCCTGCAACTCGCGCACACCCGACGCGGTTTCCGGCGCGAGCGCGTAGCCGCTCTCCGGCGCGAAGTAGTTGTTCGTCATGTAACCCCAGTGGTAGTCTTCCACGGCCACGTTGTCGCACGCCTGCACCGGCTGCAGTTCCACACAGTTCACCCCGAGATGATGCAGGTAAAAATCCGGACTCTCGACCCACTTGCGCAGACCCGTAAAGCCGCGGCGTTCCCCGGGCAGCGCCTTCACCGGGGCATTGGCCGCGAGGTCCCGCACGTGCGCCTCGGCAATGATTAGGTCATGCCACGCTGGTGTTTTGAAGGACCGGTCGCCCTGACCCACCCACGCGCGGTCGAGCACTACGCCCGGTCCGTCGTGATGGACCGTCGCGAGCGCGTAGGGATCAAGCACCCGCATCTTCGGCTCAAATTTCCCCGGCCCGGTGAGCACTCCATCCACGGCATACCAGTAAAACCAGCCGTGCAGATTGCGCCCGAGCGCGACTTCCCAGACACCCGCCGCACCGTCCGCATCGGGCCGCCGCACCAACGGAAATTCTTGGATCTCGCTCTGCTCGCTCAGTGCGTAGCGCAGAGAAAGGGTGACCCCCCGCGCCCTCGGCGCAAACAACCGGAACACCGTCTCGTCTCCCCGCACCAACGCCCCGAGCGGCAGATCGGTTTTCAACTCATGAAAGAAGACGCCCGGCACCAGCGGCACTCCGACCTCAGCCGTCGCCTCGCTCGTCCCCGCCCACGCCACCGTCAGCGCCTCAGCGAGATCGAGCGGCTGCGCCAACGAAAAACGCCACAGATGTCGACCCGTGCGCGCCGGGTCGATCACGCGGTTCAGATTACCTTCCCGGTCGCGCACTCCGTTGGGTACGTTATCCGGCAGACTCAGCCAGTGATGTTCACCGGTCACGAACTTGAAGCGCTGTCCCGCCGGTTTCAGAAAACGCGCCGCGGCGCCTCGCCACATCAACACGTGCTCGCCATCGAGTTCCTCCGGCCGCAACCGCCACGCCTCATTGCCGACCGCCTCCTGCCAGCCATTAAAATCTCCCGCCACATAGAGCGTATCGCGCGTCGGATCAATTGCGGAGCCATGCTCCGGCGTGAGGGCAAACACCATCTCCCCCACCCCATTTACAAAGTAACGGTAGCTACAGGCAGCCATCAGGCCGGTGTCCGCCGAAAGTCCCGCTGGGGAGGGACACTGCGCCCCAAGCGTAAAACGCGGAGGCACCTTCGCATTCCAGTCGCGATCCAGCTCGACCACACCCGTGGTGAGGGATTCGAGCCACGCCCGGACGATACGATGCGGAGATTCTGCCATGTGGAGCGCAAAGCTTTATCCGCACCCTGCGTGCGACAAGCGGGAAAGCGTCGAGCGATAACGATCGCGACAATTCCTCCGCGCCTACGCCCCAAGCCCGTCGCCGCGAGCGCGAGCGATTGGAGGTTCTTCCCCCGTGGGGCAGGCTTTACGCCTGCCACCGCACGCGCTTTCCTCCGTCCACTTGATCCAACGATCCGCGATGAAAAAACTCCTCCACGCCCTCTGGCCGTTCCTGGCCCTCATCGCTTTCGCCGCCGCTCTCTACGTTTACTGGCAGCGCCCCGCTACAACGACGACCCCCAGTCCCGCAGCGACGCCCGCCTCCGCATCTTCGAAAACCGAAAGTCCCCCAGCGGACCTCTCTCGAGCCCTTGTTACCCCAGATCCGCGCACCCGCGCCCAAGAATTCGGCACTACCTTTCTGGCCCTCCTGGCCCGCGAACCCGAAGTCGCCCTCGCCCACGTCCGCACGTTGCCGCTCGGACACGAACGCACCCCGGCCCTCATCGCCACGCTCGACGCCCTCTCGCGTACCAACCCCGAACGCGCCCTCACGCTCGCCCGGGAACTCGTCCGCACCCGCGACGAAGCCAACCTCTACAGCCTGCTCTTCGACCGGTTCGCCCGAGAAGAACTCCCCACAGCAGTGCAACGCCTCGCCGCCGTGCCCCCGGGCCTGCCGCGCGAAAACGCGCTCCGGGCGCTCGCCGATATTTGGGCCACCCGCGACACACCCGCCGCCTTGGCCTGGGCCCAGGGCCTGCCCGACCTCGCCGACCGCACCCCCGCTCTGGAAACCACGCTGCACAATGTGCTCGCCCGCGATCCCCTCCAGGCCATCGAACTCGCGCAGAAAATTCTCACCGGTCCGGCGCGTGATCGCATCGTGCTCGCCGCGCTCCAAACCCTCACCGCCACCGATCCTCAACGCGCCTCCACGCTGGTCACACTCCTGCCTCCCGGCGAGCCCCAGACCTTCGCGGCCGTCGCCGTCGCTCGTACCCTCGGCGCCAAAGACCCCGACGCCGCGCTTGCTTGGCTCAGAACGTTGCCACCCGGCCAAGTCCAACGACTCGTGCTGAACAATATCCTGACAGCGTGGGTACGCCGCGAGGACACCGCACCCGCGCCCTACCTCGAAAAACTCGCGCCGGGGCCCGGCCTTGATTCCGCCGCCACCCACTACGCCGGACTCCTGGCCGCACGCGCCCCCGCCCGTGCCATCACGTGGGCCCAAAATCTCGCCCACGAATCCGCCCGCCAAGCCGCGCTGGTCTCAGCCGCTTCGGCCTGGGCCCAAAGCGAACCTGCCGCCGCCACGCTCTGGGCCGCCACTCAAAACCCAGCCACACTCCCGCTCGCCGGCCTCACCGGTCCCTTCTCCTATTGGCTCCTCCACGACGCCCCCGCCGCCGTAGCGTGGCTCGCCACCGCTCCGCTCCCACCCGAGACCAAAGCCAAACTCCAACCCAAAATGACGCCCTCGCCGTCGCCGTACCCGTCGCCGTAACCGTCCCCGTAGCCCTGCTCGTGAGAGCAGGGATCCTCGTCCCCTCGTCCTCATCTCTACCTGTGTCCGCCCCCGAAAAAATTCTCGTCGCCATGTCCGGCGGCGTCGACAGCTCCGTCGCCGCCCTCGTCCTTCAACGCCAAGGTGTGCCCATCGTGGGAGCCTACATGAAAAACTGGATCAACGAGGACGAAATCATCGGCCACTGTCCATGGCAGCAGGACATCGACGATGCCCGCGCCGTTTGCGACCGCCTCGGCATCGAGTTCCGCGTCGTGAATCTCATG
>CANIJN010000036.1 GCA_947467625.1 Opitutia bacterium | reverse complement strand
CCGAGAAGGAGAGAAGGAGGGAAAGAGAGAGGGGGAGAAGGAGACGGATGGGGGGCATGGGGTGGAGGGGACAGACAGGGGCGGACGTAAAAACCCGGGGCGGGGCGGCTCGCCGCTCCCGGGGTGGGGTGGGACCGCCGCTTACTTCAACTCTTTAATCCGGATATTCCGATACCACACGGGCGCTTGGGCTTTGCCGTGGAGGCCTTGCAGGCCGAGGGGGCCGTTGCGGCTGAAATCTTTCAGGGCCTTGGCGAACTTGTTAGGGGTGCCGTCGGGGTTTTTCTTCGGCTCCTGCCAGTTGTTGAGGTCGACGTTCCAGACCTCTTCGCCGTTGAAGACGAGGGAGACGCGGCTGTCCTGACAGGTGATGGTAAAACGGTTCCACTCGCCGACCGGTTTGGCCATCGGCTTGGCGGGAGGCTGGGCGTTGTAGATGGCGCCGACCATGCCGTAGTGCGCACTGTCCTGATTTTCGTGGACCTGAATTTCGAGGGCGGCGAGGACGCTCTTGGTGTCGCCCGAGCGCAAAAACACGCCGCTGTTGGATTCCTTCGCGACCTTGAATTCGAGATCGAGGATGAAATTCGCGTAGGATTTTTTGGTCCAGAGGGTCTCTTTGTTCTTCGCGACGAGCATGCCGTTTTCGACGGTCCAATCGCCAGGCTTGGTGACGGCGTCTGAAAAATCGGCGGCGAACAACGGCTGCCAGCCGGTGGTGTCCGGGTGGGGTTTCGGCGCGGCGGAGAGGGCTGAGGCGAAAGCTCCGCCGAGGACGGCGAGGCAGAGAGCGAGCGAACGCAGGCGGATGAGGGCTTGTGGCGAGTGCATGGGGAGTTGGATTTCGAGACTCGGAAAAAGAAAGGAGGAATGCGGGGCACGGCAATCTGAACGTGTTCCGGGTCATCGAACCGCGAGCACGGAAAGATGTGTGCGGAACACCGGAGGCGGACTGCGGCTGCTTTTCCCGTGGCTCGAGGAGGAAGCGCATTTCGGCGGCCATAGAGAACGCTTATCCCGGGGCGGCAGGCCGACGAAGCCGTTTCTGATGGTGTGGAATGAGCGGGTTAGGGGGGCGGTGCGAGGTCGAGGGCGCGGTGCAGCGTCGGGGTGACGAGGCGGCGCCAGCCTTCGACGTTGGGATGCACGCCTTCAGGAATGAGTTTTTTCACGGCAGCCTCACCCTCGGTAGCGAGGAGGAGGTTCCACGCCACGGAGTGATCGACGAGGAGGAGACCGCGGCGTTTCGCGGCGTCGCGGTAGATTTGCTGATATGCGTCCTGATTACGCCGGTGGGCGGACTCGCCCTCGGCTTTGCCGAAGGCCGGATTCATAATTTGGAGAATCACTTCGCAGGTGGGGAGGACGGTGGCGATCCGGTCGAGGAGGGTGTCGACGTTGCGGCGGATGGTGTCGAGCGAAAGGTCGAAGCGGGTGACGGCGTCGTTGATCGCGAACTCGATGAAGACGACGTCGGGCTTGAGCGCTACGACGGCGGAGTCGACGTGGGCCGCGCCCCAGCCGGAGTGTTGGCCGCCGCGGGCGCTATTGGTGAGGGTGACGAGGCCGGGGAAGCGCGCGTCGAGGGTTTGCTGGAGTTGTGGCACCCACGCGCCGCTTTTACTGAGGCTAGTGCCGTAGATGACGACGTGCTGCGCCGTGCCGGCGCGGAGCGCGGTGATGAAGCGCGGCGGGGTGGACGGCTCGGCGGCGGACGCGAAGGGCGCGACGGCCAAAGCGAGCAGGGCGGAGAGGGTGAAGAGTCGGCGCATGGGCGGCGGGTCGATCAATAGGTAACAGTATAGGTCGTGCGCAGCTCGCGGCCGCGGGCGAGGCGGAACGTGTCTTGCAGGTAGAATTTATCGAAGAGATTTTGGGCGTTGAGGGCGACGTTGTGGGTAAGTTTTCCGGGGGCGCGCCAAGTGTAGCCGACGAAGGCATTGTGCAGGACGACGGCGGGGTGGAGCTGGCGAAAGCGCGTCGCGGTGCCGCGGTTGAAGAGGTAGTCGGAGGTGTAGCTCGTGCTCGCGCCGAAGCGCAGGCCTTTCCACGTGCCGGTGCGAATCACGTAGCGCGTGGCGAGGTAGCCGCCGTAGCGCGGGGCCTTGGCGATGCGGTCGCGGGCGTCGATGGGATCGGTGACGACGGCGTCGACGAATCCACCGCCGGCTTGTACGTAGAGGCTCGGGTTCACGTTCCAGCGGCCGTCGACTTCGTAGCCTTTGGATTCCTCTTTGCCACCGAGGATGAATTGCGGCGTGCCGGGGAGGGCGGCGGTGCTGAAGGCGGGATTGGAGATGGCGACGTCATTTTTCTTTAGGGTGAACAACGAGATGGTCCACGAGAGCTCGTCGTTGAAGAGTGAGCCCTTGAGGCCGGTCTCGAAGCCGGTGGAGGTTTCGTTGGGGACGACGGCTTGCGTGCCGTTGTCGATGCTGACGGTGGGCTCGAAGCCGGTGCTGTGGTTGGCGAACCAGACGAGGTTGTCGCCGCGGAGTTTGTAGTTGGCGCCGAGCGTGTAGCTGAGGGCGTCTTCGCTGGAGCCGCTGCCGTCGGTGACGGTGACGACGGGAATCTGGTTGTTGGTGCCGACGACGGCGGTGGCGGCGAGGGCGGAGAGTTTACGATTTTTCACGTGGTCGTAGCGGAGGCCGGCCATGGTGACGAAGCGACCGTCGAGGAGAAACATGCGGTGACTGGCGAGTACGCCGGTGGTGGTGATCTCGCGATCGGTGTCTTGGAAGACCTGCGAGATATCGGCGTCGGGGATCTTGGGCCAGACGGGCGCGAAGGGATTGATGACGTAGGTGGGGCGGCGGTTGATCGTGGGCGACGTGCGCACGGGCGGCGCGACGAAGGTCATGTTGCGCAGCGCGTAGAGGTTGGCATCGGCGGCGAGGAGCAGGGCGTGTTTCACGCGGCCGGTCTGCACGGTCCAGAGGAGATCGGCCTGCGCGAGGTGTGCGGACTCGTCCTGGTTTTGCCGAAACGCCTCGGCCGTCATCGTGCCGCCGGCGAGGAGCGCGTTGCCGCTGCCGTAGCGATATTGGTTTTCGGTGAAATCTTTGTCGTAGGTCTGGAGGTTGAGGCGCGCGATGAGAGTGGGCGCGAAGCGGTGCTCGATGAGGAGGTTGCCGCTCTCAAAATCGCGATCGAGGACGTTGTGCGGCCCCATGATGTTGTAGGTGGCGAGGTCCCAATAGATGCCGACGGAACGGGTGGGGGCGGCGACTTGGAGAAGGGGAATGGTGTCGCCCTGGTTGGACTCGATGACCTGGCGTTCCCACGAGGCCGTGATGGACGTGCGCGGCGAGAGTACGTAGGTGACACCGGCGGCGTAGAGATCCTTCTGATTATAGAAATACTGCAGGTCGCTGTCGGTGTAGTCGTGGGCGTAGACGGCGTAGTAGTAGAGTGTGTCCTTTACGAGCGGGCCGGTGGCGTCGGCGGCGAAACGTTGGAAACCGTAGGAGTCACCGAGTGTGGCGGTGAGCGAGTAGCGCGGCGTGCGTTTGGCGCGTTTCGAGACGTAGTTGATGAGGCCGCCCGGACTCGACTGTCCGTAAAGTGTGGAGACGGGGCCGCGGATGACCTCGACGCGGTCGACGGTGGCACGGTTGGGCGGATTGGCGCGGGAGAAGCCATCGCGCAGCACGGGCGGCGAGAATCCGCGGAGGGTGCGACCGTTGTTCGCGCCGGTGTCTTCTGCCCCGGAGAACGCGCCGGCGACGTAGCGGAGCTGGTCCGCCATTTCGAAGAGCTGGAAATCGTTCATGAATTCATTCGTGAGCACCTGCACGGAGTAGGGCGTCTCGGTGAGCTTCGCGCCGGTGCGGGTTCCGGCGGTGGATTCGTTGGCGAGGTAGGCGGAGGTGGCGCGTGCGGCGGAGACTTGGAACTCGCGGAGCGTGACGACGTCTTCGGGCTCGGCGGGCGGCGGCGAGGACTTGGCTTGCGAAAACGCCAGCGGAGCGAGTGCGACGAGGGCTAATGCGGTGGCGAGCGCGCGGAAAACTGAGCGGCGGGGTGGGGTCGGGTGGTTCATGGGTTCGGGGTAGCAGGTGGCGGGACCGGGAGGAACTGGACAGCATCGGCGATCACGTAGCCGTCGGCCGTGCCGGAATTGTCGATACGGACGAAGCCGGCGCGACCGGCGGCGAAACGAAACGTGCCGAGCGTGCGCCAGAGGCGCGCGTGTGGCGGCTCCTCGCGCTGGTTCACGCGGACGAGGGTCTCGCCGTCGGCGTAGTGGATCGTGAGGGGCGCCGTGGTGAAGGCGCACGTGAGAGCGCGGAGGAAGGTGAAGACGGGTCGCGTGGAGTGGCGCGCAGGGTTCATCGTCAATCCCCGATCCAGAGCCAGCGCACGGTGTCGATCTGGACGTAGCCGTTTACCCCCGCGTTGGTGAGGACGACGGTCGCGGGCTCGCCGGCTTTGAAGCGGTAATCGCCGACGGGGACGAAGGCGAAGGGCGAGTCTTTTTTGCGTTGGTTGATCTTAACGGTGGCGGTGCCCTCGGCGTGCGCGATTTGCACGGGGGTGTTGGTCGCGCGATTGCTGACGGTGGCGTAGGCGACGGCGACGCGATAGCGGCCGGATTTGGGCAACGTGGTGGTGAACTCGGCGCGGGACTGGCCGTCGCGTTTGTTTTCGTCGATGAGGCCGACGCGATTGCGGTATTCGATTTCCTGACCGCGCGAGCGCGTCCAGCGGCCGACGGTGGTGGCGTGCGTGTAGTGGACCTCGCGGTTGAGCGAGTCGCCGCCTTCGACGGCGACATCGAGGATCGCGGGCAACGCGAAGCTTTTGTCACCCTCCCACGCGAGGAGCATGACCGAGTATTTACCGGGGTGAGGAAACGTGAAGCGCGCCTTGTTGGCCGTACCTTGGACGGCGCCGCTGCCGTCGAATGACCACGCGAAACGTGTGAGCGGGGCGCGCACGTCGCGTTCCACAACCTCGAAGTCGATGGGTGTGCCGGGGCGGTAGGGGCCGTTTTGAACGGCGCGAATTTCAACCCACGGGCGGTAGGGGGCTTTCAGCGGCATACCGGCCGAGGTGAGGCCGGCCTGGAGTTTCGCGATGGAGATGTCCTGCACGGAGGTCTTGGCGGTGAGGGCGAGGTGCGCGGCGAGACCGCCCGCGTGGCCGAGCATCATGAAGACGGGCTCCATGCGTACGCTAGCGTAGGCGACGTGGGACGCCGAGATCGCGGCGACGACGAGGAGGTTTTTCACGCCGTAGGGCGTGAGGCTGCGATACGGAATTTCGTAGGCGTCGGCGGCGCCGTTGAAATCGCCCTCCAGTTTGAGGCCATCCTCTGTCTGGATCATCTGGATACCGTGGCAGTCGGTGCCGTAGCTGCCCATGCAAATGGCGTCGGGTTTGGAACGGCTGCGCTGCACGTCGTGCTGCGTGAGAAAATAGCGCCCCTGCATCCGGCGCGCGACGCGCACGTAAATCTGGGGAGTGACGTGATTGCTCTCGAGATATTCGTCCTTCGGAAGGCCGTAGCGGCGCGCGTCTGCCTTAAAGTCCTCTGGCAGTTCCGGATCGTTCTGGAGCATATACCAGTGGCTTAGCCAGTAGTCCTGGACCCTCGCCGTGATGCGGGCGCGTTGCTCATAGTCGCCCTCGCTGTAACCGAGATTCGTGCCGATGAAGTCGGCCTTGTTCGGATCCAGCTTGCCGTTGATCTCGGCCCAACGGTCGCGGTCGGGATACAGTTCGACGAGGCGTTTTAATCCGTGGGCGTTCACGGTCGCGATGAGGTGCGCGTGGGCCTCGCGGAAATACTGCTTCGGCTTCGGAATCGGCACGCGATTGGCCGGGTCGACGCTGATCGTGCTGCGGACGTTGTAGGATTGGACGCGGTGGTCGCCGGTGCCGAGATACTCGGCGGGGCCCTCGGTGAGGCCGGCGAGGGACTCGTTATATTCGGCGCGGGCCTCGCGGCCCACGCGGTAGAGCACACCTGCCTGCGCCATGAGGTCGCCCTCGTAGGAACCATCGATGAAGACGGTGCCGGTGAAACGCGTCTCGGCACCCGTCTCGTAGTGGCGCGTCACGAGACTGCGGATCAGGCCCGCGACGGCGTCGACCGACTGCAATTGCTCCTTGGTCCGCACGGTGACGCCCGCTTCGGCGAGCATTTCGCGGAAAATCTGGAGAGCGATTTTTGGCTCGAAGTAGTAACCGCCGCGCGTCTTCGGGTCCTGCGTGTAGTCGAGGGCTTTGACCTGCGGTGAGCCGGCGCCGTACGTGGTCGTGTAGAAAGCCATCACTCGTTTAAAAAACTCGGCCGAAAGTCCGCCGATCGTATCACGTTTGCCGATATCCGTTTTGTGGAGTCCCCCGCTCATCAGGCCGCCGATGAGATAGCTAGGTTCGATGAGGACGACTGTGGTGCCGTGGCGACCGGCGGCGACGGCGGACATGATGCCAGCGGGCGTGCCGCCAAAAACAATGAGGTCGGATTTCACCTCGGAAACGGTGCCCTCCGCGGCGCGGCCCGCACGGGGTGTAAAGCTCACGGCGAAGACGAGGCACAGGCTCAGGAGAATGCGGGAGCGAAGGAGCAGGGGGTGGGTGACGGGCATGATGGCGATTTTGAGAAAACGAATTCGGCGGGTGAATCGATCGGGCGAGATCGGGGGCACGGGACGTGAGACGATTCGGCAGGGTAAGCGTTGCGCAGGTCGCAGGTTTTGCGCTCGCCGGAGCGGCCCTTTCCCAGCGCCGGGTTGGCGCGCGCGTATGACATCCCGTACCGCAGGGAAACACGGTCGGCGCAGTGCGCATCGCGGTGCCCGACCCCAGGCCTTTCCCGATCGCGATGGCGGCGCTGGCACTGGGGAAGCATGGATTCGTCGAGAGGCCGCTCCCGCATACGGTGTGGGAGGCGCGCACGCTCGCCTGGGTGGCGGCTCCGCCGCGCGGTGTCCGCTGGGCGTCCTGCCGTGGCGATAATCAGGTGTGAATTTTCCGGTCGAGACAGCGGGTCTCGGGGCGCGGGGTCTTGACGTCGCGCAAGCCGTAGGCGGCGGTGTCGGGCGACATGTCGTCGGCGATGATCCAGACGATGTTGGGTGGCGGGGTGGCGGTGGAGGCGGCAGATTCGGAGAAGGAGAGAAGTAGGGAAAGAGAGAGGGGGAGAACGGTGGCGAAGAAAGCGCGAGGGGCGTTCATAGGCGTGATCCGATGCACTCAGAATCTGGTGACTTTTCGAGTGTGCGGGTGAGGGCGAAAATATTGTGTGGGCCGCGACACTTGAAAATGGCGTGAAGACGTGGAGTCATTCACCGCATGAGAGTGGTGCTCGATACCAACGTCTTGGTGGCCGCCGCCCGTTCGCGGAACGGCGCTTCCCATGCGCTGCTTTCTCGGTTGCCCGACGAGCGCTTCACTCCGGCGGTGTCGGTGCCCCTGTTTCTCGAATATCGGGCGGTCTTGCTGCGCGCAGAGAATCTCCTGGGGCGAACGGCGATGCAGGCCGAGGGTTTCTTGGATTTCTTTTTGGCGGCGAGCCACCTGCAGGAGATTTTCTACACGTGGCGACCGGTGCTATCCGATCCTGGCGATGATATGTTGCTGGAACTCGCCGTTGCGGCGGGCGCAAAGATTATCGTGACCCACAATCTCCGGGACTTCCGAGGCATCGAGAAATGGGGAGTTGCAGCGCTGCCTCCTTCTGGCTTCCTACAGCAACTCGCCCAATCGTCATGAGCACTCTCACGATCCAAATGCCCGAAAGCCTCGCCCGGCAGCTCCGCGAATGTGCGGCCAGCGAAGGCGTGACGATGGACCAATTGCTGTCGTCCGCTGCGGGGGAAAAGCTGAGCGCGCTGCTGACGGTCGACCACCTCAGGCAGCGGGCCGCAAAAGGTAAACGCGAGGATTATGCTGCTTTCTTGGAGGGCTCGCCGAACGTGCCACCGATGCTGGGGGACGCAAAGTAAGACCGGTTTTGAGCGTTCCCCAAACGCGGCATCAGTTGCTGGATGAAGCGGGGCGTCAGCGGTAGTCGGCGCCGGTGAGGCTTTCGAGGACGGAGCGCTGCCAGGTTTTCAGGACGGCTGCGAGTTTGTCGGCTTCGGCGGCGTGCGTGGCGATGAGGTTGGTTTTCTCGGCGGGATCGGCGCGGAGATCGAAGAGCTCGCGGCCGCTGCCTTTGGTGCCGTCGACGACGAGTTTGTAGCGGTTGCCGACGACGGCGCGCGGGCCGGCGTAGTCTTGCGGGAGAATTTCGTCGTGGTGGTAGTTTTGAAAATCCCGCGTGGCGGTGCCGTCGGGGCCGAGTTTCACGAGTGGGGTGGTGCCTTTTTGCAGTTCGGGATCGATGTAGGGTTTCGCGCCGGGATGGCGGGCAATGGGATCGTCCCAGAAACAGATCGGGGCGGCGCGTTCGGTCATCGTGCCCTCGAGCAGCGCGCGGAGCGAAAGTCCATCGAGGGGCCGTCGCGGGAGCGCGCGGCCCACGAGGTCGCAGAGCGTCGGGAGCATGTCGCTGGTGACGGCGTTGACGTCGGTCGCGCGTGGGCGGGAAATCTTGGCGGGCCACTCGATCACGCCGGGGACGCGGATGCCGCCCTCGTAGATGGAGCCTTTGTGGTTGCGGAAGGGGACGGTGGCGACGGCTTCCTGAGGGGTCCCGTTATCGCCGCAATACCAGAGCAAGGTGTTGGCGCGGAGGCCGGTGGTGCCGAGGTGTTCGCGGAGCTGACCGATGGAGCGGTCCATCGCGGTGATTTCGGCGAAGCGCTCACGCAGCACGTCGCGTTGGAGGCGGGTGGTGTTGCGGCCGGTGGTGTTGGACGTGAGCTTTACTTGGCGATTCGCGAACGTCGTGGGCAGGTTGTCGTAGAGCGCGAGATCTTTGGGCAAGGCCTGATAGGGCTCGTGGGGTGAACCGAACCACACGACGACGAAGAAGGGTTTGCCGGCGCGGCGAGCGGTATCGATATAACGGATCGCTTCGGCGATGATGATCTCGGAACTCTCGCCCTTGATCACGTGGGGCGGGCCGCCGTTGCGGGATAGGGACGGATCGAGTTCGAAAAAATTATCGTGCGAAAGCCACGTATCGAAGCCCATGGCGCCGGGGTTGGTGGGCGAGGCGGCATTGACGGGTCCGAGGTGCCATTTACCGAAGTGCGCGGTGGCGTAACCGGCGTCGCGCATCAGTTGGGCAACCGTGATTTCCTTTGGCCGGGTCGACCAACCGGGCGCAAAGGTGCCGGACCGGTGGTGGTGGCGACCGGTCATGACGGTGGCGCGCGTGGGCGAACAACTCGCGCCGCCGGAGTAGAAGCGGTCGAGCCGCAGGCCGGTGCGCGCCATGTCGTCGAGGACGGGCGTCTTGAGGTAAGGGTGGCCGTTATAACCGGTTTCGTCCCAGCCGTGATCGTCGCCCATGAGGAGGACGATGTTCGGGCGCTCGGGGGCCGAGGCGGCGGATGCGGCGACGGCGAGGCAGAGGGAGAGCAGGAGGGAAAGAGAGCGGGGGAGACGCAGGGCGAGGCGGGTGTGAAGGAATTTCATGAGAAGGGTGCGGGGGTGGTGGGAGGAGAAAGAGACGAGCGAAGCGCGGGGAGTGGGCGCGCGTTACACGCCCCAGCCGGGGCGATAGTCGTAGCCGGGGCCGATGAAGCGCTGGGCGCTGGCGGAGTTCGTGACGCGGCCGGCGGTGGCGTCCCACTCGAGGCGCGTTTGTGCGCGGATGGCAGCGACACCGAGCAGGGCGATTTCGGCGAGGGGCGCGGCGCGTTGAAAATCGGAGCCGCAGCGCGCGCCGGTGCGGATGGCGTTGACCCACTCGACGTGCGGGCCGCCGATGAGGCGCGGGATGGTTTTCGGCGGGAGTGAGCTGCGCAGTTCGGCCATGCGGGCATCGGGCAGCAAACGGGCGGAGGAGCTGTGGGAGCCGACGGCCATGATACCTTTATCGCCGTAGAAAATACTCCCACCGGCGTTGTTGAACGTGAAACCCTCGACGGGCAGCGGAGGTAAAATCCCGCCGTCGAACCAGCGGACCGAAACGGGTGGCTGCTCGCCGCGCGCGGCGAAAGCGTAGTGGAGGGTGTTGGTGGTGGGAAACGTGCCGGGCGGGAGCGGAGTCGTCGCGGGTTCGACGGAGAGCGGGGCGCCGAGGTCGAGGGCGTAGACGGCGGCATCGAGCTGGTGGCAGGCCCAGTCACCGAGGCAGCCGGTGCCGTAGTCGGAATAGCCGCGCCACGAACTGTGGCTGCGCACTCTCCGATACGGACGCTCGGGCGTGACGCCCTGCCAGAGATCGTAGCGGAGGGACGGTGGCGGAGTTTCGTCGGCGGCCTCGGGGTGGGGGCCGAGACCGAGTGAATAAGAACCGCCGACCGTGTAGTTCCACGCGTGGACGGTATGGACGCGGCCGAGGAGGCCGGCTTGCACCCATTCGCGCGCGAGGCGGATGCCCTCAGCGGCGCGGCCTTGGTTGCCCATCTGCGTGACGACACCCGCTTCGGCGGCGGCGGCGCGGAGGGCGCGCACCTCGGTGATGCAGCGACAGAGCGGCTTCTCCATGTAGAGATGTTTGCGCTGACGCAGGACGGCCATCCCGATGGCGTAGTGCATGAAGTCGGGCACGCTGACCACGACGGCGTCGATTTGGTCGGACATCTGGGCGAACATTTCGCGGTAGTCGTGAAACCAACGTGCGTCGGGGAAACGTGCGAGGGCGCTGGAGGACACTTTGTTAGCGGCAACCTGTTCGCGTCCGCGCACGTGGTCGACGTCGCAGAACGCCACGATCTGTTCGCCCTGCAACGCAGTGAGAGCGGCCTGGCCGCGACCGCCGACGCCGATGAGGGCGATTTGGAGGCGCGAGTTGGCGGGCTTCGCAGCATCGGCAGCGCGGGAAGCCGCGCGCGCGAAGAGGAGCGAGCCGGTGGCTAGCGCGGAGGTGTGTAAAAATTCTCGGCGGGACGCGGGAGCTGTAAGAGAGCGAAGTTTCATGACAACGGGGGCTGGTGGCGGGGCGAATGCTGGAGGTTTAGCAAGAGCTCTTGTGCCCGAAAGTCCAGAGCACCCCGGGAGGCGAGCAGCGGGCTGACAGGGACAGGAAGCGTGATTTCCGAGCCACGGTTGGTTATCGGTGGATGACGCAAAAGGGTAAATGCGCGCCGCAGATGCTGAGCTGGTAGGGAATTTCTCAGAGAATAACCCATCCTGCAGAGGTTGATTGGGGTGTTCAGCTTCAGCCGAGGCGCCGTGATCCGGGGCGGATTGAACGTGAAATGAGAACCCTTAATCGGAATTGCTTCCGTGGTTTGGGAAATTTTCCTACCAACAAAATCTTCTTACCTTCACTCGGGCGATCTTCCAGGCGGGAAAAATCGCTCGAGTCCAGAATGTGCATGAACATACGCAAGGATTCATAGCACGCAGATTTCCGGCGACCTTTGATTCCCGGTGAAAAACAAAGCCGTCGCTTTTGCAGATGGCACCGGTTTGATCGGCGGCGAACCGAGCAGCGTTCGGAATTCCAAAAACATGAAGCTTGCGGCTATCGAAAACCCCAGAAGTCGTCGGGAGGAACTGGGACAGTTTCGCGTAGCCGCCTAAACCAAATCCCCCTTTCATGGACCAAGCCCAACTCAACTGGATCACCAACTTCATCTGGGGCATCGCCGACGACACCCTGCGCGACGTGTTCGTTCGCGGCAAATACCGCGATGTCATCCTGCCGATGACCGTCCTCCGCCGCCTCGATGCCGTGCTGGAGCCGACCAAAGCCGCCGTGCTCGAAATGAAAGCGGCCCTCGATAAGGAAAAGATCACGAACCAGGACGACGCCCTCCGCTCCGCCTCAGGCCAAGCCTTCTACAACACCTCGCCCTTCCTCCTGCGCGACCTCAAGTCCCGCAAGACGCAGCAGACGCTCAAGGACGACTTCATCGCCTACCTCGACGGCTTTTCGCCGAATGTGCAGGACATCATCAAAAATTTTGAGTTTCGGAATCAGATCGGAAAACTTTCCGAGTCGGACGGCCTCGGCCAGCTCATCGAGAAGTTCCTCGACAAGGACATCAACCTCAGCCCCCGCCCCGTGGGCGAACTGCCTGGCCTCGACAATCACTCCATGGGCACCGTCTTCGAGGACCTCGTGCGCATGTTCAATGAGGACAACAACGAGGAAGCCGGCCAGCACTGGACGCCGCGTGATGCCGTGAAGCTCATGGCCAGCCTCATGTTCCTGCCCGTGGCGGACAAGATCGAGTCCGGCACCTACCTGCTCTACGACTGCGCCTGCGGCACCGGCGGCATGTTGACCGTCGCCGAGGAAACCCTCCAGCAAATCGCCACCGCCCACGGCAAGCAGGTCGCCACCCACCTATACGGGCAGGAGATCAACGCCGAGACCTACGCTATCTGCAAAGCCGACCTCCTGCTCAAAGGCGACGGCGACGCGGCGGACAACATCGTCGGCGGCCCTGCCTTCTCCACCCTGTCGAACGACCAGTTCCGCTCCCGCACCTTCGACTTCATGCTCGCCAACCCGCCCTACGGCAAAAGTTGGAAGAGCGACTTGGAGCGCATGAGCGGCGAAGGTGGAAAGAAGGATGTCAAAGACCCGCGCTTCCTCATCGAGCACGCCGGTGATCCCGAATACTCCCTCATCACCCGCAGCAGCGACGGCCAGATGCTCTTTCTGGCCAATATGCTCAGCAAGATGAAGCACGACACCCCTCTCGGCAGCCGCATCGCCGAGGTGCACAACGGCTCCTCCCTCTTCACCGGCGACGCCGGGCAGGGCGAGAGCAACATCCGCCGCTGGGTCATCGAGAACGACTGGCTGGAGGCCATCGTCGCCCTCCCGCTGAACATGTTCTACAACACCGGCATCGCCACCTACGTCTGGGTGCTCACCAACCGCAAGGCCGCGCCGCGCCAGGGCACGGTCCAGCTCATCGACGCCACCCAATGGTTCCGGCCCCTGCGCAAGAACATGGGCAAAAAGAACTGCGAACTCGCCGCCGAGGACATCCAGCGCATCTGCGACACCTTCCTCGCCTTCAAGGAAACGCCGCAGTCGAAGATCTTCCCCAATGCCGCCTTCGGTTATTGGAAAGTGAAGGTTGAGCGCCCGCTTCGCCTGCACAGCCAGCTCACCCGCCCGCGCATCGAGCCCCTGCGCTACGCCTCCGGCGATGAGGACATCCGCGCCGCCCTCTACGCCGCCCTCGGCGACGCCCTCTTCACCGATCCCGCCTCCGTCCGCCCGCAACTGGAGAAGCTCGTCAACGACTGGGGCAAAGGCGACAGCGAAGGCGACGAA
Organism: Opitutia bacterium; assembly: GCA_947467625.1. Taxonomy (GTDB): domain Bacteria; phylum Verrucomicrobiota; class Verrucomicrobiia; order Opitutales; family Opitutaceae; genus GAS368. The sequence continues at coordinate 18,533 of CANIJN010000036.1, read as the reverse complement.
GATGAGGAAGGCGAAGCCGACACGCCGAAAAAGAGCCTCTCCGACAAAAAGAAAAAGAAGCTCCTCAGCGAAGCCACCTGGAAGCGCGACGCCATGCTCCTTGATGTCGCCCACCAGCTCCGCAAGGCCCTCGGCGATGACCTCTTCGAGGACCACAACGTCTTTCTGGAGAAAGTGGAAGCCGCGCTCAAGAAACTCGACCTCCCTTCGACAAGCTCAGGACAGGGCAAACCGAGCGCCTCCGAACTCAAGCTCATCGTCAACGCCGTCAGTTGGCGCGTGGAGGATGCGCCCCGCGTCATCAAGAAAATCCACAAAGGTAGGGCGGGCGTCTCGCCTGCCCCTCTCCACGGCCTGTTCGAGGCCAAGATCGACGGCAAACCTTGCGTCGTCGAATACGAGCCCGACAGCGAACTCCGCGACTTCGAGCAAATCCCGCTGCTGGAGGAAGGTGGCATTCCAGCCTTCATCCGCCGCGAAGTCCTGCTCTACACGTCCGACGCCTGGCTCGTCGAGGCCGACACCAAGATCGGCTACGAAGTCAGCTTCACCCGCCACTTCTACCAGCCCCCGAAACTGCGCACCCTCGCCCAGATCAGCGCCGACATCCTCGCGCTGGAGCAGGAGACGGAAGGCCTGCTCCAAGAAATAACGAAAGGAGTCACGGCATGAAAAAGAAGACCGCCAAGAAAGTGTCGCCAGCGGTGACACAAATAGTCGCGCCGGTGGTGCGACAATCATCGCAGGTGGCGCAGGAGAATGCCGGCAGCCTCTTGGCAAACCTGCGTGCCGTCATTCTGGAAGCTCGTCGGCAGGCCATCACCGCCGTGGATGTCGTCCAGGTGCGCACTTGCTGGGTCGTTGGTCGGCACATTGTCGAGTTCGAGCAAGCTGGCCAAACCCGTGCCGCGTATGGCAAGGCAGTGCTCGCGCAAGTTTCCGCCCAACTCACCGCTGAGTTCGGCAAAGGCTTTGATGCATCCAATCTCCGCTACATGCGGCTGTTCTATCAGGCATTCCCGAATTGTGACGCACTGCGTCACGAATTGAGCTGGACCCACTACCGCCTGCTCCTGCGCGTGGACTCCGCCACCGCCCGGGACTGGTATATGAACGAAGCTGCCACCCAGAACTGGAACACCCGCGCCCTGGAGCGTCAGATCGGCACCCTCTACTACGAACGGCTCCTTACCAGCAAGGACCGCCAGCCCGTGCGGGACGAGGCTGCGGAGAAACTCGCCGAGATTCAGGCCACCCCGCGCCAGTTCATCCGCGATCCCGTCCTGCTGGAATTCCTGGGACTGCCCGGCACAGGCAAGCTCTTGGAGTCCAATCTAGAGCATGCCCTGATTGATAATCTCCAGGCATTCCTCTTGGAACTGGGCAAGGGCTTCGCCTTCGTCGCCCGCCAGCAGCGCCTCAGCACCGAGACCAAGGATTTCTACATCGACCTTGTTTTCTACAACTACCTGCTTAAGTGCTTCGTCCTCTTTGACCTCAAGACCCGCGAACTCACCCACCAGGATATCGGCCAGATGGACATGTATGTGCGCCTCTACGACGATCAGCGGCGCAGCCCCGATGACGGCCCCACCGTGGGCATCATCCTGTGCGCTCACAAAGATCACACCGTCGTCCGCTACTCCGTCCTCCACGGCAACGAGCAGATCTTCGCCAGCAAATACAAACTCATCCTCCCCAGCGAAGAGGAACTCCGCGCCGAACTCCTGCGCGAACAAGCACTCATCGCCGAACAAACGCTCGCAAGCTCCCCCGAAAAACCTGCCACGCTAGCCAAACCAAAACGGAAGAAGAAAGGAGCCACGGCATGAACTCAAGCTCTCAAGCCCCAAAGGGGCGATTTTATCCCAGCCCAGGGCAACGCCCTGGGTATCGTGCCACCCGGAATTCCCCAGCCCTGAAGGGGCGGCCCATCCGGCAGGGTAAACCGTGTTTACTGATGCGGCCGATCTGGCCCGCCCCTACAGGGCTTGAATCACTCGCCGTCGCTGACCCAGGGCGTTGCCCTGGGCTGGTATGGGGCTGCCCCGTTGGGGCGCAGAAAGGAGCCACGGCATGATCTCACGCTCCCCAGCCCCAAAGGGGCGATTTTATCCCAGCCCAGGGCAACGCCCTGGGTTAGGAATGGATACGAAACCAGCCCTGAAGGGGCGGCCTAACCCTCTATTGAAAGGAGCCACGGCATGATCGAGGAACTCAAGCCGTATGCAGAATACAAGGAGTCGGGATCAAAGTGGCTTGGTGCTGTTCCAGCGGAATGGGAAGTGCGGCATCTCCGCACGCTTATCTCGAAGCGAGCCGAGCGCGACCGTCCAGACCTGCCGCTGCTTTCGGTGGCACGGGAGAAAGGAGTCTTCGTTCGGTCGATGACTGATGCGGACGAGAATCACAACGTCATCCCCGAGGACTTGACCAACTACAAGGTCGCTCGCGCTGGCAATCTCGTGATCAACAAGATGAAGGCGTGGCAGGGCTCGATGGGCATCGCGCCTTGCGATGGAATTGTCAGCCCCGCGTATTTCGTCTTCGATTTCCGCATAGCAAATCAAGCGTTCGGCCAGCGTCTCCTTCGCAGCAAGCCGTATGTTGCGCACTTCGCGCAAGCATCTGACGGCGTGCGCGTTGGTCAGTGGGATTTGTCCATTCCCGGAATGCGGCAGATTCCCGTGCTCGTGCCCAGCGAGGACGAACAAGCGGCCATCGTGCGGTTTCTGGACCACGCGAACCGGAAGATCGACGGCTGGGTCCGCGCCAAGCGGAAGCTGATTGGGCTGCTGAATGAGCAGAAGCAGGCCATCATCCACCGCGCCGTCACCCGCGGCCTCCACCCCGACGTCCCCCTCAAGCCCTCCGGCATCCCCTGGCTCGGCGACATCCCGAAGAATTGGGAGGCGAAACGAATCAAGTATCTCCTGCGCGAAGTGGATAATCGGTCCACCACCGGATTGGAGCCGCTGCTTTCCATGCGGATGCACCACGGCCTCGTCGTGTTTTCAGAACACTTCACCCGCCCGCCTCAAGCAGCAACACTGGTCGGCTTCAAGATTGTCAGACCACGGCAATTCGTCGTGAACCGGATGCAAGCAGGCAACGGAGTCATCTTTCCGTCGTGCCTCAGCATCACCGGCCTTGTCAGCCCCGACTACGCGGTCTTCGACCCGATAGCTGACGTGAATGTCGATTACTTGGGTGAGCTTTTTCGGAGTCGCACGCTGCGGGTCAAGTTCCGCTCTGAATCAAAAGGTTTGGGCACTGGCACATCGGGATTCATGCGCCTCTACAACGACAGGTTCGGCGCAATCCATATTCCGCTGCCGCCTCGTGAGGAACAGGACTCCATCCTCAAAGGAATTGGCGAGCAGTCGGCAGACCTCAACACCGCCATCGCCCGCACCGAGCGAGAAATCGCGCTGATGCAGGAATACCGGACGCGCCTGACCGCCGACCTCGTGACGGGCAAGCTGGACGTGCGCGAAGCCGCCGCCCATCTCCCCGCCCCGCCAGTCGCCGCCCCCGTCGAACCGGCCACCGACGAACCGGTGGAAGAAGTCGAAACCGAGGAGAACACGGAATGATGCTCGAACTCCTCACGGCCATCCGTTTTGAAAAGGTGATGGGCTCCGGGCGCACCCAGCCTTGCCTCCTCGTGTGTGAGAACGAGGCGGGCGAAGAGGTCGAGGTGGTGACCAAGATGCGCAGCCATCCGCAGATCATGCCGGGCGGCTTGCTGGCCGAAGCTGTGGCGTCCTTGCTCGCGCTGGATCTCGATCTCCCCGTGCAGACGCCGTATCGAATTGCGATTGAGAAGGCTTTTGCCGCCACGGTGCCGGACGCGGCCTTGCGAACGGTCATTCAGAAAAGCGAGGGCTTGAACTTTGGCTGCGCGAAGTGGGCACCCGGCTACACGATCTGGCCGAGGGACAAAACCCCGTCCCGTGATATGAAACAGGGCCTGATGGAGGTCTTTGCCTTCGATGGATTGATTCAGAATCCCGACCGCCGCCAGACCAACCCGAACTGCGCCTTTCTGGGGAACAACCTCCTCATCTTCGACCACGAATCCGCCTTCTCGCACTTCCTGTCCATCCGGCCGGTTGCGCCTTGGGATGCCGGTGGGCTGGCGTTTCTTAAGGATCACATCTTTTGCCAAGCGCTCCGCGGCGGGAATCTCGCGCTGGATCGTTTTCAGGGAGCGTTGGAAGCCATCGACGAACCCCGGCTGGACGCGTATATTGCGGCTGTCCCAGCGGAGTGGAATGGGCAAACAACCACGGGCCAAAAAATCAAGACATACCTGACCGGGTGCATCGCTAATTTTCAACGCATCCGACTACAACTGGAGACACTATTATGAGCAAGCATCCCTACACCTACACCATCCTTCGCTACGTGCATGACACGAGCACCGGCGAATTTGCCAACGTGGGCGTCGTTCTCTCGTCACCGGAGGCGCACTACGCGAACGCGATCCTGCGCCCGACCCATGGGCGGCTCTCGAAGATGTTTCCCGGCTTCGACGGGGAGCATTTCCGCACGGTGGTCCGGCACCTGCAGTCGCGGTTCGATGAGATTGCCAATCGCGTGCAGCAGGAAATGGATCTGGGCCAGAAGCCGGTGAATGCGCAGGAGATGGCATTTGCGGTGATTGCCCCCGATGACAGTTCGTTCCAATGGTCACCAATGGGGAGCGGGTTGGCGGCTGATCTGGCCGCGACGGCGGAGTCCATCTACGAGCGCATGGTCGAGAGGTATGATGACCAGCAGAAGAATCTCAGCCGGTCCGACGAGGCAGTTTGGAAGACCTTCAAGAAGGGATTTGAGGAGAAGCAGATTCTATCGCGCTTCGGGACAAAGATCATCTCGGTGCAAGATGACGAGGTGGAGTTCAGTCACGCATGGAAGAACCAGCAATGGCATTGCATGGAAACCGTGTCCTTCGACCTGATGCAGCCGCAGAACATCAAGGACAAGGCGCATTCGTGGTTGGGCCGGATGACCAGCGTCAAGGACTCGCCTGACAAGTTCCGGGTCTATTTCCTCGTGGGAGAGCCGCAATTGGAGGGCAGCAAACGCGCCTTTGAGCAGGCTCTCAATGTGCTCCGCAAGACACCCGTCGAGCATGAGATCATCCGTGAGAATGAGGCGGAGCACTTTGCCGCAGAGGTTGCCGGGAAGATTGCGGAACACGATCAAGAGACTCGGGAAACAACCTGATGGACGACTACCAAAAGACGAAAATCGAGAACCGTGGCAGTCGGGCACAGCCTGCGTGGCACGCCGCGGCCCCGTCCGATTTTAACAAAGAAAAGCCATGATCCGAACCAGCCACGATCGAAACAGATGCGCGCAGATGCCTGATTACAGGCGACTTGGCCTTTGCTTGATCGGCGATGAAAGCAAAGGCTTAACCAAGGTTAAAACAAAGCCTAACCCCGGTGACCAAGAAAAATCATGAGCAAAACCGACACCACCGAAAAAGGACTCGAAACCCTGATCATGCGGCACATGACCGGGACGGATGGTCTGGCCTCCGGCGCGGCAGGAATCGTGGCCGAGGCTGCTCCCGCCAAGGGTGGCAGTGGTTGGTTGGCGGGAAATGATGCGGCGTATGACCGCGAATTTGCCGTGGATTCGGAGCAGCTCTTTTCCTTTCTCATCGCCACGCAGCCGGAGGAATGGGCGAAGCTGGGCGTCGGGAATTACAAAGACAAAGAGGGCATGGCGCGGCAGAAGTTCCTCGCCCGACTACAAGGGGAGATCACTCGACACGGGGTGATCGATGTGCTGCGCCACGGCATCAAGCACGGGGCGCTGAGTTTCGATCTTTTCTACGGCAAGCCCTCGGCCGAGAACGCGAAGGCGGTGGAGCGCCATGCGAAGAACCGCTTCAGCATCACGCGGCAACTGCACTTCAGCCGAGAAAACAAGCGGTCGCTGGATTTGTGCGCCTTCATCAACGGGCTGCCTGTCATCACGTTTGAGCTGAAGAACAGCCTGACCAAGCAGACGGTCGACGACGCCATCGAGCAATACAAACGCGACCGCGATCCCCGCGAGCCGCTCTTCATGTTTGGCCGCTGTGTCGTCCATTTTGCGGTGGATGACAATAAGGTGGCGATGTGCACCGCGCTCAAAGGCAAGGGCGGCACGGCGAAGGACTCGTGGTTTCTGCCCTTCGATCAAGGCTGGAACGATGGCGCGGGCAATCCCCCGAATCCCGACGGCCTCAAGACCGACTACCTATGGAAGCGCATCCTCACCCCGGCGCGGCTGACGGAGATTTTAGAGAACTACGCGCAAGTCGTGGAGGAGGAAAACCCGAAGACGGGCAAGAAGAAGCAGGTGCAGATTTTCCCCCGCTACCATCAGCTCGATGTGGTGAGGATGATTTTGGCCGATGTGCAGGAGCACGGGGCGGGCAAGCGCTACCTCATCCAGCACAGCGCGGGCAGCGGAAAGTCGAACTCCATCGCGTGGCTGGCGCATCAGTTGATCAGCCTGACCAAGGACGGGAAGACGGTCTTCGATTCCGTTATCGTCATCACCGACCGCCGCCTGCTCGACAAACAAATCCGCGAGACGATCAAGGGCTTTGCCCAGGTGGGCAGCATCATCGGCGCGGTAAAGGAAGGCGCGGGCACCTCCAAGACCGAGCAACTCACCAAGTATCTCAAGGACGGCAAGAAGCTCATCATCTCCACGGTGCAAACCTTTCCCCATGTGCTCGACAGCATCGGCGACGAGCATCGCGGCGGAAAATTCGCCATCATCATCGACGAGGCGCACTCCAGCCAGAGCGGCAAGACGTCCTCCGCCGTCAGCCAGGCAGTGACGGATAGTGAGGACGAGATCAACGACGCCCTCGACGAGCGCATTAAAAAGAAACGCCTCGCCAAGAACGCCAGCTACTTTGCCTTCACCGCCACGCCGAAGAACAAGACGCTAGAGATGTTCGGCGTCGAGTATTCCGAAGGCGGCGAGGTGAAGCACCGCCCCTTCCATCCCTACACGATGAAGCAGGCCATTCAGGAAGGATTCATCCTCGATGTGCTGAAAAGCTATACCCCCGTCGCGAGCTACTACCGTCTCGCCAAGACCGTGGAGGGCGACCCCGAATATGACGTAAAGAAGGCCCGCAAAAAGCTACGCGTCTATGTGGAGAGCCATAGCAAGGCCATCCGTGACAAAGCGGAGATCATGGTGGACCACTTCCTCGAACAGGTCAGCGGTCAGAATAAAATCGGTGGCCAGGCTCGGGCGATGGTCGTTACCGGTAGCATCCAGCGGGCGATTGAGTATTTCATGGCGTTCAACGCCTACCTCACCGAGATCAAAAGCCCTTACCGCCCCATCGTAGCCTTCTCCGGCGAGCCGGAATACAAAGGCGAAAAGGTCAGCGAATCGAAACTGAATGGATTCCCCAGCGGCGACATCGCCGACCGGATTCAGGAAGACCCCTATCGTTTTCTCATCTGCGCCGACAAGTTCCAGACCGGCTACGACGAGCCGCTCCTGCACACCATGTATGTGGACAAGGCGCTCAGCGGCATCAAAGCCGTGCAGACCCTCTCCCGCCTGAACCGGGCGCACCCCAAGAAGCACGATGTCTTCGTGCTCGATTTCCAGAACGACACCGAGGTCATTGAGAAGTCCTTCGCCGATTACTACCGCACCACGATCCTCAGCAAGGAGACCGACCCGAACAAGCTCCACACGCTCAAGGGTGAACTGGACAAGTATCAGGTTTATTCGCCCGACCAGATCAACGCGCTGGTGGAGTTGTATCTGGGCGGGGCCGACCGTGACAAACTCGACCCCATTCTCGACGCGTGCGTGGCCGTCTATGTGAACGACCTTGATGAAGACGGACAGGTGGATTTCAAGGGCAAGGCCAAGGCGTTTACCCGCACTTACGACTTCCTCGCCACGATCCTGCCGTATGGCGTGCAAGACTGGGAGAAGCTCTCGATCTTCCTGAACTTCCTCATTTCGAAACTGCCTGCGCCCATCGAGGAAGACCTCGCCAAAGGCATCCTCGAAGCCATCGACATGGACAGCTACCGGGCCGAGAAGAAGGCGACGATGGCCATCGCGCTGCCGGATGCGAATGCCGAGATCGAGCCCGTGCCGACATCAGGCGGAGGGCGAAAAGCCGAGCCGGAGCTGGATCGGCTCTCGAACATCGTGAAGGCGTTCAACGACCAGTTCGGTGGTCTCTTCGCCGATGCGAAACGGATGGAGCAACGCATCACGGGCGAGATACCCATGAAGGTGGCAGCCGATGCGAAGTATCAAAATGCTAAGAAGAACTCGGACCGCCAAAACGCCAAGATCGAACACGATAAAGCCCTCAAGCGAGTCATCACATCCCTCTTCAAAGACGACGCACAGCTCTTCAAACAGTTCCAGGACAACGAATCCTTCCGGGGCTGGCTCACGGACACGGTGTTTGGGATGACTTACGAACATTAGGCGTGGCTGAACGGCTGCTGATCCGAGAATCAGAACAGCGGTTTTATCGCGAGTGTCGTCACGCTGGATTTACGGCAAGGTGATGATCGGCGGCATGAGCCGCCGCGTCGCTGTGGGTCTCCTCGAATACGCCTACATCGTGCTGCAGGTTGCGGCTGCGACGCCCTCGTCGCGGTTTGGCGGACGAACGCGACGGGGGCGTCGCGTCTCCCGTCCCATCGGAAGGCATCGATCAATCAGAATTCGAGAAGGCTGAAGCGGGACGGATTGCACGGCGTAATGCCGCGGGGACTACTTCTGCTTGTTCTTCCGCTTGGCTTTTCCGGCTGCAGGCGCGGGGTCGGCGGGGGTGGCGGAGTCGGTGGGGGCGGGGTAGTCTGGGTTGGCGGACATCGCCCAGGCGAGGTCGGATTTTACTCTCGGGGCGGCGAGGTGGGGGTCGTGGAAACGTTGCGCGTAGTCGTGGAGCGCGGTGGCGAGACGGCGGACGGTGGCGCGTTGCGCGGGGGCGGTGAAGAGATTCGTGAGTTCGTGCGGATCGTTCGCGAGGTCGAAGAGGCTCGGGGCGGCGCCGGGGGCTACGATGAATTTGTAGTCGCGGCTGAACGTGCCGAGCCAGCCGTTGCCTTCGGCCAACTCCCCGTCTTCGCCGGCGGTGGTGCGTTTCGGGCCGCCGCCGATGCGCACGAAGGCGTGGTCGGCCCAGTCGGCGGGGGCGCGGCCGGTGCGAAAAAGCACGGAGGCGTCGCGGCCTTCGTCGGTCGTGGGATTGGTGATACCCATGAGGGCGAGGATCGTCGGCTTGAAATCGACGTTGCCGAGCGCGGCGCGGACGACGGTGCCCGGCGGCACGACACCGGGGGCGTGCAGGAGAAACGGGATGCGCGAGGAGCCTTCCATCGGCACGCCTTTGTTGTCGCGGCCGTGTTCGCCGCAGAGGTCGCCGTGGTCGGAGGTGACGACGATGAACGTGCGTTCGAGCTGGCCGGTTTCGCGGAGGGTGGCGAGGATGCGGCCGACGTTGTCGTCGAGGCATTTTACCATGCCGAAGTAGAGCGCCATTTGGTTTTTGTTGAAAGCACCGGCGAGGGTCGCGGCGTAGGCGGGGAGATCTTTTCCGGGCGATTGCGCGCTGCGGGGCTGCTTGAAATCCACATTGAAAAACATCGTGTCGTAGGGCGCGCGCACGGTGTTGGGGCCGTGGGGATCGGGGAAACTCACGTGCCAACAGAACGGCGCGGCGGCGTGGCGACGGATGAAATCGATGGTGCGGTCGGTGAGGAAATCGGTGGTGAAGGTTTTGGCGTCGGCGCCGTCGAGCGCGTAGGTGGGGACGCCCTGCGCGTTCACGGCGCCGACGCGCGGACCTTTTTCATCTTCGATCAGTTTTTTGTAGTGGCCGCGGTTGAACATGTAGCGGTTTTCCTCCCAGCCGAATTTGCGCGCGGGCGCGAAACCGGGGCGCGCGTCGCCGTCGAGGTGCCACTTGCCCGCGTAGCCGGTCGCGTAGCCCACGCGACGGAGGACCTCGGCGTAGGTGATCATGTCGTCGCGCAGCGGGAGATCGTTTTGGATCGCGCCGGTGTTTTGCGGGTAACGGCCGGTGAGGAGTGCGGCGCGCGACGGCGTGCAGACGGGCGAGGTGGCGTAGAAGCGGTCGGCGATGGCGCCGTGGGCGGCGATCCAATCGAGGTGGGGCGTATCGACCTTGATCCCCTCGCCCCAGATGAAGGCTTGATCGGCGGGGAGCAGGGCGCGATAGCAACCGAGCGTGCGGAAATTGTGCTCGTCCGTCTGGATAATGAGGAGATTGGGGCGGGACGGGGCTGACGCGGCGGTAGCGGTGGTGACGGCGAGGGGGAGGAAGGCGGAGAGGGAGAGCAGGAGGAAAAGAGAGCGGGGGAGAAAAGGGCGGAAGGCGTGCATGGGGCGGAGTTGACGGAAACGTGTGCGCACGCGGGCGGGTTATTTTGCGGCGGGTTTAAGCCAGCCGAGGGAAACGAAAAAGGCGTCGGTGGCGGCGAGGGTGGCGCGGTAGGCGGCGTTGTCCCCGCGGCCGTAGTTAAAGTAGCCGTGTTTCTCGCCCTCGGCGCCGACGAGTTCGCAGCGGTTACCGGCGGCTTTCATCACGGTCGTAAACGCTGCGGCGGTCGCGTAGGGGACGGTGGTGTCGGCTTTGCCGTGGAAGATGATGGTGGGCGGCGCACCTTTTTTTACGTGGTGCGCGGGCGAGATATTTTTCGGATCGGTGCCCATGCGCTCGGCGGGGACGCGGTCGCCCACGTTGGCGAGTTCCAGGCCGGGGAGCGGGGCAAGGACGAGGGCAGGATTGAAAAGCACGAGGGCATTGGGAAGCGGGCTGATCTTCGTGTCCTCACCAGGGCTTTCGAAACCGGGGACGGTGGCGATCGCAGCAGCGAGGTGGCCGCCGGCCGAGCCGCCGCCAGCAGCGATGCGTTGCGGATCGATGCCGAGGCGGACGGCGTTGGTGCGGACCCAGCGAGCGGCGGACTTGGCGTCGGCGACGCAGTCTGTAGGTTTTATTTGGTGACGCGAGGCGACGCGGTAGTCGGCGGTGATGGCGACCATCCCGCGCGCAGCGAGGGCGCGGCAGTGTTGTTCAAACTGCGCGGGCGAACCATTGGTCCAGCCGCCGCCGAAGAAGAAGATGATCGCAGGGCGGTTCGTTTTGGCGACGGCCGCGGGCGGTTCAAAAATGTAGAGCGAGAGCTGGGTATCGCCGATGGTTTTGTAGACCTCGGCGCGGGCGTCGGTGAACGTGGGTGGATAGGCTTGGGCGGCGACGAGCGCGGAGCTGGCGAGGGAGAACAGCAGGGCAAGGAGGATGCGCGGGGAGATCATGGTTGGGGTGAGTGGGCACCAAGGTCGCACGGAAAACGCGGCGACGTCACCCGTGTTTTTCGAGGGTCGGGCACGCAGCGCGCGACCGGTCTGGGAAAATCTCACGGAGGGAGTGACAAACGCGTGTGCTTTTCCATCGTGTGCGACCTTCGCGCGCTCCCCCGCTCGATTCCCAACCCACACCTACTATGAGTTCCCTTCGTGTTTTTTTGGCTTCTGCCGTTATCGTCGCCGTGGCCGCTCGCTCGCAGGGCGCGCAGCCAGCCAACGCGCGCGTGTCCGAAGAGGTCATTGCGCTTTCTCCCTTCACGGTCTCCGACACTGACGACAAATCTTGGCTGGCGACGACGACGTTGATCGGCAGCCGGACCAATCAGGAGCTGGCCAAGCTCCCGGTCACGGTCGATGTCATCACCGCTGAATTCATGCGCGACCTCGGGGCGTTCAACATGGAAGACGCAGCGCAGTTCGTCTCGGGCGTGAACGTCACGCCGCGGCTCGAGTCGCGCAACGACGACCGCATTACTTACCGCGGCCTGGCCGGCGGCGGCAGCTCGCGGAATTTCTTCACGTGGTATGTCCCCTCGGATGCCTACAACGTCGAGCGCTTCGATTTTAACAAGGGTTCGAACTCCCTGATGTTTGGCGATTCCCAGCCGGGCGGTCAGGCCACGATCTACACGAAGCGCGCCCGCTCGCGCAATATGGAGGAGGTGTTCGCCAGCTACGGCTCCTACGAAGCCTACCGCGTGCAGCTCGATGTGAACCGCAAGGTGACGAACAATTTCTTTGTCCGGATGAACCTCGTGAACCGCCGCAACAAGACCTACGTGAAGGGTACGAACGACGTGTTCCGCGCCGCCGATCTCGCGTTCACCTACGAGCCGTTCAAGACCACGGCGATCCGTGTGGAGTTGGAGCGCGGCGTGACGAACCGCGTGCGCGCTGACAGCGCCCTGGCGATCAACGACGTCGCTGCGGCCGGCCGCGGCTTCGCCACGAACAACCAGTGGTATTATACCTCCGACGGGGAAATTCTCTACCGCACCGCCACCAATCCGCCGCTCGCGATCGATCGCAGCGGTCCCTCCGGCAACCAAGTCTCGCTCCTGCAGGGCCAGACGCGGGCCGTGCGCCTGCCCAATGGCACGCAGAAGATTTTCAACGGCTTCGACCAATACACGAACATGCTCGGCACGGTCGATTACAACAACCGGACCTTCAACGTCGCCAACGTCACGATCGAGCAGCGCATCGGCAAACTCGCGATCGAGCTGGCCTACAACCAGCAGTTCCAGCACGAGGATCGGAACGACAATTCCTTCGGCACCAGCCAGACTCCGCCCGTGTTGAGCGTCGATAGTACGGGCCGCCCCTATATCGAAGAGGCCATCGGCGGCGCTGCCTTTAAGGTCTTCGGCAACGTCGTGAATGCGGGCCGCGTCGCGGCCGTCTATCCCTTCGACTTCGGCCGCTGGGGCAAGCAGCTCGCGGTCGTCACCGCGCTCAAGCAGCGCGACGTGAAGCACTCGCGCCGCACCGGTCTCGCCAACGAACTCGGCGCCGGCCTCATCGCCAACAACGGTATCCGGCTGCGCGCCTATCTCGACGATCCGAATTTCGGCACCACCGGTTATTGGGATCAGTTTCTCCTGCCGAACCTCCGCTCGACGCCCACCTTCAAACCGGTGCTCTATGAGAGCACGGCCACCACGGGGCCGTTCGTCGACATCCGCTATTCGCAGACGCAGACGGCGTCACTCTCCGGTGAATACTTCGGCGGGCGCGTGCATTCTCTCGTCGGCGCGAGCTGGAACAGCCTGAAGCGCAAGGTCCCCACGGAGGCCGCCTATGTCACCGACGCCCGCGGCTACTTCACTCATCCGGGGATGCCGTGGCAGCGTCCCGATCTCTACACCTACGACCCGACCTTCGATCTCTCCGCGGTGAGCAAGATGGCCGGCCTCACGGTGGCGTTGTGGCGTGGGGATGCGCTCAACATCAACCTCTACGGGGTCAACTCGCAGTCCTTCAACTGGCAGTCGCGGCAAGTCTTCTACGGTCCCGACATCGGCCCCGTGCTCGGCAAGACGAAGGAAGTCGGCCTGAAGGGCGATCTGTTCCAGAAGAAGCTCACCTACACCCTCGGCGTTTTCGACATCCACCGCGAGAACGCGGCGTATGCGTGGCTGCCGGACGTGCTGAGTCTCACGCAACTTCAGGACCTCATCACGCCGAATAATATTCTGCCGTCCGATCCGCGCTACGTCGAGGTGGTGAACGGGCTCAACAACGAGCGCCGCACCGTGAATTCGAACGAGCAGTCGCGCGGCATCGAGCTCACGCTGCAGGGCCAGCGTTGGAAAGGCTTGCAGACGCGCTGCACGTTTTCCACGACGCGCGTGCGGGCGCAGGCGGACTTTGCCGCCTTCCGCGCCTACCTGGCCGCAGCCGAGGCACGCACCACCGCGGCCAATGCGGTCGGCGGCGACCGGACCATGGCGGAGCCGGCCGTGGTGCTCGCCAACGCCCGCACCGTGCTCGGTGCCAACACGCTCACGGATGCCGTGGCGGGCCGGCGCAGCTCGCCCTACACCGGCAGCTTCGTTTTGGACTACCAAGTTCCCTGGGTACGCGGCCTCCGCGTCGGGGGCAACGGGATCTACGGCCCCGACTACACCGTCGCGATTTATGATGGTGTGAGCTACAAAGGCGCGGCGTCGTTTCCGTTGCACGGCTATCTGCTCTATGATCGCCGTATTAATAAATTCCTGACAACATTTCGCCTCGGCGTGCAGAATATTTACGACCTCGTGAACGGTGACAGCCGCTACCGCATTACGGGCTCCACGTCGTTCAACGCCGCCTTGGCTAAGCCGAACTACATCTACCGCTACACGGAGCCGACGACGTGGAGCTTGAGCGTGACGACGCGGCTCTGAAGAGGCGGGGACGGAAAAGATTGCGGGGAAAGGCCGGCGGAGGGCGCGCGAACCTGCTGGCGTAGCCCTGCTCGTGAGAGCAGGGAATTCGGGAAATGGCCCGAGGGTGATTTCTCCCGCTCCCGCCTCTCACGAGGCGGGCTACCGGCGGCGGGGGCGCGGCGCTGCGATCCTAATTCAGCTGCCGCAACAGCGTAGCCGCACTGTCGCTGCGGCCTTGGGCGGTGAGTGCTTGCGCGCGGTCGCGGACGAGGTCGGCCACGCCGGTGTCGCGCTTGAGCGCTTCGCGCAGCGCGTCCCGCGCGGCGGCGTCATCGCCCAGGTCGAGGTGACGGAACGCGAGGCGGGCGAATCCGGCGGCATCGTTGGGAATGGTCTCGGCGGCCAGGCGTTGGCGTTTGGCCCAATCCTCGAGCCACGCGAGGCGGCGCTTGCCGTCGGCCAAATACGCGGGTCCGAGGGAGGTGAGGTGGCTCGTATACGTTTTCACGCGCTGCGCTTCCGGCCACTCGGCGGCGGCGGGGAGCCAGCCGCGCGCGGGAAACTGCGCGGCAATTGTGCGGGCGATCAGCTGGTGGCCGCCGATACTGGGATGCACGTGGTCGACATACCAATCGTTACCGGGGATGCCGTCGGGACTACGCGCAGCGATGATCTGGGCGGCGTCGACGAGCGGTGTGTCAGTCTCGGCGGCGATGCGGACGAGGGTGTGTTCGAGGGGTGCGGTGATGCGCAGCGGACAGATGTCGGTGTCCTTGGCCCGTTCGAAATACGGCAGCGCTTCGGTCGGGCGGCCCAACCGGTCAAGCGTGCGCGCGATGCGGAAATTCAAGAGAGCGTAGTCGGCATCAATGGCGGCGGCTTCCTGGTAGAAGTGCAAGGCGCGCGGCAGATCGGTTCGCTCGTTGGCGGTCGCGAGATCGAACGCGGCCTGCCAGCCGGCCTCTGCGCCGGGAGCGAGGCCGGCGCGGTGTTCAGATTTATAGGGCGGGCAATCACGCAGATTGGAGCCGAGGCGGACGAGGAGCACGGGCACGTGCGCGGCGCGGCACGCGGCGACGATCTGGCGGACGGACTCGTCGTATTGGGCGACGACATTTTGCCACCACGCTTCGTCGCGGCGATAGGACGCGTAGCCGCTGGCGTAGTCGAGGCGCGTGTTGACGTGGGGGCTGAGTGCCCCGCCATCGGTCGAGACGGCGGCCGAGGAGAGTGCGGTGGCGCGGTCGCGGAAGAGCGACTGGCGGAGGAGATTAATGGTGTGGAGCGAATACACGGTGCGCTGGAGCCCGGACCAAAGGGCGGAGCGCGTCTTGAGCGAGTGGTAGGTGCGGTCCTCGAGGAATTCGTTGTGGCCCGTGGCGACGATGATGAGGTCGGGTTGATAGTGCAGGACCTCCTGCACCATCGGCGCGATGCGATAGCTAGCGTAGGACACCCCGCCGCAGTTGATCGCCTGCCAGGCGCGCGCTGGATCCCGGCCGGCGAGCTCGAGCTCCAGCCACTTCGGAAACGCCGTCTCGCCGGTGTAGGGATGGCCATAGACGGTCGAACCACCGAAGCAAAACATGCGGAAACTGCCGCGCGGTTTTTCCGCGGGAAATTCCTGCGGTGCGATAAACGGTGCGCGGGCGCGGGCGGTGCGGTAAACGGCGCCCTGACGCTCGAAGAGTGGAAAATTCTGATTAAATCCGGCGAACGGATCGGGGGCGTCGGCCGGCCGGCCGACGTCGCACAGACGGAGGCCCGCTTCGAGTGTGACGAGCGGCAGCAGGCCCGCGAGCACTGCGAACACGCGAAACCACCGCCGCCGTGAAAATCCGGTGGCCGACTCGGGCGCGCGCGTCGTCGTGCCGAGGGTGGTCTGGGGGGTTGTGTTTCGTGCACTCATCATTACGCCAACATTACGTTGACGACACCATGAGCGAAACTTCACGTCCATCCCAGTTTGCGGCCGCGCGGCGGACCAAAGTCGTGGCCGCACTAGGCGTGGCCGCGGTGGCCATGCTGGTGGTCGCGCTAGGATTGATGGCCACGGCGGTGCGGAAACAAAGGAGCGCAGAGCGGGAGCGGGACTTTTGGGTGCTGTGTCAGCCAGGTTTTACGGCGGACGAGCGCGCGGCGGCGTTTCGCTCTCTGGTATTGGCCGGCAACCGGGAATGGCGTGCGGCCAATGTCGGCGGCTTAGATCTGACGGGTTGGGCGCTGCCGGGCGCGGATCTCCAGTTCGCCCAATTTTTGCGGGCGAATGTGGCGGGCGCCGATCTCACTGGTGCGAAACTGAACGGCGGTTCCTTTGAGCTGGCAGATTTATCCCACGCGAAACTGGGTAACGCGGAGATGGTCGAGATGCGTCTGCTGCAGGCGGTGCTGCGCGGCGCTATGCTGCGCGGAGCCGTGCTGCGGGCGTGCCGACTCGCGCAGATCGAGGCGCAGAACGCCGATTTCTCGATCGCGGATCTGGCGGATGCTGACTTGGTGATGGCCAATCTGACGGGCGCAAAATTGATCGGGACGAATTTCGCTGGTGCGAAGTTGGAGTCCGCGGTGCTCAAGGGGGCCGATATGTCCTTGGCGCGCTTCGAGGGTGCCGACCTCACTGATGCGAATTTCACCGATGCGAATTGGTGGACCGCGCGCGGATTGACCACCCAGCAGCTCGTGATGTTGAAAGCGAAATTCCCGCCAACGGCCAACGCACCGCAGGCGTTGCAGGATGACTTCGCGCGCTGGGCAGAAGTGCCGTTGCCGCCGCAGTAGGATCAGAACAGCGAGTAGATGAACGGGGCGGCCGCAGTTCCGCCGAGGAGTGCGACGAGCCCGAGCAGCAGGAGTGCGGAGAGTAACGGAAGCAGCCAGAATTTTTTGTTGGTCCGCAGAAAGAGGAGGAACTCGCTGACCACACCCGGCGGCGCCTCTCGGCCAGCTTGTTGAAACTCCTCGGTGGGATCGTCGTTCATGGGCGGCAGGTTAAAATTGACGATAGTAGCGAGAGGCGGCGTCAGGCTGTGGGGCGTTGCGCCAGTAGGTCGTCGCGCGGCGATCAAAGGTTTTGGCGAAGGTCGGTTTTCCGAGCAAACGACGCACCCAGCCGGTCGGGGTGACCAAGAGAAAAAAGACGGCCGCGAGGAGGGTATTACCGGTTACGAAACCGAGGGCGCACGTGACGCCATACCAGACGACGTAAAACGGCCGCGCGAGCTGCGGGAGTGCCCACAACACCGCACCGAGGGTGAGGCCAGCGGTCGCCAGCGTGAGCGCGGGCGAAAAGTCCCATGCGCCATGGTGCCAGCGTTGGGCGAGCAAGACGAAGGTCGCGACACCCGGAAAGCCGACGATGAGGCTGGCGGCGAAGGTGCGTCGCTCGGGGAGGCCGGGATGCCGGTTGATCTCTTGAAACGGATTCAGCACAGGGATGGAATTTTACTCAGTCGCGAAGGAAGCTGGCAATGTGTTGTTCCCGCTCGGCGGCTGAAAGCGGGCGCTGCTCCGTGCGCCGCAGCACAAAATTTTCCAACACGAGCACCTCCATCTCAGTCGCGAGAAAACAGCGGCACGCATCCTCGGGCGTGCAGACGATCGGCTCTCCGCGCACGTTGAAACTCGTGTTGATGACGACGCTGCAGCCGGTCTGCCGTTTGAACTCGCGCAACAAGCGATAGAAACGCCCGTGCCGCGGTTCGTCGACCGTCTGCACGCGGGCTGAGTGGTCGATGTGCGTCACGGCGGGGATCGTGGAGCGCGCGACGCCGATGCGTTGGCGCAAATCGGGATCGGCGGCGCGAGCGGCCTCGTCGGCGGTGGGTTCGCGGCGCAAGGCCGGTCGCACGGCGGCGACGAGCGCCATGTGGGGAGACTCGTCGTCGAGTTCGAAATACTGCGCCGCGTCTTCGGCGAGGACGGCTGGGGCGAAGGGGCGGAACGATTCCCGGAATTTCACGCGTAGATTCATGGTCGCTTGCATGCTGGGGTTGCGCGCATCGCCGAGAATGCTGCGGGCGCCGAGTGCTCGCGGGCCAAACTCCATGCGGCCGTGAAACCAGCCGACGACCTGGCCTGCCGCGATCGCGGCGGCGGTTGTGCTCAAGAGGGCGGCTTCGTCGTCGATGCGTTCGTAGCGGAGGCCGAGCCGGTCGAGCACGGTTTGGATTTCGTCGGGCCGAAAGGCCGGACCGAGGAGCGCGCCGCGCAGCGTGTCGCGGCCGGTGGTAATGCGCGGGTGGCCGAGCAATTGAT
>CANIJN010000035.1 GCA_947467625.1 Opitutia bacterium | reverse complement strand
CGCAAGAGCTGCACTCACTGCGGCAAGAATATCGCGAGATCGACCAACGCCTCAGCGAAATCGCAGCGATGACACCGGCCCAACAGGCCGAATTGAAACAACGGATACAGCAGCCGTCCTTCACGCCAAGGGACTTGACGCCGCAGGAACTCGACTCGATGCAGCAAAAAATCGAAACGAGCCACGTCTACTACCAGCAGGAATTAGCCCGCCTACGCCCTCGGCCGGCCCAAGCGTAGACTTCGCCACCGCGAATTCAGCAAGTGAATACGTCGCCACCAATGGAACCCCTCCCGCCAAAGTCGCCGCTGCCCGCGCCGATATCGAGCGCATCCTCGGAGTCGTCCAAGACGATCAACTCGAGTTCATATCCTATACCGGACGGAGCGGACGAATTTTACTACGGACAGATCCCAGTGCCGCTGGGCTTCCTAGTGGACGACCTGCCGGAGTACTGGGCGCAGCGGAAGCCCTAAAGGCACCCAACCAGCCCGACGTCGTCCGCGCTGCCTACGGCATCGATCCAGCCGATCCCAGCAACACGGGCAGCGAGCGCATCAGCTCGATCATCCCCGCTCTCATCGCCGATCCCAAGCGCACGTGGGATATCCGTGGCGCGCAGATAACCACCGCCCGGGATGTCATGACACTTGTGACGGTCTTGCGCTCGCCTTATGTCGAGACGGCCAAAATCATTTTGCTGAATCGGGCCGGCGTCGTCGTCCACAGCGAAATCATCGGCATCGGCTCGCTGGCGGCGGCAATCGTAGATCCCAATCAGCTGGCCGGCGTGCTGAATCGCGCGCCGCAAACGGACGAGGGCTACGATGTGATCTTAAGTCACAACCACCCCGGCGGTAACCCTGCGCCAAGCCGACCTGACTACAAGATTACCCGCGCGCTGCGCGGCCTGCTCAGTCGCACCAAGCACAACTTGCGCGACCACGTCGTCACCAACGGCGATACCTACTACAGCTACGCCGAAAACAACTGGCCCGTGCCCAGCGGACGCGATCCGCGCACGGGGCAGCCGCTCCGACCGTGGTACGCAATGGAGGCACCTAGCCTCGTCACCACGCAGCTACCCACCGCGCGAGGTGCGGACGCTGATACCCGCATCGAACCCGGCAGTGCCGCGCCCTGGGAAATCGTGCGCCGCAATGATCTTTATGCTCTCAGCAACGGGGCCAACACCAGCGCACTCATCGACAGCCTGCGCCAAGTCGATCCCACCGCGCTGCACATTATCTATCTCAACACTAAATATTTGGTGACTGCGCTGGAGCGCGTGCCCAACTTTAAGGCCGCCGCGGCTACGCAAGCAGGGTGGCGACCGTGGGAACCGCTCACCAGCAAACTCCTGGAAGGCTTTGGCCGCGAAGGAGCGGCTGCTTTTATGCTTTTTGCGCCGGACACCATGACCAGCCGCGACGCCAAAAACCTGATGCGGGAAATGGCCGAGCTGAGCGAACGAAGCGACTTTATTTTCCTGGACTACGCCGCCCAACAATTAACGGTCGGCAACACGGCGCGCGGCCTGGGCTTGATGGAGCCGGGCCCCAGCGTGGACTTTGCTCAAATAGAATCGCCCGATGGTAATGACATCTCGCGGCTCAGCTCTTCCGAGCCGTTGGCCGACGAGCCTACATCGGGCGACGCAATCACCGTCGCCCAACTGTTCGGCCGCGTCAAGCCCGACGACCGCGTGCAATTCGCCACCGGCCCCGATCCCACCGCCCGCCTAGCCGACGTCGAGCAGCGCCTCGCCGCCCTCAGCAATTCGCAAGAAGACCCGGCCGACCTTGCGGCCCGCGGCCGAGCCCTCACCGCCGAGCGCGACCAGCTCCAGCGCGAGATCGCCGCCGCCACCCGCGAGGCCCAAGCCGCCAAGGCCACCATCGACGTGCGCCACCCCGCCGCCGTCGCCATCCCCAGCGAGCCCGGCGATGCGTGGGCCATGGCCCCGCAGATGACCGACGGCGAACTCGCCGCCGAGCGCGACAGCATCACAGAACACATTCACGACCAAGGCGACGGCCTCGCCCCGGCCATGCGCGCGCACCTCAATGCGCGCCTCAACGCCCTCAGCACCGAGCAACACCGCCGCGGCACGCCCCTCGGCACGGCAGTCGTGGCCCTCCCGCAGATCGACCGGCAAGCCGCCCTCGTGGCCGAACTCACGCGCGGCCGCGCCCTCGCCGCCGACGGCAACCGCACCGGCAACGACGCCGCCCTCAACGAAGGCAACCGCCTCGTGCGCCTCGCCAAAGCACGGCTCGACGAAGAATTCCCCGGCTGGGATGCCACGCCCGCCCCGGCCACCAGGGCCGCCGCCACCCAGCCCCCGCTGCCTCCTGAGCCCCCCACCGCCGAGGCCGCCCCGGCCAACGAAGGCGAAGGCGAGCAAAGCCCGTTCTCCGGCTCCGAGGAGGAGACCATGCCCGTGCGCCCCGGCAAGTGGAGCGAGGTGTATGGCCACAGCTCGTACACGCCCAGCTTTCTGCTCAAGACGTGGCGCCGCATCGCCGCCGTGCTCACCGGCATCCGTGGCCCCATCCCCGAGCTGCCCACGTTCCCGGCCGCGCGCTGGAATAAAAGCGATCCCTTCATCGCCGAACACGGCCCGCAGTTCTACGCGCGCATTGCCGAAGGCGAGCGCGCCCTCAAGAGCGCCAACGACTACCTCCAACGCACCGCCGCCGACCAGATCGGCGCGATCATCGAGCCGTTGCTCAAGGCCGAAGGAAAGTTTTCCGCCGAAGACTACGCCCAGCTGCGCAAATACCAAGAGCAGGCCCGCCGCACCCAAGCCGAGGGCAAACCCCTGCCGCCGAGCCTCACGGCCGGCATCGCCGCACTGAACTCGAAAATGGAGAGCAGCCCCTACGTGCTCTTCAACCGGCTCGTCTTTGCCCTCGACCTGCACTGGCGCATCCAAAATTTGAAGGACAGCGCCGGCAACGCCATCGTGCTGCCCGCCGGCATCAACGCCGCCGAGACCAAGGCCGAGCTGGCCCGCCTCAGCGCCCTGCTCGCCGCCAGCCCCCACGCCGCGCTCATCCAAACGGCGA
Source organism: Opitutia bacterium (assembly GCA_947467625.1). GTDB lineage: Bacteria > Verrucomicrobiota > Verrucomicrobiia > Opitutales > Opitutaceae > GAS368. Next base: position 28,778 of record CANIJN010000035.1, on the reverse strand, counting down.
TCACCGAGCACCGCGCCCTCGTCGCCCAAGTCGCCGAAGACCTTAAATCGCGCGAGCTGCTCGCCGCCGATCACCTGGCCAACCCCTACTACTTCCCGCACCTCACACTGGAAACCACCCAAGGCGGCAAGATCGAGGAACGCGAGCTCACCCCCGCGCGCGTGCGCCCCGGCACCGAGGCCGATTTCCGCGGCTACCTCGAGACGCCCGTCGGCAGTAAAAAAGCCATCGAGCAGGACTACGTGCGCGCGATGTATTACCACCTCGTGCAAGTCGGCGCGCACAACTTCAAAGCCGATGCCGTGCGCGACTACTTCCGCCCCTACGATATCAAGGCCACCGTCGAGCGGCGCGCCAAGGAACTCACCAAAGAGCGCGGCGTGCCCGTCACCTGGGAGCAGGCGTTCAACGAGGAATTCGCACCGCGCGGGTACGTCAAATACGGCACCGATTCGCGCGACGCGTTTCCGACCCTCACCATCAACCGCGACCTGCTCGCGCGCCGGCTCGGCGTCATGCTCACCAGTGGCGACCTGCACGCCCAGCTCAAGGAGCTGAACCAGACCGGCGTCAAACTCCTGCCCGAAGACATCCGGGAAAGCCTCACGCAAGGGGAGCGCGAGACCTGGATCGTGCCCAGCCGCGTGGCCGAAGCCCTGCGCGGCATCGGCGACCGTCTGAGCGCCCAGGACAACGCCGTCGAAGCCGCCGCCAAGTGGACACTAGGCATCTGGAAAAGCTGGAAGCTCTTCATGCCGATGAGCCACATCCGGTATGAATACGGTAACGTCGTGGCCGATACGGAAAAACTGTTGAGCAGTTCACCCGGCACGTTCAAGTATCTACCCCGCGCGGCCAAGGAGCTGCGCGCCTTCTGGCAAGGCGGCCCGCCAAGTGCGGATCTGCAAGCCGCGCTGAAAGACGGCGTGATTAACGCCATCACCGCGCAAGAGCTCGACAGCCTCGTGCGCATCAAGGCCTTTGAAGCCTTCGAGACCCGCACCCAAAAAGCGTGGGATATCGTGAAGCGCCGCGGCAGCTCGATCCTCTACCAGCCTGTTTTGTCAATGTTGGAAGGCGGCACGCGCACGTGGTCGGCAATCAAGGGCCGCCCTCAATCGGAAGTGATGACGCAGCTCGGCCTCGGCGATTTCTCGACGCCCGAACTCTCCGCCTACCGCGAGGCCGTCACCCGCTACGCCCACTACCAAGGCAACCTCGAGGCCATCCGCGCCGGAGCCCGGCCCGCCTACGGTGGCGCCTACTGGCGGACAATCGAGGCGATGACCGACAGCCGCCCCGGTGCCAACGACGCCGCCGAACGCAAAGCCGCCGCGATCAGCAAAGCCACCTTCGGCGACTACGGCGACCTCAGTGTGCTCGGCCAGACCGCGCGCGATAAATTCATCCCGTTCTACAGCTGGATGGAAATCAACTTCCGCTATCACGCCAACCTCCTGCGCAACCTGCGCGACATGGTGCGCGAAGGCGAAGGCCCGGCGGCCGCGCAAGCAGGCAAAGCCGTGGCGCTCGCCGGGCTCAGCTTTACGGCCCGCGCCGCCGGCGGCCTCGCCCTGCGCCTCGCGCTGCCCTACCTCGCCCTCGCGCTCTGGAACAACAGCGGCGACCGCGACGAACTGGAAAAACTCCTCAGCGAAGAAGACCGCCGCCGCACCCACCTGATCCTCGGCCGCGACGCCCAAGGCAAGATCCTCGTCGTGTACGGCAACACCGCGCTGATGGACGTCATGAAGTGGGTGAGCGGCCCGAAGTTTGCGCAGGCGATGGGTGGCTGGCTAAACGGCAAGACGGACTTCACGACGGCCGCCGCCGCGTGGCGCGACGCGATTCTGCCCGACCTCGCCAACAATTTCTTTGGCGGCATCACGCCCGTATTGAAAATCCCCTACACCCGAATCAGCGGCTTGGCCACGTTCCCCGACGTCACCGATCAACGCACCGTGCCCGCCTACGATATGCGCCGCAATATCCTCAGCCAGATCACCGACGACTTCACGGCCGACCTAATCGAGCGCACAATCAACAAAGACTACTACGGCAGCAAAGACCTCGGCGCTTATGTCAAACAAATGATTTTCCAAGTGCGCCAGCGCGACCCCGAGAGCTGGGCGTTTTACGCGATCAAGGACAAAGCCAACGACTACCTCGAGAAACGCACCGGCACCAAGCGCGACTCGAGTCTCGATGCGCCCGACCAGCAAGTGCTGCGCAACTTCCGCCGCGCGATCTACCGCGGCGACGTCGAGAAAGCCGTGCAGTTCTACCAACGCCTGCTCGACTACGGCTACACCGCTGAACGTTTCCAAGCGAGCATCCGCAGCCAAGACCCGCTCAGTGCGCTGCCCAAAGAGAACGGCCTACGAAAGCAGTTTGTGGATAGCCTCAACCCCGACGACCGCGCGCAGCTCGACCGCGCGTATGTGTTTTATCAGCGGATGAACGCGAGCCGAGGCCAAGAGCGGCAACTCTTCCCCAGCCAATCGAGCGGCGTGAACGGCCAAATGAGATACCAAGCGCAACCCCGCACGGACCTTCTTCGCGCGCAGATGCAACGCGTCGACGGCATGACCGACGAAGAGCGCGAACAACGCGCGCAACGCGACGAAAGACGGAGCCTGCAACGCACAAAATAGGCCCAAATGGGTAGGGTTTGGCTATGGTTTTACGTAAACCCGTGCACCGCAGGGCAAATCCCAGCTCTCAGAAGCCTGTGCCGTAAGGTGTAGCGGTTCGAGTCCGCTCCCGGGCACCATTAGAGGTAAAAGCGCCTTGAAATGGTTGAAAATCGCGCGGAAATGGGGCTGGTCATCAGCGTGTCAGTGCCACGATGGTGCCACCAATGCTTGCCTTGTTTATCCAACGCGCTCGCCCGCGACCGGGGATGAGGTCGCCCGCGAGTCGCGGAGTAGATGTCTCGAGGTCAGGGCGGTGCAGTTCAGGTCCTGTCCCCATTCAAACCAGCTCGGTGAGCGCCGCAGGTGTAAAACCTTTCAGAGCGCCGCGATCGCCTTGGCGTACCTTCTTTACCCACTGAGGATCACTCAGCAGCGCCCGTCCGACAGCAATCAAGTCGAACTCATCGCGTTCGAGCCGGTTGACAAGGTTTTGCAGGCTGGCCGGCTCTGAAGACTCGCCTCCGAACGCGTTCACGAAATCGCCAGTCAGGCCGACGGAACCGACGCTGATCGTGGCCGCTCCCGTGAGCTTCTTTGCCCATCCGGCAAAATTCAGTCCGGCTTCCCCGTCGATCTCTGGGAACTCAGGTTCCCAAAAGCGGCGCTGTGAGCAATGCAACACGTCCACGCCCGCTTCCACCAGAGGAACGAGCCAGTCAGCCATGGCCTGAGGCGACTCCGTGAGCCGGAACGTGAAGTCCTGCTGCTTCCATTGGCTCAATCGTAGAATCACGGGATAGTCGGGACCGACTGCTCTCCGCACGCTTCTTACCACCTCGGATGCAAACCGGGAGCGTTCCTTCAGAGTAGCCCCTCCGAAACGGTCTGTGCGTTTGTTGGTTCCCGCCCAAAAGAACTGGTCGATCAAGTAACCATGGGCTCCGTGAATCTCGACCACGTCGAAGCCAAGCCTCTTGGCCTCAGCGGCCGCCCGGCCATAGGCCGTAATGGTGTCGGCAATGTCTTCGTCGCTCATGGCCTTGCCGCGCGGTTGCCCGGGCGCGACGAGGCCGGAAGGGCTCTCCACTGGCACCGCGGGTTCCCACTCGGTCATGAAGCTTTTTACAGCTCCCACATGCCAAATTTGCGGGCCCATCTTCCCGCCGGCCGCGTGGACCCCCTCGATCACCCGCTTCCACCCAGCAAGCGACTTATCGCCGTGGAAGAACGGGATCTTTGGTTCGTTTTTGGATGCCGGCCGATCGATTACGGTGCCTTCGGAGAGAATCAGTCCGACCTCGCTCTCAGCCCGCCGCTGATAGTACGCGGCCACATTCTCGCCAGGCACGCCGTCCGGAGAGAACGAGCGCGTCATCGGCGCCATGACAATACGGTTCTTCAGGTCTAACGATTTGATCCGAAAAGGCCGAAACAGGGCTGCGATGGTGGGTGAATTCATTACGGGTTTGGGATCGGGTTTACTTCCGCAATGTGCTGGCCGGAAGCTCGATTTTCAGAGGAGGAAATTAAGGGACGGGTTTGCTTGATTGAGAGTGCTGAGGTCAGCTGTGAAGCGAGTCTACGAAGGGAGTCAAGTGCCCTCGATGCTGTGGCGTTCTCGTCGTGGGCGGAAGAATCACGCGAAGGACGAGTTGATAAGCTTCGAGCTTGGCCTGCGGAGTGCTCACTGAAACAATTTTTCTCTATGCCCCACGCCTCTCCTGTCCCAGAAGCGCCCACGCCCAAAGCGTGGTGGCGCCTTAATCTCACGCAGCAAATTGTCCTTGGCCTCGTCCTCGGATGTCTCGTCGGCTGGTGGATGAGCGTGATCCCAGTCGAGGTAAGGAAGTCTTGGGATGTTTGGTTGAAAGTCCCGCGCGACGTTTTTCTCCACTTGATCAAGGCGATGATCGCGCCGCTGATTTTCGCGAGCGTGGTGCAGGGATTTGCCGGCACCGGAGATATGAAGAAGGCGAGTCGAATAGGATGGAAGGCGCTGCTCTATTTCGAAATCGTGACGACCCTCGCGCTTGTCGTGGGTCTGGGGGTGGTCAATTTTGTTAAGCCTGGAGCGGGCGTGGTGTTGCCTGCCGACGCCGGCAGCGTCGTTAACCTCGCGAAGCCCCAAACCTTGCCTGAGATTATCCTGCATATTTTCCCGACGAGCCTGATCGAAGCGATGGCGAAGAACGATGTGCTGCAGATCGTCGCTTTTGCCGTGCTCTTCGCGGTAGCGGTCATCGCCGCCGGGGACGCCGGCAAGCCGGTTTTCGAGTTTTGCTCCAGTCTTACGCAGGTTATGTTCAAGTTTGCTGGCGTCATCATGAAGTTCGCTCCCTTTGGTGTCGGCGCGGCGATTGCCGTCACGGTCGGGCAACAAGGGCTTGGCTCGATTATCACGCTGGGGAAACTCGTGCTGACGCTCTACGCGGCCCTCGTTGTCTTCGTGGTCTTCGTGCTCGGGGCGGTCATTTGGATCGCCAAGGTTCCGCTGAAGCCGTTTGTGCGCGCGGTGCGCGAACCCTTCACGCTCGCGTTTGCGACGGCCAACAGCGAGGCGGCCTTGCCCAAGGCTTTCGAACTGATGGAGCGCTTTGGCGTGCCGCGTGGCATCGTGGGTTTTGTGCTTCCGGCGGGTTATTCCTTCAATCTCGACGGTTCGACACTCCACTTGGCGGTCGCTTCAGTTTTTGTCGCCCAAGCTGCGGAGGCGACGATTCCGGGCTTTCATTTCGATCTCGGTCAGCAAATCACCATGATGCTGATGTTGATGCTCACATCGAAAGGTGTCGCGGCCGTGCCCCGCGCCTCGTTTGTGGTGCTCGTCGCGGCGTTGGAGTCGTTCAAGCTGCCGGTCGCCGGCGCGTTTCTCATCCTCGGGGTCGATGCGCTCCTCGACATGGCGCGGACCTCGGTGAACGTGTTGGGTAACTGTCTGGCGAGTGTCGTCGTCGCGCGATGGGAAGGTGAGTTTGACGATGCGAAGGCGGAGCGCGAATTCGGCGACCGTGCACAGTCGACCTGAGTTCAGTGCGGTGCTTTTGGCCGGGGGGCGATCGACCCGGATGGGACGGGACAAAGCGTTGTTGGGCGTCGCTGACGTGCCGCTCTGGCAACGGCAACACGCGGTGTTGGTGCAGGCGGGTGCGGTCGACGTTTTTGTCTCAGCCCGCGAAGAGCAGACTTGGGCCGTAGGACCGAACGTGGTGCGTGATTCATTTCCTGATTGCGGCCCGCTGGGAGGAATCGTGGCTGCTGCTGATCGGGCGACCTGCTCTCATCTCGCCGTGCTGGCAGTCGACCTTCCTTTTATCGAGGTCTCGTGGTTTACAGGTTTGCTGGCCGAGTCTGGGGCGAACAGTGGCGTCGTCGCTCGGCAGCGTGGTGTCGGCGGTTGTTTCGAGCCACTCGCGGCAATGTATCCTCGCGGTTTTTTCGCCATGGCGCGGGAGGCACTGGCCAGCGGGGATTTTTCGATGCAACGGTTGGTGCGGGAGGCCGTGGCGCGAGGCTTGTTGAGCGTGCATGTGCTCTCGGCGCCGGAATCTGCCCTGTTCATGAACTGGAATACCCCGACGGAGTAGGGCGAGGCTGGGGGCATGGCCGCTTGAAACCGAGCGGCTGCCGATGGGCTGCCATTCGATCCGAACAAGCCCGCGGCCCTGCCGTGAACCTCGCCCAAACCCGACCCACCGCCCCCCCTAGGCTGACCTGACGTCTGGCTCACAACGAACAACGGCGCGGTTCCGTTTCGTCGTCGCGATTCAAGCGTAGCGATCCTCGGTCCACGGATCGGCCCCGTTCGAGTAGCCGCGTACTTCCCAGAAACCGAGTTTGTCTTCGGCGAGAAACGTGATGCCGCTGACGAATTTTGCGCCCTTCCACGCGTAGAGCTTCGGCACAATCACGCGCGCGGGACCGCCGTGTTCGCGTGAGACCGGAGCGCCGTCGAAACTCGTCGCGACGAGGACATCGTCGTCGAGACACGCCGCGAGGGGGAGGTTGGTCGAGTAACCATCGTAGCTCGTGAAATAGACGAACCTGGCCTCGGGCGGGGGCTGGGCGAGTTCGTAGAGCGCGGTGAAGGCGACGCCTCCCCAGCGGCAGTCGTATTTGCTCCACGTCGTCACACAGTGAAAATCGCTGACGTCTTCGACTTGCGGCAGAGCGTGAAACGCGGCCCATGAAAGTGTGGTCGGCTTGGCCACCAGTCCGTCGAGCGTGAGGCTCCACGCGTCGTGGGTGATGTCCGGCTGCACCCCCAGATCGAGCACCGGGAAACCCTCCGTGAGTTTCTGGCCGGGCGGCAGGCGGTCGCGGGATGCGACCAAGCGCGCGGTGACGCCGCGGGCTTTTTGTTTCTCAGCCCAGCGTTGCTTCGCCGCAATGTAATGTTCCTTCGACATGAGGCGGACGGTAGCGCGAAGCCTCGTGGCGTAAAGCCACGCTTACACTTCGGTGAGCGCGGTGGTGACGGCTTCGCGACGCCGGACGTAGTAGATCGCCATGCCTCCTTGGTAAATGATCGTCACGAGCGAAACGGCGCAATATGTGATGCGATAGACCAGCGCGATAAATTCGTCGACGCTCCAGCCGATGACTTCGAGCTGCTGTTTCATCTCGGCGGTCACCGTGGCGTGGAGCGGTTCCGGTTGGGGGTGGGCCAAGCGCAGCGCGCAGTAGCCGAGCATGCTCAGCATAATGAGGTATTGGCTGTTGATCAGCCACGTCATCCCGCGCGCATCGCTGTGGCGCAGCAGGGTAACGCCGTGCAGTTCGAGCGCGCCCGCCCCGGCGACGAGTACCCCGATGCCCGCGCCAATGGGGTCGCCCATCGCGGCTGCGAGCACGGCGCAGACGGACGCCGCCATGACGACACTTAGCCCGTCGAACCGAGCGAGGCGCAGGACGCGTTGGAAAATTTCTTCGGGAAGGAGCGGAGGGGCTTTCATCATTGCCTTGTGATTCTCGGTGCGGCGAAGAAGTTCACCCTCCGCTCGCGTGACCGCACCGTCAAACAAACCCTTTCCCTTCCGCTTGGAGTTCCCGCCCGAACTGCCGATCACCTCGCGCGTGGAGGAGATCACGGCTGCGATCCAGGCGAACCAAGTGGTGATTCTCGCCGGGGAAACGGGCTCGGGCAAAACCACGCAGATTCCGAAAATGTGCCTCGCCGCCGGGCGCGGCTCGCTCGGGCGCATCGCCTGTACGCAGCCGCGGCGCGTGGCGGCGCTGTCCGTCTCGCGCCGCGTAGCCGAGGAACTCGGCGTGCAATGGGGGCGCGAGGTCGGGTGCAAGATCCGTTTCAACGACGAGACCACGCGTGACACGGTCATCAAGTTTCTCACCGACGGCATGCTGCTCGCCGAGGTGCAGGGCGATCCGCTGCTGCGCGGCTACGACACCATCATCATCGACGAGGCGCACGAGCGCTCGCTGAACATCGACTTCCTCCTCGGCCATTTGCGCACCCTGCGTTACAAGCGCCCCGAACTGAAGATCGTCATCACCTCGGCGACGATCGATACCGAGGCTTTCAGCAAGGCGTTCGACGATGCGCCGATCATCCAGGTCGAGGGCCGCACGTATCCGGTCGAGGTGATCTACGCGCCGCTCGATGAATTCGGCTCCGACGCGGCCGAGGGCGACGAACGCGAAGCGCAGGCCGAGGCGTTGCACTACATCGACGGGGTGGTCGAGGCGGTCCAGCGCATCGTGCGCGAGAGCACGGGCGGCGATGTGTTGGTGTTTCTCCCCAGCGAGCGGGACATCCGCGAACTCGGCGATCTGCTCGACGGCCGGCGACTCGGGAACTGCGAGGTCATCCCGATGTTTGGCCGGCTGTCGAATGTCGAGCAGCAGCGCGTCTTTGCCCCGACGCAGCGGCGGAAAATCATCCTCGCGACGAATATCGCCGAGACGTCGCTGACGATTCCCGGCATCCGCTTCGTCGTGGATACGGGGCTCGCGCGATTGAGCCGCTACTCGCCGACGGCGCGCACGAGGCGTCTGCCGATTGAGCCGGTCTCGCAATCGAGTGCGGATCAGCGCAAAGGCCGGAGTGGACGCGTGGCAGACGGGGTGTGCATCCGGCTCTATTCGGAGAAAGATTTTCTGGAGCGCCCGCGTTTCACGCAGCCGGAAATCCAGCGGGCCAATCTGGCGGATGTGATTTTGCGCATGAAAGCCTTTGGGCTCGGCGACATTGAGCGGTTTCCCTTCATCAATATGCCGGCGGCGAAATCTATTCGCGCCGGCTACGCGCTGCTGGAAGAACTCGGTGCGCTCGACGCGTCAGACGATGTGGCGGACTCGGTGCGCGTGCTCACGCCCATTGGTCGTGAACTCGCCCGGCTGCCCGTCGACCCGACGGTGGGGCGCATGATCTTGGAGGCGCGCGCGGAGAAGGCGCTGCGCGAAGTGGTCATCATTGCCGCCGGCCTGAGCATCCAAGACCCCCGGGAGCGGCCGATGGACAAGCAGCAGCAAGCCGACAACGCGCACCGGCGCTTTGTGCATCCGGATTCAGATTTCCTCACGCTCCTCAATATTTGGGAGGCGTATCACGGTGAGTTTGAAACGATGGCGCAGGCCAAGCTCCGCCGGTTCTGTCGCGACCATTTTTTGAGCTACACGCGCATGCGCGAGTGGCGGGATATCTACACGCAGCTGATCGATACCTTGGAGCAACGGGATGATTTCCGGCTGACCTCCGCTTATCATGGCATGGGTGAGGTCGACCAGAAGACGACGGCGTTCGGCACGCCGTCGTATCGGGCGATTCACCGGAGTATCCTCGCCGGCCTGCTTGGCAATATCGCGCACCTCGACGAAGAGAACGGCGGCTACAAAGCCACCCACGATCGGCGCGTGACGCTGTTTCCCGGTTCAGTGCTTTTTCGCCGCGAGGAGCCGAAGAAACGTTCGCCCGAGGGCGGGCCGCGCGGTGGCGCGCAGAAAGGCGCGCCGCCGAAAACTCCGCGCTGGATCATCTCGGCCGAGATCATGGAGACCTCGCGGCTGTTTGCGCGCACGTGTGCGCGCTTGGACCCGCTGTGGGCGCTCGATCTCGGCGCGCACCTCGTGCGCGTGAGCCACAGCGAGCCGTTTTGGGATGTGGAAAAAGGCCGCGTGATGGCCAAGCAACGCACGCGTCTCTACGGATTGGAACTGGAGAGCAAGGCGGTGGGCTACGGGAAAATCGACGCCGTGCACGCGCTGGAGATTTTTATTCGCGAAGGGCTCGTGAACGACACGATTTCCTTCCCGCTAGATTTTATCGCGCACAATCGCTCGGTCCGGGAAAAACTCGCCGACGCGCTCACGCGCGCCCGCGACAGCGGGTTTCTCAATCTCGACGAGGCCACCTATCGATACTACGCCGCCCGGCTGGAGAAAACACCGGTGTCGGCGGTCGGCGAACTCGTGGATCTGGTGCGCGAGCGACGCGGGGCCGAGCCGCGTTTTCTCATGTTGGAGACGGAAGATCTGCGCGATCCCGAGACGCTGGAACACGATGCGGAGGCATTTCCTGAGGCGCTGCCCCTCGACAATCGTGCCCTGCCGCTCGCCTACGCCTACAAACCCGGGCAGACCGACGATGGCGTGACGCTCGACGTGAGCGTGCGCGAAGCGGAGACGCTGACGCCCGCGGCCCTCGACTGGGCGGTGCCGGGTCACCTCGGACAAAAGGTCGAGCATTACCTGCGCGCGTTGCCGAAGGACTTGCGACGCGGTTTCGTGCCCCTGGCGGAAACGGCGAAGAGTCTCGCGGAGCAAGTGGCGGCGCGCGACCGACTCACCGACCGCCGCGAATCACTCATCCAGGCGCTGGCCGCGCAGATCGCGGAGCGATTCCGCATCACGCTCGATCCGGCGGTGTGGGCCGATAAGCCCTTGCCGGACCATCTGCGCGTCCGCGTCAGGGTGCTCGACGCCAAAGGAAACCCCCTGTGTGCGAGCCGTGAGCTCGCGGAAATCGATGAGGCCCTCCACCTCCAAAAACGTGCGGCGAGTGCGACCGTGGCGCGGGTCGAGCCGGAAGCTTGGCGTCGCGCGCGCGCGAAGTGGGAGACCCTGGCGCAGACGTCATGGAAGTTTGGTGACGTTCCCGAGCGCGTGCTCGTGACTGAGCAGGCGGGCGTACCGGTGTTCGCGTTTCCGGCGTTGCAGGCGGAGAAAGACGGTGTGGCGGTGCGTTTGGCGAAAACGCCCGAAGAAGCCGGCGACGTCACGGGTCGCGGACTCGCCGCGTTGATGGAGCGACAGCTCAGCAACGACCTCGGCTGGCTCGAGCGCGATTTGCGCGCGGTGAAGAATCTCGGGCCGCTGATCTCGACGCTGGCGCCGGCCGAGGAGCTGCAGGCGCAAGCGTTTGCGATGCTGCGCGGTTGGTTGTGCCATCCGGGTCGCGTCGCTGGCGCTCGCGTCTACACGACTGCCGTGTTCACTGCGGCGATCGAAAAATCGCAGGCCGATCTGCGCGGCATCGTGCCGCGGTTCTGCGATCAGCTGCGGGAGATTCTGACGTTGCGGCAGACGCTCATGGTACAACCGGGGGCGCAGGCGGGCCTCGAACGCGACCTCGCGGCGCTGCTGCCACCAGACTTTTTGCGGACGACGCCCTACGCGCAGTTGCCGCATTTTCCGCGGTATTTGAAAGGCATGAAGCTGCGGGCCGAACGTTGGCGTCAAAATCCAGCGAAAGATGCCGAGCGTGCGGGGCAGCTGGCCTCGTATGTGGTAGCGGCGGGGAAACTGCGGGAGCGCGAGGGTGGCGAGGCGTTTCGTTGGTTGGTGGAGGAATTCCGCGTGAGCCTGTTTGCGCAGGAACTCGGGACCGCGGAGCCCGTCTCGGCGGTGAAGCTGGACCGCGCGCTCGCGGCGCTGCAGCACGGGATTGTCGTGACGCGGGTCGAGCCGCCGCCGGTGGCGAAGCCGATTTTGGCCGCTGGTGTGACCGAAAAGAAAATTGCGCCGGTGAAAAATTTCGGGGCGCTGGACCGCTTGTTTCCGCGGTGAGACGGGGTGGTGATTGTGGTCGGGCCGGCGCTCGCCGCCGAGCCGTCACGCCGACGAGCGGCGGCCCTAGTGTCCGACGAAGGTCAGCCGCAACTCCTGCAGTTTTGGCGAAGCTTCCGGCGTGAGGGTGAAGAATACCTCGACGCGGCCCTCCTCGCCGACGAGCGGAAAGGTGCCGCGGAGTTGGTTGAGCGGCTGGAGTGCGCCGACGGAGTGGATTCTGCCGGCTTGGGCGAGTGTCGTGCGGGTGTGTGCGATCCAGTCCGCGCGTGAACGGTCAGGGAAGAAATTTTCAGCGACGATCTCGGCGGCGAGTGTTTCGGTCCAGACGGAGTCGGCGAGGAGCGTGACGAGTTGTTGTTTTCGTTGCGCGAGAATGTTCGAGACCGGCAGCGAGCGCGGTGGCAGTGTGGCTTTTTCGAGCAGCAGTGTGGCCACCTTGGTGTTGGCCGCGCCGGTGCCGGCGTAGGTGACATTGGCGAAGGAGAAAACGCCGAAGCCGTAGTCGGGGAAAAAGCGATACTCGCTGCCGAAGCCCGGCAAGCCGCCGCTGTGGCGCGAGATTGCGACGCCCTTGCTGTCAATCGTACTGGAGAGTCCGAAGCCGTAGCCGTTGGCGGACGGGTTGGGTTCGCCGGCGAGGGTTTTTGCGGTCGCGTTCACCCCGGTGGGCTGGATGGGCGTGTGCATTTCCCGCACGGTGGAGCGGCGCACGGGCCCGGTGTCGGCGTCATCGCGCGGGGGCCACGCAGAGAGGTGAAAGGCGATGTAGCGCGTGAAATCTTCGGCGGTGGTGATGAGGCCGCCCATGGCTCCATAGGCGCCATCGCGTTCGAGCGGCTCGAGTTGCCACGCGTTCTGCTGCCAGCGGTAGCCGAGCGCGAGGTGGTCGGGTGGGACTTCGGAGAATTCCCAGCGCGTCGCCGTCATGCCGAGGGGCAGGAGAATTTCGCGGGTGATGTAGCGTTGGTAGGGGACGCCCGCGACGATCGAGACGACGCGGCCGAGGAGGGCGAAGCCGAGATTGCTGTATTCGAAGGCGACGCCGGGTGAATGTGAAAACGCGATACCGCGGGAGAGAAATTCCCCAAATTGCGCCTCGGTGATGCCGAGTTGGCGATCGCCCCACGGGTTGTCCTCGGGAAAACCGGCCGCCATGCCGAGCAGGTGGCGGAGGGTGATTTTGGGTGCGTCGGCGGTGGGCGCTTTGATCGCGCGGAATTCCGGGAGATGTTTCTCAACGGTGTCTTCGAGCGACAGTTTGCCGGCATCGCGGAGTTTGAGGATGGCCAACGCAGCGAAGGACTTCGTCATCGAGGCGATGCGGAAGGCGGTGCGCGCGTCGGCGGGGATCTTTTTCTCGAGGTTGGCGAAGCCGACGTTGCCCGTGTGGAGGAGCTGTCCGTCGAGCACGATGCCCCAGACCAAGCCCGGCGCGTGTTTCGCCGTCGCGTGGTCGGCGTAGAGTGTCGTGATCTCGGGGAGGAGGGCGGCGATTTTTTTCGCCCGATCGGCGTCGGCGAAATGAGCCGAGGCGTGGTCTTGAGCGGCAGCGGATGGGAGGCTGGCAAACAGACCGAGCAGGAGAGCCCACAGGTGAAGCGGCGGTTTCATGAAGACGGAAAAAGGTGGGAAGGTCAGGGTTCCACTGCGACGGGCAGGTCGGTCCACGCGAGATCGAGGAGGGTGAGCGCATCCCAATTCGCGAGACGGAAGCAGCCGTGCGATTCCGTGCGGCCGACCTGTTCGGGCTTCGGGGTGCCGTGAATGCCGTAACCGGGGAGATCGAGGCCGATCCACGCGAGGCCGACGGGGTTGTTGGGCCCGGGTGGCAAAATGAGTTTGCGGCCGAGGGAGCGCGCTTCCTCCGATTCGGGAAAGACCTCGGGGTTGAACGTGTAGTCGGGATCACGGACGACGACCGTGACGTGCAGCTCGCCGACCGGACGTTTTTCGACGCGGCTCGCGATGCTCACGGGAAAATGAGCGATGACACCGCCGTCGGCATCGAAGATTTCCAGCGTGTGGGCCGCAAGTTGGATGATGACCCGCGCAGCTTTTTTGGTTTTCGGGAGACGTGGAATAGCGGGCACGACGAGTGGCGTGTCGGCGGCGGGCTCGGCCCAATTTACGTCGGGATTGAGCCGGCGGATGAGATTTGGGCTGGCGTGCGTGCGCTCGGCGACGAGTTCGAGGGCGGTCTCGTAATCCAGCGCGGTCTGTTGGGATTTGCCGACCCACGTCGGGGCCAGCGGCTGCAAACGTGTGAGGTCCTCGGGGGAGAGCACGAGCTGCTTGAGCGCCGCGGACGTCAGCGCGAGGCGGGCGCGAGTCGCCGCATCGAGTGCGCCGGTGGCGGGCAGGTCGTGACTCTCTTGAAAGGCGCGTAAGGCGGCGGCGGATTGCGGACCGCCGACACCATCGATGGGGCCGGAAGAAAACCCGGCGCGAGCGAGGGCAATCTGGGCCTCGAGCCACGACGTGACCGGGGTCGGCGCGAGCGCTGGGCTGTCGGCTTCGGCGGGTTCGCGAATGGGGACAGAGGGAGCAACGGGATCGGCTGCGATCAACGGTGCCGGTGGCGCCAGTGGGGGCATTTTGAATACCACCGCCGGAGCGGCTGCCCGCGTGAACACTCCGGCGACGGCGAGCCCGCAAAGGAGAGCGCAGGCGAGACGGTGGCGAAGGAGGGAAGGCATGACGGATCGGCGAGGTGCGGAGCAGGACTCTGTTCGGAATCACCTGCGAAACGCTAGGCCGATTTCTCGCCCGCGGATGCAGCACGGAAAGCCTGGATTACACTTTTTAAACAAGAGCAAGCGTCCGAACAGGTGCTCGTACCGCCCGCCGTAGATAATTAGATTCAAGCCCACGGGCAGGGACGCCGGGGCCACGTTCCGGAAAATCCAGAGATCAACGGACGGCGGTAGCTGTCCCCTGTGCGGCGCGGCCGATCTCTGCCCCGGCATTCGGAGTGGCGCCCCGCGGGCGATGGCGCGCGATCACGCTTCAGAGCAGACGGTCCTTGATTTTCGGCAGCTACCTCAAAAGGTATTGGCCACCTCAACCCACTTTCTGTGCAACCGATTTACTTACGCTCGTTAGTCTGCCGCGCCCTTGCGCCGGTCGTCTTGGTTGTGATCGTTGGTGCGACGGTGGCGCAGGCCGCCCTGCCTCCTGAAAAGCTCGCGCTCCTGCCACGAGCGTCGACTGCGCCGGTGGATTTTGCCCGCGACATCCAGCCGATCTTTGAGGCGAGTTGCGTGCAGTGCCATGCGCGCGGGAAGAACAAGGGTTTGTTCAGCCTCGAAACGCGGCAGGACTTTGTGGAGGGCGGGGAGACTGGCGTGGCGGCCGTGGTGGGGAAAAGCGCCGAGAGTCTCGTCGTGGCGATGATCTCCGGACTCGACCCCGACAGTGTGATGCCGAAGAAGGGTAAGCAGCTGACGACCGAGCAGGTGGGGATTTTCCGCGCCTGGATCGATCAGGGCATGCTCTGGCCGAAGGAGATCTCGTTCCGCAAACACGAGCCGGCGAATCTGCGCTCGCGGGAGCTGGCGGAGATTGTGGTGCCGCCGTCGGCGACGTTGGAAAACCCCATCGACCGCTTCGTGGACGCGAGTTTCTCGAAAAACCAGATCGCTTGGCCGAAGGCCGTCGATGATCGGACCTATGCGCGGCGCATCTGGCTCGACACGATCGGAGTGCTGCCGCCGACGGCGGAGCTGGAAGCGTTTGTCGCCGAGGTCGCCCCCGACAAGCGCGCGCGACTGGTGCAACGTCTCCTCGCCGACCACCAGCGCTACGCGGAGCACTGGTTGTCGTTTTGGAACGACCTACTGCGAAACGATTATAAAGGCACCGGCTACATCGATGGCGGGCGCAAACCGATCACCGACTGGGTCTACACGGCGCTCGCGCGGAATCTGCCCTACAACGTGTTCGTCGCGGAGCTGGTCAATCCCGGGACCGAGTCCGAGGGCTTTGCCAACGGCATTACGTGGCGGGGCACCGTCAACGCCAGCATGGTGCCGCCGATGCAAGCGGCGCACAGCGTCGCGCAGGTGTTTCTCGGCGTGAATCTGAAGTGTGCCTCGTGCCACGACAGTTTCATCAACGAATACACGCTCAAAGATGCTTACGGTCTCGCGAGCATCTACGCCAACGGCCCGCTGGAAATCGCCGAGTGCGACAAACCCACCGGGCAGATCGGCAAGGTAAAATTTCTCTACGAGGAAATCGGTTTGATCGACGCGCGGGCCGACTCGGCCACGCGCAAACGCCAGCTCGCTGAAGTGATCACGGGTCGCACGAACGGCCGCCTGCCGCGCACCATCGTCAACCGCGTGTGGCAACGCTTCATGGGTTATGGCCTCGTCGAGCCCGTCGACGAGATGGACCGGCCTGCGTGGTCGCCGGCGCTGATGGACTGGCTCGCGGAAGATCTCGCCGCGCATCGTTACGATTTGAAGCACACGATGGCCCGCATTCTGACCTCGCGCGCCTACCAACTCCCGGCGGTGAATGTCGGCGAGACAGAGGAGCATTTTATTTTTCGCGGTCCAGCGGTGCGTCGGCTGAGTGCCGAGCAATTTTCCGACGCGATCATGACGCTTGCGGGGATGAGTTATCCGAAGGCCGACGCGAAACTGAACCGCGACCTCGCGCTGCAGCGGGACAAGTTGGAGGTGTTGCCGCTGACGCCGAAATGGATCTGGGCGACGGCCAATGCGCACGTGAAGGCGCCGCCGGCTTCGGTGCTGTTTAAGCGTGTCGTGCCACTGGCTGCGGCGCCAACCGAAGCGTGGCTCACGATCGCGGCGGATAACAGCTACGCCGTTTCGATCAACGGCAAGAACGCCGCCTCGGCTTCGAAGCGGTCGAGCACCGGTGCCGATATTTACGATATTCGGGCGCATCTTAAAAAAGGCGACAACACGATCACGGTGACGGCGCTGAATTTGCTCCCGGAAGGCACCTCGCCGGTTCCACGCGAGGCCGAGGGTGGGACGCCGGTGCCGCTCCCGGCGGATGCGGACAATCCCGCGGGCTTGATTCTCTATGCCCGCGTCAGGGCGGAGGGCGCCGTGATGGATTTTGTTTCGGATGACGCCTGGACGGCGGCGGTCGGGAAGGCGGCGCCGACGGCCGCGTGTGAACTCGGCGGAGTGGACCTCGCGCCGTGGCGCGTCGGCGGACACTTCCTCGAGCTCGCGGCTTCGCACAAGGACACGCTGGCGGTGGAGCGCGCCTCGCTCGTCGCGGCTGATCCGCTGATGGCAGCTCTCGGCCGTCCGAATCGCGAGCAAATCATGACCGTGCGGCAGGGAACGGCCACGACGTTGCAGGCGCTCGAGCTGACTAATGGTAGCACGCTGGCGGTGCTGTTGAAAAAAGCGGCGGAAAAAATTCTGGCCGATGCTCCGGTGCCCACGATCCCCGCGATGCTCATCACGGGGCTCTACCGGCACGCGTTGAGTCGACCGCCGACGACGGTGGAGCTGTTGGCAGCCGCGCCGCTGGTGGGTTCGCCGGCGAGTTCCGAAGGCGTGCAGGATTTGCTGTGGGCGCTGGCGATGCTACCCGAGTTTCAACTGATCAAGTGAAATGACATTCAGTTGGATCGCCACGCCACGTTGCTTCTCGCGCTCACAAACTAGCGTCCCTCCGCCATGAACCTCCACCGACTCACCGCGCAGCATGATTTCCGCCGGGCCAACCCCGCACTCCGTTCGCGGCGGGATTTTCTGAAGACGGCCTCGACTGCCACGCTGGCCGCGCTCGCTGCGGGTGCGCCGCGCTCGCTGTTCGCCGAACAGGTATTGGAGAAAATCGCGCCGACGGCGGACCGCGTGATCGTCCTCTGGATGGGCGGCGGTATGGCGCACACCGAGACCTTCGACCCGAAGCGCTACACCCCTTACGCGGCCGGCCTCGATCCGAATGAAGTGCTGAGCACGTTCCCCTCGATTCCCACGGCGGTTGATGGCGTCCGGTTTTCGGCGGGCCTTGAAAACCTCGCGTCGGTGATGGACCGCGGGACGCTCGTGCGCGGAATGCAGGCGGCGGACCTCGGGTTTATTCTGCACTCGCGGCACCAGTTCAACTGGCACACGGGCTACGTGCCGCCGCAGACGGTGGCCGCACCGCACCTCGGCGCGTGGATCGCGCGCACCCGCGGCCCGCTCGATCCGGCGATGCCGGCGTTCATTAACATCGGGCAGCGTTTCGACCTCGGGGAAGGCGAGGAGCTGAAGGCGTTCACGACGGCGGGATTTCTCGGCAGCGAATATGGCCCCTTCAACGTCGCGTTTCCGGAGCAGGCCGCCGACGCCGTGCGCCCGCCGGCGGGGATGAGCCCGGGGCGGTTTGAGAACCGCGACGCGTTTTACCGCAAGCTGCTCGAGGCGAGTCCGCTGGGGCGCGACGGGAGCGGTTACCAAAAGGAGTCGCTCCTGCGGGCGATGGACAATGCGCACCGGTTGCTGAGCTCGCCGGCGGCGAAGGCCTTCGACCTCGCGTTGGAACCGCTCGACCGCACGCGTAAATATTTCCCCGCGTTTGAACCCGGCATGCGCTTCGACGCGCCGCGCGACCGCTTCGGGGCAAAGTATGAAGAGAGCATGGTCGGTCGTTTTGGCCTCGGCTGTCTCCTCGCGCGGCGCTTATGCGAAGCCGGCGCGCGCTATATCGAGGTGACGACGGAATACATTCCCTTTCTCAACTGGGACACGCACGAAAACGGCCACGCTCGCCTCGTGGGGATGAAACAGATGATCGACGCGCCCATCGCGCAGCTGGTGCGCGACCTCGACGAGCGCGGGTTGCTCGACCGCACACTCGTCGTCGTCGCGAGCGAGTTCAGCCGCGACATGATGTTGGAAGGGAAACCGGAGAAAGCGGTGAAGGATCAGGTCGTGGTGCCAACGGTGATCAACGACGAAAAATTCTACGGTATGCACCGGCATTTTACGGCGGCGGGCAGCGTGCTGCTGTTTGGCGGCGGGATGAAACGCGGGCACGTCCATGGGGTGACGGCTGACGAGCGGCCGTGTCGAACGATTAAGGATCCGGTGACGATCTCCGACCTGCACGCGACGATCTATCGCGCGATGGGCATTCCGCCCAACCACGGCTATGACGTGGAAAAGCGGCCGTTCTACGTGACGAGCGACGGCAAAGGAAAAGCGGTGCGGGAGTTGTTCGCGTAGCTGGCTGCTGCCCCCAAGCGGGTGAAGCTCCGCTTAAACGCAACGTGGGATGAGCGTTGGCACGCGCGCGGCCGCGTTCGGGTGGGATGAGCTGAAAGCAGCCTTGCCGTCGCACGGCGCTTGCGGGCTAACTCTCAGACCTGCCATGGCCGACCCTTCGCCCAATCTTTCGTTTCCCATCACGCTGCAGCATGAGCACCGGCTGATTTTTACCCGCGATGTCTTTGCGCCGCACAATCTCACGCTCGCGCAGACGCTGACGCCGCGGGAGCCGGGCGAAAAGGTGCGGGCGCTCGTGGTGTGGGATGCGGGGTTGGCGACGGCGTTTCCGGGCTTTGCGGAAAAAATCACGCGCTGGTTTGCGGCGCGCGGTGAAGCGCTGCAGCTCGCGGCACCGCCCTTGGCGTTGCCGGGCGGTGAGAGGATCAAGAATGATTTCTCTCAGTTGGAAGTCGTCTGGAAGGCCATCGAGGCGGCGGGACTGTGTCGGCATTCGTATGTCGTCGCGGTCGGCGGCGGTGCGGTGCTCGACCTCGTGGGCTTTGCGGCGGCGACGGCGCACCGCGGCATTCCGCTCGTGCGGTTGCCGACGACGAGTCTGAGCCAGGGCGACGGCGGGGTGGGGGTGAAGAATGGGGTGAATTTCTTCGGTAAGAAAAACTGGCTCGGCGCGTTTAGCGTGCCGCACGCGATCATCAACGATCTTTCCCTGTTGCACGGATTGCCCGTGCGCGAGCGACGCGTCGGGCTCATCGAAGCGTTGAAAGTCGCGCTCATCCGCGATGCGGCGTTTTTCGAATTTATCGCGGCGCGCGTGCCGGCGCTGGCGACGTTTGAACCGGAGGCCTTTGAGGCCGTGATTCGCGAGAGCGCGCGTCAGCACATGGAGCACATCGCGACGGCGGGCGACCCGTTCGAGCGCGGGTCGGCGCGTCCGCTGGATTTTGGACACTGGGCGGCGCATAAGCTGGAGCAGCTCTCGGAGTTTCGGGTGAGCCACGGTGAGGCGGTGGCGGTCGGCATCGGCGTGGATATTATCTATGCGCGGCGGATTGGGCTGCTCCCCGAGGCGATGGCGGAGCGGATTCTCGGCGTGATTCAGGGGCTCGGTTTCGAACTGTTTGCGCCGGTGACGGAGATTCGTAGCGCGACGGGCCGGCAGGATATGCTCGATGGACTTGAGGAGTTTCGGGAACACCTCGGCGGGCGCCTCTGTATCCCGATGATTCGTGCGCCGGGCGTGCGACTGGAGATTCACGAAATCGACGGTGCCGTGGTGAAGGCGGCGTTCGATGAGCTGCGGGAACGCTATGGGTGAAGGACGGATTTTTTAATCCACGGATGAACACGGATGAACACGGATTCGGAGTGGATTTCCCGGCGAGGCCATTATCCGCGTCTCTCCGGATTCATCTGCGCTTAAATTTTAGGGGGACCGACGGATGAGTCGCACTGCGATCCTCAACGTAGTCGGGCTCACGCCCCGTGTGCTCGGACCGGATACGCCGCGGCTAGCGGCGTTGGCGCGTACGGGCGGGCTCATTCGCGTGAAGCCGGTGTTGCCGGCGGTGACGTGCACGGCGCAGAGCACTTATCTTACGGGGAGCCCGCCCGCGGGGCACGGCTGCGTGGCCAACGGTTGGTATGACCGCACGCTCGCGGAGCACCAGTTTTGGAAGCAGTCAAACCACGTCGTCCAAGGGCCGAAGCTGTGGGAAACGTTGCGCGCGCGACGGCCGGGGTTCACGTGCGCGAAACTCTTTTGGTGGTATAACATGTACGCGAGCGCCGACTGGTCGATCACCCCGCGGCCGATGTATCCCGCCGATGGCCGCAAGGTCTTCGACGTTTACACGCACCCGATGGGGCTGCGCGATGAGATCAAAAAAGACCTCGGACCGTTTCCGTTTCCGGCGTTTTGGGGTCCGCTGGCGGGCATTGCGTCGTCGGAGTGGATCGCACGCTCGGCCCAATGGGTGGAGGAGAAAAGCCAGCCCGACCTGTCGCTCGTGTACCTGCCGCACCTCGACTATAACCTTCAGCGGCTCGGGCCGGATGATCCGCGGATGGCGGCCGACTATCGTGAGATTGACCGCGTGGCGGGCGGGCTGATCGATTTTTATGCGAAACGTGGCGTTCGCTCCGTGGTGCTCTCGGAATATGGTATCACCGCGGTAAAGCGGTCGATCGCGTTGAACCGGATGTTTCGCGCACGGGGCTGGATCACGATCAAAGAGGAGCTGGGTTGGGAGTTGCTCGATTGCGGCGCGAGCAAGGTCTTCGCTATCGCGGATCACCAGATCGCGCACATCTACGTGAACGACCGCTCGTTGATCGACGCGGTGCGCGCGGCGGTCGAGGGCGTCGACGGTGTGGCGCGGGTGCTCGATGCGGACGGACAGCGCGCCGAGGGGCTCGATCACGCGCGGTCCGGCGATCTCGTGGCGTTTTCGGCGGAAGACGCTTGGTTCACGTACTACTATTGGGACGACGACGCGAAGGCGCCGGATTTCGCGCGCTGTGTCGATATTCACCGCAAATACGGCTACGACCCGGTGGAGCTGTTCGTCGATCCGGCCATCCCGTTGCCGAAGCTGAAGATCGCGGGCAAACTTCTGCGCAAGGCCCTCGGATTCCGGATGCTCATGGACATGATCGCCCTTGATCCGTCGCTCGTGAAGGGCTCGCACGGCACCTGTCCGGCGGATTCCCGCGAATGGCCGGTGTTGATCGGCACGGGAGCGATGCCCGGCGATGCGCCGATCGCGGCGACCGACGTGCACGGGCGGTTGATCGCAGCGTGTCTGACGTAGGGAGATCCATCAGTTGAGAGCTGAGCGTTCCTCCTACGACGAGAACGAAGGTGAAGGCGCACTCGACACGGGCCGAGCAACGGGCCAAGGATTTCCCGCGATGAAAACCCGCATTGCTTGCCTACTCCTTACCTCGCTACTCGGCCTCTTGGTCGTGCGCGCGGCCGACAAAGCCGCTGCTTGGACTTCGATGTTCAACGGCAAAGACCTCTCCGGCTGGAAGACGAACGATGAAGTGCCCGGCGCTTTTTCGGTGGTGAATGGCGAACTCAAAGTCAGCGGTGGCCGTTCGCATATTTTCTACGGCGCAAACGGCGATGCGTCGTTCAAAAATTTCGAGTTCAAGGCCAAGGTGAAGACCACCAAGGGAGGGAACTCCGGTATCTACATCCACACCGCCTTCGAGGCCAAGGGTTGGCCATCCAAAGGCTACGAGTGCCAAGTGAACTCGACGCACACCGACATCAAGAAGACCGGTGGGCTCTACGCTGTGAAAGACGTGTTGAACAACGCTCCGAGCACCGACGACGTGTGGTTCGATTATTATATCAAGGTCGACGGCAAACACATCGTCATCCAAATCGACGGCAAGACGACGGTGGACTACAATGAGCCCGCCGATTGGGATCCGGCGAAGTCGCTGAAGAACATGAATGGTCGCAAACTCAGCGCCGGCACCATCGCGCTCCAGGGCCACGACCCGAAGAGCACGACCTACTACAAGGATTTGTTCATTCGCGCCCTTCCGTGAGGCGCCGCAACGGCGCGGTTGAGCGCTGAGGGTCCGAACCGAGGCCGGTCGCGAAACCGGCCTTTTTTGTCGGTGGAATTGTAGGCCCGGCCGGTGGCCAGGGTTGCCCGCTCGGCGCGCGGGCCGACAAATTCGGAGGCGGAGCGCGCTACGTCTGCGGGACGGGCTGTCGGCCGGCGGGTTGGCCAATCTGTTTTGGCGCAGCTAGGCGAGACCGGGAAGGTGGTCGCGGTGACGCGGGCGACGTGAGCGCGGCCGTGGTGAAGGTTGTAAAGGTGGGTTACTTCCAGCGCGGTGCGGTTTGTTCGAGGTTCCACGCTTCCCAGAGTCCTGCGAGCTCCTGCGTGCGGGCCGGTTCGGCGGAGGCGCGGTCGGTTTGTTCGCCGACGTCTGCGTTGAGATGGTAAAGCTGCCATGCGCCACGTTGACGGAGGAGTTTCCAATCGCCGTGGCGGATGGCGTGCCGCTCGCCGACGCGCCAGTAGAGCGTGGCGTGGGGCACGGCGGCTGATTTTCCGGAGAGGAGCGGCCACAGGTTTACGCCGTCGAGAGGACTGGGTGTGGAGGAAATGCCGGCCAGCCCGAGGGCGGTGGCCGTCGCATCGAGGGAGATCACGGGAGTGTCGAGCGCGCGGGGAGCGATGCGACCGGGCCACGAAACGATGAAGGGCACCCGGATACCGCCTTCGAAAAGTTCCCCTTTCCCGCCGCGCAAGGGGGCGTTGCTGGAGGTGAGTTCTTTGGTCGGGCCACCGTTGTCGCTCAGAAAAACGATGAGCGTGTTTTCGGCGATACCTTGAGCGCGGAGATGGGCGACCACGCTGCCGACACTATCGTCGAGGTGCGCGAGCATCGCGGCAAAGATACGGCGGTGGAGATCGGGAATGTGCGCGAACTTTGCGAGATAGGCATCGGCGGCCTGCAGGGGGCTGTGGACGGCGTTGTAGGCGAGGTAGAGGAAGAACGGCTGCGTGCGGTGGCGCGTGATGAAATCGTTGGCCTCACGAGTGAACGCGTCGGTGAGGTGGGCGCGTTCATCGACCGGCTGACTGGAACGAAGGAGCGGATTGTCGGCATCGTAGTCGGGTTCGTTGCCGCCCATATGGGTCGTCCAGATGAGGCGGCCGTCGGGCGAAGTCCAGCGGCCGGTGCCCCCGTCGGGGAGGGCGCGGCGTCGGAGCCACGTGGTGACGCCCGCCCAAGGGTGCGGGACGTACGTGTGACCCTCGTGGAGAAAGCCGAAAAATTCGTCGAAGCCGCGGCGCTGCGGGTGAAATTCGGCGGTGCCGCCGAGGTGCCACTTGCCGACGAGGGCGGTGGCGTAGCCGGAGGCACGCAGGTGGTCGGCGACGGTCTTCTCGTCGAGCGGCAACCCGATGCCGGGCGCGGCGTTCTTCGCGCCGATAGGGTTAAATTCGAAACCGAAACGTGTTTGGTAGCGACCGGTGAGCAGCGCGGCGCGGGACGCCGCGCAAAATGGCGCGGTGACGTAGCCGTTGGTAAAGCGCACGCCGGCGGCGGCGAGCGCGTCGATGTGGGGCGTGGGGATGCCTTTGCCCCCGTAGCAACCGAGTTCGCCGTAGCCGAGGTCGTCGGCGACGATGAAGATGACGTTCGGGCGGCGGGCGGGCTCGGCGGCAGCCGCGGTGATGGTGCAGGCGAAAGCGGCGAGGGCGAGGCCGAGGAAAAAAGAGCGTGGCTTCATGATTTCGTCGGGGTGGGGCGCACGCCGCTCAACGGATGGGCGGTCACGGCGTCCCAAGCGAGTTGCTGCAGGAGGAGGTTCAGGGAGTCGGCTTGGGGTAAATCTTTTAGCGACGCAGGCACCGGCAGGCCGACGGGACTGCGGCCGTAGATCGCGGCGAAATGGCAATACGTCACGAGCACGGCGAGCGGCGGATGGGGATGGCCGAGGTCGTCGCGGAACAGATCGGTTTGTTTCGTGAGACCGGGCGCCTGGCCCTCGGCGATTTTTTCACGCAGCGCATAAACGGCGTCACTCACCGGCACGAGGAAAACGGCGGTGCGGCCAACGGTGGTGTTGAGCGTCCGCACCTGGGCCTCGAGAGTGACGAGCCAGGCGGAATGATGCGCGTCACGCTGAGCGCGGAGCGAGGCGCTCGTGGCGGCATTGCGGGTTTCGTTAGTGAAGGACTGGCCCGAAGTGCCCTCGCGGGTGGGCCATGAGGCTTGGACGAGCACGCGGAGGGCTGGGTTTTTTTCGAGGCCGAGTTTCGTGAAGTGATCGATCCCCGGGTCGGGCATGAGCGCGTTGGGCGAGAGCGTGAGGACGTCGACCTTGCTTTCGCGCAGGGCGGCCTTGGCGCGATTCTTTTCGTCCGGCAGGTCCCAGTGTTGGATCACGCGGGAGCCGCCGATCATTTGCTGGCCGGCATTGAAGTGCGCGATGCCCGCCGCCTCGGCCATGGGTGGCAGGAGCTTTGCAGTATAGATCATGAAGCTATGGGCGCAGACGAAGACACGCTGGCCTGCAGGTGGCGCGGATTCCGCCGCGATCGACGACAGATTTACGAACAGCGTGCCGAGGATGCCGGCGAAGGAGAGAAAGCGTTTCATGCGATGAGGTCTTTGATGACTTGGCCGCCGAACTGGCTGAGCTGCTTGAAACGGCCGGCGTGATAGTAGGTGAGCTTGTTGTCGTCGAGGCCGAGGAGGCGGAGGAGGGTGCAGTGCACGTCGCGCACGTGGTGGACTTTGTCCACGGCGGTCATGCCGGTCTCGTCGGTGGCACCGATGGTGTGGCCGGCTTTCACGCCGCCGCCGGCGAGCCACATCGTCATGGCGTGGGGATTATGGTCGCGGCCATAGGCGGTGCCGCCGCGGACGCCGTTGTCGGGGGTGCGGCCAAACTCGCCGCACCAGACGATGAGCGTGCTGTCGAGGAGGCCGCGCTGTTTGAGATCGGTGATGAGGGCGGCGATGGGCTGGTCGACGCCGCGGACGAGATTACCGTGGGCGCGCTCGATGTAGTCATGGCTGTCCCACGAGCCGTTGTAGAGCTGCACGAAGCGCACGCCTTTTTCCACCAGCTTGCGAGCGAGGAGACATTTGCGTCCGAAGCTGTCGGTGGCGTCGCTGCCGATGCCGTAGAGATCCTTGGTGGCTTGGGTTTCCTTCGAGAGGTCGAGGGTCTCGGGGACCTGCATTTGCATGCGGAAGGCGAGTTCGTAGTTGTCCATGCGTGCAGCGAGTTCGTCGACGCCGGGATGTTGCGCGGCGTGGGTGGCGTTGAGTTGCGCGATGAGATCGAGGTTTTTGCGCTGGCGCTCGGGGGTGACGCCGGCGGGTGGTGAGAGATCGAGGATGGGTGAGCCTTTGGCGCGGAGGGGTGTGCCCTGGAAACTCGCGGGCAGGTAGCCGTTGCTCCAATTGGCGGAGCCGCCCTGCGGGTAGGAAACTTCGGGCAGGACGATGAACCCGGGGAGGTCTTGGTTGAGCGAGCCGAGGCCGTAGTTGATCCAAGCGCCGAGGCCGGGATCGCCACCGAAGCGGTTGCCACAGTTCATCTGATACATCGCGGTCGGGTGGTTGACGCTGTCGACTTGGCAGCCGCGGTAGAAGCAGAGGTCGTCGGCGACGCGGGCGAGGTGGGACCAGTTGGTGGCCATGTCGGCGCCGCTCTGGCCGGCCTTGATAAATTCGAACGGACTGCGGACGTAGTAGCGCTTGCCGCTCTCCATTGCGGATTTTTGTTTCCCCTCGCGGGTGAACTCTTGGAGATGGAGTTTGGCGAGCGTCGGCTTCGGGTCGAACGTGTCGAGGTGCGAGGGCCCGCCCTCCATCATGAGAAAAATGCAGTTCTTGGCCTTGGCGGGGAGGTGGCCGGGGCGCGGCGCGAGCGGATTGGCTTTCTCGGACGCGCGGGCGTGGGAAGAAAGTAGCGCGGAAAAGGCCACGCTGCCGAGGCTGGCGCCGAGGCCGTAAAGGAAGTCGCGCCGAGTCGGCGCGTGGAGTGCGCGGGCGCCGGCGCAGGGGAAATAGGGATTAGTCGACATACGAGAATTCGTTGGCGTTGAAGAGGGCGAGGCAGACGTCGGCGAGGGCGCGGGTGCGGAGTGGGACGTCGGCGGGGCGGAGGTCGGGGACGAAGTCGGCGTTGGCGTGAAGTGTCTCGGTGAAGGAGAATTTCTCGCCGGTATTTTCCTCGACCGCTTCGCGGCGGACTTCGAGGGGCGGCGCGGGCGTGGTTGGCGTGTCGTTGGCGATGAGGGCGGTGATGGCTTTCCAGTGCGCGTGGCACGCGGCGAGTTCGGCAGCACTCGGCGGGCGGGAATACGCGAGGGCAAAGCAACGGGTGATCCCATCGGCGTCGGTGGAAGTTTCCTTCACGGCGCGGGCCGCGAGCGCGAGGGCGCGGGTGTGGCTCGACGCGCCGTTGAAGAGGTTGAAGACTTGCGGCGTGACGGTGGAGGCGTCGCGGCGTTCGCAGGAGAAATCGGGCGCGGGCTGGTTGAACACTTCCATGGCGGGATCGGGGAGGCCGCGAATCTTCAGCGCGTAGAGACTGCGCCGGTGGCGCTGCGCGGGGAGCGGATTGGGAATCCACGCGGAGGCGAAGGTGCCCATGACCTGGCGCGGTTGCAGCGCGGCTTCGAGGTTCATCTCGGGGCGGTTCGGAATGCCGCCGAGCGTCGGGTTGAGTTCTCCAGTGGCGGAGAGCATGGCGTCGCGCAGTTCCTCGGCGGTGAGACGGCGCGGGGCAAAGGCGGCGTAGCTCGTGCCGGCGGGATCTTTTTCAGCGAGGAGTGTGCGGTCCGGGTGCGCGGAGCTGCGCCGATAGGCTTCGCTCGTCATGATGACGTGGTGGAGTTTTTTGAACGACCAGCCCTGCTCGACGAAGGTGGCGGCGAGCCAGTCGAGGAGCTCGGGGTGCGTGGGTTTTTTTCCGGTGCTGCCAAAATTATTCGGGTTGCCGGCGAGGGGTTGGCCGAAATGCCAGAGCCAGGCGCGATTCACGATGGCGCGGGTGGTGAGGGGATTATCGGCGGTGGCCACCCACTCGGCAAACGCGGTGCGGCGGCCTTCGATGGTGTTGGGCACGGGAGTTTTTGGCGCGACGCCAATCGCGCTGAGCACGCCGGGCGATACTTTTTCGCCGAGGGCGAAGGGATCGCCGTAGGTCAAGATGCACGTCTGCTCGAGCTCGCCTTCGGTCAGGCGCGCGGCGGGCATGCGCAGGGGATTGAAGACGCTCTTCAGCTCGGGGGTGCGGCCGTTGTAGACGGCGAGGGCGAAGGGCTCGTAGCGGTCGAGTTCCCATTTGAGGCGTTCGAGGCCTTTGCGGGCGACGCGTTCGTTGCCGTAGTCTTCGGGGCTGAAGCCGAGGAGCTTGGGCGGAAATTTATCCTCGGGCACCTTCTGCCGCGTCAGCGCATTTCGCGCGAGGTTGAAGGCGCTCTCGAACTCCTTCCGCTTGCCGCTGCGCTCTTGGGTGCGCGCTTGTGCGACGGCGACGTTCCATTTCGCGGGGTCGAGTGTCTTCTCTTCGAACCATTTCTCGGCTGCGAGGAGCATCTGGGCGTCGAGGCGACGGAGCGTCGCAAAGTAGTCGTCGCGGCGCGGTTCGAGGTAGGTCTTCTCCTCGAAACCGGCGGTGTTTTCGTCGGGTAAAAACGCGGCCGGCCGCTCGGCGAGTTGGGTCGTGGCGAACGTCGCCTGGATCGCGTAGTAGTCGCGCGTCGGCACGGGATCGAACTTGTGATCGTGGCAGCGGGCGCACTGGAGCGACTGGGCGAGGAAAGTTTCGCCGACGCTGTTGGTGACGTCGTCGAGAAAGCGCTGGCGCGCGACCTTGGCGACTTCCATGCCGGTAAGTTCCCACGGGCCCATGCGGAGAAAACCGGTGGCAACGATCGCCTCGGGGTTTTTCGGCTCGAGCTCATCACCGGCGATCTGCTCGCGGACAAAGTAATCGTAAGGTTTGTCGTTATTAAATGAGCGCACGACGTAGTCGCGGTAGCGCCAAGCGTTGCCGCGCTCGAAGTCGTTGGCGAAACCGCTGCTGTCCGCGTAGCGCACGACGTCGAGCCAGTGCTGCGCCATGCGCTCGCCGTAGTGCGGGCTGGCGAGGAGTCGGGTGAGGAGATTACTGATGGCCGATTGGGGATTGGCGAGGTAGGCGGGCGCGAAGGCGGCGACCTCCTCGGGTGTCGGCGGGAGGCCAGTGAGATCGAACGTGGCGCGGCGGATGAAGGTGCGCGCGTCGGCGGCGGGCGCGGGGGTGAGGCCGGCGGGGAGTTTTGCGGCGAGGAAGGCGTCGATCGGGTTTGCGGAAGAGGGAGAGACGGGGGAGACGGGGAGAGGGAGAGAGGGAGAGAGGGGGAGG
>CANIJN010000034.1 GCA_947467625.1 Opitutia bacterium | reverse complement strand
GCCATTGCGCCGATCGCCTGCACGCCACCGAAACAATACACTTCCG
Source organism: Opitutia bacterium (assembly GCA_947467625.1). Classification (GTDB taxonomy): domain Bacteria; phylum Verrucomicrobiota; class Verrucomicrobiia; order Opitutales; family Opitutaceae; genus GAS368. The sequence continues at coordinate 32,523 of CANIJN010000034.1, read as the reverse complement.
TGATGCCGGAGAGGTGCAGCGCCGCGAGCAGACCCGTGGCGAGCTTGCCGTCGGCATTGCTCGGTGTGAAGACCGCGATCTCCGGACAGCCGGCGATTTTCGCAAGGGTCACCGTCATCAACACAGTCGACACCAACGGCACCTCACCGCCGGGCACGTAAAGGCCGACGCGCCGGATGGGGTCGAACTTCTCGCCCACGACCGCTCCGTGTTTATTTTTCTCCGTCCAATTCTTCGGAAGGCTCCGGCGGTTGAAATCAAGGATGCTGTCTCGCGCGGCCAAAATCGCGCGACGCTCGGCCAGCGGGAGGCGGTCGGCGGCGGCGGCCAAGTCGGACGACTTAACAGGGAAATCGCGGGCCCGAATCTTAGCACTATCAAACTTGGCCGCATAATAGCCCACCGCTTCGTCTCCGCGCGCGCGCACATCGGCAAGGATCGCGGCGACGGAATCCGAAATTTCCTTCGGCACGATCGAGCCGCGGCAGAAGGCGGCGAGTTCGTCGGCAAAAGTCTTCGAAGCGTGATGGAGCGTGCGCATGAAAAGAAATCCTAGCCGCATGATTACCCCGGCGTCGAGTCCGTTGCGGCTTGTTGCCGCTTGTTCACCAAACCCAAGGGCGGCCACGACGGCGATCACTTCTGGGGAGAGAGGATTGGCACCGCGAAAAACGAGACTGGGAAGACCTCGTTGACGGTGATTTTTTCGACAGTGACCGTGACGGTCTGGACCTTACCAGCAGGATTTTTCGCCGTCGTCACCAAGCTCTTGGGAAACCGGAGGCCGGCGGCGATCATCTCGCCCTGCTCGCGCAAGGTGCCACCCGCCTCGGTCTCGGTTAACCTCAGTCGGCCGGTCGCCAGATCGAAGTAGCGATAGAAGATGATGTTCTCCGCGTGGACGAAGGCGACTTTCTGGCAAGCCACGCCGTCGATCGTGACGGGCCCCTGGTCTTCGATGCGCCCGCCCTGGGTCTCTAGGCCTCGAAAAAACGCGAGGGTCTCCCAGGTGTTGGCCCGAAGACGCTTGATCTGCTCCGCTCCTTGGAGTGCCTGCTGCCAGGTGGTCGGGTCGGTCGGGTCCTGCTTTCGCTGCCAGGCGTCGTAGCCATCAAGCGACGTTGTCTCGATCAGTTGATCATACGTCGTCGTGATCCGCTGCTGGTCATGCTTCTGAAAAACAATGTCGATCGTCGCCCGCTGCTGCTTGCTCGGATCAGCGGGATCGGTGGTGACCAAGGTACCGACGTAGTGGATCGATTTCACGTCGCCGATCGCCGCTTCGGAGCCCAGTCGCGCCCTCGCCTTGGTGATGATCGGCAGCTCGGCCGCACGGGCGACGATGGTCAGAACGACCGCGGCCACAGCCCTAGCAAGGAAGCGCAGAGGACTCGCAGTCCGGGGAATCATGCAGCGGACCTTGGTGAAAGGAGGGCCGCGAGGGAAGTCCGGCGATCGGCGGAGATTACTCCCACTCGATGGTCGCGGGCGGTTTGGAACTCACATCGTAGACGACGCGGCCGACGCCGCGGACTTCATTGGTGATGCGACTCGAGATTTTCTGGAGCACGTCGTGCGGGAGCTTGGCCCAATCGGCCGTCATGGCATCCGTGCTCTCCACGATCCGCAGCGCGATCACATAGTCATAGGTGCGTTCGTCGCCGAAGACGCCGACCGTCTTGACCGGGAGGAACACGCAGAACGACTGCCATACTTTCCAATAATAACCCGACGCCATCATTTCCTCTTGGAGCACGAAGTCGGCGTTGCGCAGGATTTCGAGTTTGTCGGCCGTGATGTCTCCCATCACGCGCACGCCGAGACCCGGACCTGGGAACGGTTGGCGCCACACGACTTCCTTCGGTAGGCCGAGCGCTTCGCCGACGCGGCGGACCTCATCCTTGAAGAGCTGGCGCAGCGGTTCGACGAGTTTGAGCTTCATGCGCTCGGGCAAGCCGCCGACATTGTGGTGAGTCTTGATGAGCGAAGCGGGGTTGCCCTGGATCGAAACACTCTCGATCACGTCCGGATAGAGCGTGCCCTGCGCGAGAAACTCCGCGCTGCCCTTGATCGACTTCAGCGACTTCTCGAACACTTCGACGAAGGTGCGGCCAATGATTTTCCGCTTCTGCTCGGGCTCCGAGACACCCTTGAGGCGCTTGAGGAAAAGCTTCGACGCGTCAGCCACGCGGAGGTCGATATTGAAATGATCACCGTAGAGTTTTTCGACCGCCGCGCGCTCGCCCTTGCGGAGGAGACCATTGTCCACGAAGACACACGTGAGCTGCTTGCCGATGGCCTTGTGCAACAGCGCAGCGGCCACCGAAGAATCGACGCCGCCGGAGAGACCGAGGAGCACGCGGCCCTTGCCGACCTGATCGCGGATCGTGGCGACGGACTGCGCGATAAAATCCTGGGTGGTCCAATCCTGTTTCGCGCCGCAGATGCCGACGAGGAAGTTGCGGATCATTTCGCCGCCGCGCTCGGTGTGAAACACTTCCGGGTGGAACTGGATGCCGTAGAACCCGCGCCGCTTGTCCTCGATACCCGCATACGGCGAATTTTCGGAAACCGCAGTTGCGACGAAGCCAGGCGGAAGTTTTTCCAGTTTGTCGCCGTGGGAATTCCAGATGCGCAGCTTCTTCGGGAGCCCGGCGAAGAGTTTACCGGCCTTCTTGATGGTGAGCTGACCGTGCCCGTATTCGCGCGCCTTGCTGTGCGCCACGTGGCCGCCGAGGTGGTGTCCCATGAGTTGCACGCCGTAGCAGATGCCGAGCATGGGGACGCCGAGGTTGAAAATCTCCTTGTCCGGATGGGGCGCCGTTTTCGCGTAAACGCTCTGCGGACCGCCCGAGAGGATGATGCCGACCACGCCGTCCTCGCGGAGCTTCGCCGCCGGGGTCGAGTAGTGATAGATCTTCGAGTAGACTTGGCACTCGCGGATGCGGCGCGCGATGACCTGCGTGAGTTGAGAGCCAAAGTCGAGGACAGCGATGATTTGTGGCATGTGTGCGGCGGGCGTGACGTGACGGCTGCGAAAAATGAGCCATGAGCGTGCCGCGACCGCTCGCCGCGTGTCAATGCCCGCGGCGCTCAGGACGAGCGCGGCTCAGCGGAACGGCCAGACTAGCGGTATCACCACCATCGCTACGACGAAGCAGAGGGCGTTCAAGGGTACGCCGATTTTAACGAAGTCGGCGAAGCGGTAGCCGCCGATGCCGTAGACGTAAGTATTGGTCTGATAGCCGATGGGCGTGGCGAAAGCCGCACTGGCGGCAAACGTCACTGCGATGATAAACGGCCGCGCGTCCAGTTCGGCGGCGACGGCGATCGAGAGGGCGATTGGCACCATGAGCGCGGCGACGGCGTTGTTCGAGAGGATCTCGGTGAGAACCACGGTGCCGAGGTAAAGGCCCGCGAGGAGTACGAGGGCCTTGTGCGGACCGGTGACGAAATGATCGATGCCAGCGACGAGATGATGGGCCAACCACGCAGCGGCACCGGTGGCTTGCATCGCGGCGCCAAGAGCGAGCATCCCGAAGATCACGAACAGCAGTGGCCACTCGATCGATTCGTAGGCCTCTTTGGGTTTGAGGCAGCCGGTGAGACAAACCAGCACCGCACCGCCGATCGCCCCGATCTCAATCGGGAGCCAGTCGAACGTCTCGCCGAGCACCACGGCGACAATCGTGGCGAGCACGATCGGCAACCGGCGATGCAGCGACCGCGAGGGGAGCGGCGGACAGTTAAAGAGGATGAGGTCCCGGCCCCGGCGCAAGGCGTCGGCTGCCGGCTCGGTGCCCATCATGAGGAGAATGTCGCCGGCGCGCAGCGGCAGGGTCTCGAGTTTGTCGCGCACGCTTTCGCCGCTGCGGTGGAGAGCGAGGACGATCACGCGGAAGCGCTGGCGGAAGCGCAGTTCACCGATGCTTTGGCCGATAATGTCGGCGTGCGGAGCGATGGCGCCCTCGAAGATGACGCCCTCGTGGGAGGAGATTTGCTCCAATCCGGCTTCCGCAGTGAAGTCGAATCCGGGCATCGCCCGAACGCGCGCGATGTCGGAGGGCCGGCAGGCGAGGATCAGACGGTCGCCGGCCGCAAGCGGGGTGAGCGTGGGTTCGATGTGCAGGCTGACGCCGTCGCGGACGACTTCGATGACGCGGAAACCGCGACTGCGAACAAGGCCGGCTGCACGCAGGCTCTTGCCGATGAGCCGGGAGTCTGGCGGCACGAAGGCCTCGGTGAAGTACTCGCGGCGCTCTTCGTCCGAGAGGATCGAGGTGAGGTTCTCGCGCGCGGGCAACAGGCGGCCACCAGCTAGCGCGAGGTAAACCGCGCCGACGAGCGTGGCGGGCACGCCGATCCACGTGAGTTCGAACATACCCATTTCCGGGATGCCGCGCTGGGCGAGGATGCCGTTGACGACGAGGTTAGTACTGGTGCCGATGAGGGTGCAGGTGCCGCCGAGCACCGCGGCATAGGAAAGCGGGATCAGAAACTTGGAAGCCGGCAGCGACATGCGACGGGCGAGCGTGATCACGACGGGGACAAACACGACGACGACCGGGGTGTTGTTGATCCAGGCCGAGACGAAGGCTACCAGCACGACCAGCAGAAAAATCACTGACCGGTAGGAAAAACGCGCGGCGTGTTCGAGTCCAACGGAGAGGTCGTCGAGGGCACCGCAGCGCACAAGGGCGGCGCTGAGCACGAACATTGCTGCGACGGTGATGGGGGCGGGATTGCTAAAGACCGCAAGCACGTCGCGGGTGGGCACTAGGCCCAAGGCGGCGATGATGACGAGCACCCCGAGTGCGATGAGGTCGGGGGATATCTTTTCCCGCACAAACATGATCAAGGCCGCGAGCAGCAGAATAAAAACGAGTGCTATTTGCCAAGTCATGGGGCGGAAGCTGGTGACAAGCAGCAAGCTGGCCGAGCCAAAAAAGGCAGATTCGGCGCGCTCGGCGCGGAAGGGGCGGCGAGAATTACCCGGTCACATTAGAGCGGAAAAATCCGGCCATTTTCAGGGAGAAATTCACCCCATTAGAGATCATTGATTTCGGACGTTTCTGGCGAGAGGCGTCGGCCGAGCCTAAGGTACGTCGTAGGCTTCGAGGAGGACGGTGCCCACCGCGCCACCGCCCCCGGTGACTTGCAGCGTGTAGGCACCGGGAGCCAGCGTCGTGAGGAGGGCTGCATCCGGATGGGCACCACCGAGCAGGCGAAAAGCCCCGACCCGTTCGAAGGCCGTAAACAACCGCGCCGCGTCGGTGAGCGTCCAGTCATCGTTGCTGGCGATGACGACGTTGCCGCGATGGAGCGTGAGCGTGGGTCTGGACAACGCATCCGTGATGCCAAACACGGCCAGCGAAGGCCCGACCGCCCGCGCCAAGATCGTGCGGGGCTCGGTGCCACCGACGACAAATCCCACGATGAGGACGTCACCTGCGGTCGCGACTCGGCCGCGGGTCGAGACATTCACGAAAGCGCGGTCGGCCCCGCTGGTGGCCGCGGAAAGTCCCCCGGTGCCGATGCTGTCCGCGACGATGCCGGCCGTGGAGGCGACACCTTGAAACGACAGCTTGGTCCCTTCGCCGACCCGCTTGCCGCTGTAGCGCACGTGCACCGCCGGACCACCGGTGTCCGTCACATCGAGCAACCCGTATTGCTGAATCCCGATGAGCGGACCCGCCGCATAGGGTCCGCCTTTGGGCCCGCCTAGGCGCGTGAGCGGGGCGGCATGGAGGACCACGAGCGGCGCGCCGCCCCCGACGGCGTAGTCGGAATTCCTGCCGTCGTCATACGCGAGCGCATGCATGTCGCCGGAGAGTATCAACAGATTCTTGATCCGGTTATCTCGGAGGAAATTTGCGAGCTCGGCGCGTTCGGTCGAAAACCCCGCCCACGAATCAACGCCCAATTGGGCCGCTCCGATCCAAGGCGATGTGTTGACCCAAATAATCAGCGGGAACGCGGCGTCGCGCGCCGCAATCAACTCTTGCTTGAACCACGCTTTCTGGGTGGCTCCGAGGCGCGACTTGTTCGCCGACTCGGCCGAACCTGCCAGGGAGGCCGCGCTATGCAAATCCGTCATGATCACCCGCACTCGGCCGACCGTGAAAGCTTGCGCGATCGTGCCGCCCGCGACGGTGATCGGGTAGTGCGGCACCGTCTCGCGATACACGCCGCGCACCGTGGCGGCACCGATGGCGGTACCGTTGCTATCGTCTCCCGTGAAATCGTGATCGTCCCACATGTAGGCCAGCGGAACACCGCGGTAGAGCGCACCTGAATTGCGGCTATTGAGAGCCTCGTCGTAATTACGGCGATAATCCTCGGCGACGATCGTGTTCTTATCTTTGTAATGAAAGTCCCCCATGTGCACGAAGAGCAGCGGTTGCTCGGCGAGGATGGCCTCATAAGCCCCTTGGTCGGGGTCAAGGGAGTCGCCACAAGAAGAGAAGGCCAAGCGAAACGAACCGGCGCCCTGCGGAAACGTGCGAAATTTTCCGCGCGCTAGCGTCTCCGTGCGCACCACTCCGTCCACCTCAATTTCATAGCCGTAGTCCGACGAAGGCTGGAGCCCCGCGACGTCGAGTTTCACCGTGTTTCCTGACTCGGAGCCCGTCGATAGCACCGGTGAAAACACGGCAGGCGATAACCCACTCTGAGGGCTCACCCGCAAGCGTACGCGGCGGCCGGGGGCCGTCAGCCGGATGGCGACCGAGGCACTGGTCGGAGTCACGTTCCCGCACCACGCACCGCTGACAAAGGGAGACGCCGTTTGGGCAGATGGAATCAACGGGCTGGCCAGCAGCGCCACGAGCCAAAGCCGCCATGCGCGGAAAACGTGATTGTTAACCACGACTGAAACCGTGTTGCGAGGCCCCCGCGAGGCAAGCGCCAAGGCGATCTCGCGGCGGCGCGTCGCCGAGTTCGGTCCTTCCGGGGTTACAGAGGAAACTTGCCCATGGTCGCGAACCGCGCGTCGGCCGGAATCGCACCCCGCAGATTTCAATGATCGTGGTCCGGGAGCCGTCGACTTGGAACGACGCGAAGGCCACCGCACACCCGGAACCGCGGCGGGCGTGCGACCACTCCTCGCCCGCATCAACCACGAAGGTGGCGACGCTATCCTTTTGCCTATTGCTCGGGCCCCCGACCGCAGCGACGGGGAGCGCCTCGACGGCGAACTTCGCCTTCACGAGCATGGCCACCTCGCGCGGAGGCCACTGTGTCGACGGCGGCTACCTCGATGCGCTCCGCGCCGCGAGCATCGGACGCAGCATGAGCCGCGCTGGTAATGGCCACGACAACGCCGCGCTAGAATCGTTCTGGCGCCCCCTGAAGTCCGCGACCGGACTAGCTGAGGCCATTCCCGTCAGCCGCCATCAGACCGCGCTTGCCGTCTTCGATTACATCGAAACCCTCTACATCCGGAAGAGACGCCACAGCTCACTCGGTTGGGTAATGCCCATGGTATTCACAAACAAATACGCTAAACCAAAGCCAAGCCGACTAAATTGGTCTTCATTTTTTCGAGGTAAGCCCATTTCCCTCATTACCTTTGCGGTGGCCTTCTCCGGGCGCCGGCTGTTCCGCTAAAAATCAACCTGTGAAAATCACAGCCCACCCACCACGATGAACTGCGACCCCTCGACTGCTGATCGCCGGTGCGCGGCCCTAACGAAAGTCAATTTATGAACTCCAAGCCCCAAAAATCCCATCGGCCGGCCGGCCTTCCCCACCGCGACTCCGCAAATGCCCGGCGAGCGGATGAACTCCTCTGGGACCGCCGCGCAGATTCCGTCAGCCGGCGGGGCTTTCTGGGCAGGCTCGGGCTCGTCTCCATGTCCGCCGCCGTGGGCGCGAAAATCGTCTTCGGCGACAAGCTGCCCTCGGGGTTGATCCCGGTCGCGCTCGCGCAATCCACCGCGCCGTTTCAAATCATGGGGAAAGAAGGCCTCATGGTCATGAACGACCGACCGTTGGTGGCCGAAACGCCCGCACACTTACTCGACGATGCGATCACGTCGGCGAAACATCTCTTTATCCGCAACAATGGTCTCGCACCCACGCCGGAGATGCTCGATCCCGACACATGGACGCTGGAGATTGCTGGTGAGAGCTGCGAGCAGCCGACGACATTTTCACTCAAGGAGCTGAAGGAAAAATTCCAGCCGCAGACCCTGCAAATGGTGCTCGAGTGCGCCGGCAACGGACGCAGCGAGTTCAATCCGCCCGCCACCGGGAACCAGTGGACGACCGGCGGCGTGGGTTGTCCGCAATGGACTGGCGTGCGGCTCGCCGATGTTTTGCGGCACTGCGGTGTGAAAAAGAATGCCGTTTACGTAGGCTACTACGGCGCGGATGTGCATCTGTCCGGCGATCCGAAAAAATCGGCTATCTCGCGGGGCGTGCCGATCACCAAGGCGCTGGAAGATGAGTCGTTGCTCGTCTTTGCCATGAACGGCGAACCACTGCCGTGGCAACACGGCCATCCACTCCGCCTCATGTTCGGCGGTTGGGCTGCGTCCACTTGCGGCAAGTGGGTGAAGAAAATCGTGATCCGCGACCGCGAGCACGATGGTGAAAAGATGACCGGGCACTCCTATCGGATGCCGCGTCATCCCGTGGCCCCCGGCTCCAAGGTACCGGCTGAAGACATGGTGGTCATCGAAGCCATGCCGGTGAAGTCGCTCGTGACCTTTCCGAAATCCGGCTCCAGTCACCCTTGCGCAGAGCAACTCACCGTGCGCGGACATGCGTGGGTGGGTGAAGGTGCCGTGGCTTCTGCGGAGGTGTCGTTCGACTTCGGCATCACGTGGCGCCAGGCGGAACTCGACAAGCCCGCGAATCGCTACGCCTGGCAGCAGTGGCGCACCACGGTGGCTCTTCCCAAGAAGGGTTACTACGAAATCTGGGCGCGGGCGGTCGATGACCAAGGCCGCGCCCAACCTATGATCCTGCCCGGTTGGAATCCGGAGGGTTACCTCAACAACTCCTGCCATCGCATCGCCATCCAAGCCGTCTGACTATGCGCTTCCTTTGCCTCATTACCGTTACCTTTCTGTCCCGTCTCGCTTTTGCAGCGAACGAAAAGGTGCCGCTCGATCCGACGACCGGCATGAAAATGGGAGCGGATTGGGAAATCGTGCGCAATCACTGCATCGCCTGCCACTCGCCGCAGACCTTTCTGCGCCAGCGCGCCACCGAGGCGAACTGGACCTCGACGCTCGCATGGATGCAAACCAACGGGGGCCTCGGGAAGCTCGATCCCGCCGTGCAGAAAACGATCATCACGTACCTCGCCGCGCATTACGGGCCCGGCGATAGCGGGACCGACCGCCGTCCCCCCATCCCCGCTACGCTGATGCCGCGCAATCCCTACGCCACCGACGCGAGACTGGAGGCCGCAGCGAAGAAGCCAGCGGGACTACCCCCACGTCCGCCGGCTCCCCGATGAGGGGACTGGTGACGGGCCCCCTTGAGCCGTCGGCAAGTGTCGGCGGGGCCGTGTCGGCGGCGGGCCACAGCCCTCACCTCCGCGCGCAAGTTCGAACGTCATGGCGACTGGCATCACCTGCGGGCGATGATGTTCAGCCGCTTCGTCTAATGGGCTCGCGGACGGTCCCGCGGCGGTTTGGGTGGAAATACTGGTTTGAAGATCGCTAACGGGGTGGCGACTCATCTGAGGCTTCGCTCAGGCTCAGCAAGGTGGGATCATACAATTTGATCCGTGCCGTAGAGCTTCGATTTCGAAACAGCCGGAAACGGGATTTAGAATATCGCCAGCAATCGGGAGCAGCGAATTGAACACTGGATTTGCAAGGGGATCAGGTGCGGGCTGGCGGGTAGGTGCCGCCTCAGCGCGATTTTTTGCGTTCGACGGATGATGTCGCGGCCTTGACCAGCAGGTCGTGCCAAGCCGAGTTGTCCAACTTCTCCAGCGTACCGGAGAACCGGACGGGCTGGGCGACCAACGCATAACCCAGCGCATTTTTTTCCGGAGAGAGCAGGCCGGCCGTGGTGAGGAGGCTGGCGATGTGGGCCTTGGCGCCTATTGTAAGGTCGAGGGTAAACGGCCGAGCGCGGAGAGGTAGGTCGGGGACGTAGCCGATTTGGCCTGAGCCGGTCAGCTGTTCGAACGGAGCAGTGAGCACGAACGACGAAACCGTGATCACGTGATCGGCGCCGCGGGTCGCGGTGAGCGAAAGATCATCGTAGCGGATGTCCTGGATCTGCTCGTTGAGGTCGAGCACCGCACTCGTCTCTTTGCTCAACTTTACCATGCCCGTATCGATGGCGTCCTTTCTGATCCCAAACAGGGCGCCGACCATCGATCCCACCTTCGTGAACGCATCCTTTACCGGCGTGGCGTCCTCAGGAATATCGGGAGACACCCGAGTTTTAAGCAGGCGGACAATACCGTTTTTCCCGACCAGACGAAACTCCTCGCGGCGTCGTTCGACGAGCTCCTGCAGATTGACAGCCTGACTGCTGATGGTGGCGGCGAGGGAGAAGCGACCTTCGATCACGGGGTCGTGTTCAGTCTGTTCGGTGGTGAACAGGCGTGCCGCCTCGATCACATCGGCGGTGGCGGTCGCCTCAAGGTGGTACGGATCGTCCGCGGCGGCGTCGAATAAAACGACTCCATCGGCGGCGAGCCGATTGCGCGGTGGGTCGGCCTTCGTTTGACCGAAGGCGGCCCGCTTCGGCACGACGCGGGCAGGGGCAAGCACGGCACGGCCGCCTTCCAGTCGGAGGGCTGCGGGTTCGAGGCGCACCGTTCCGGTCACCGCGTTGAATTCCTGTGTAGCGGAGTGCAATCGGTAGAAATCGAATTTCGCCCGTCCGATCCAATCACCCCAAAACGGCCGGGCGTCGCGCGTGGACGGGGTTGTGTTGGCACCGCCTGGAGCGACACCGGCGAGCGCCGGCCGCCGGACGCCATTCCACGCGGAGAGCGCCGTGGCGAGCCGCGTGAGGTGAGCGACATCGACATCGACGCCGCCTACTTCGACGTCGATGCGGCGTCCGTTTTTTTCCTTGGTCCACTGTCCCTCGACGAAGAGGTTCGTCGTGGTTTTTCCGGAGGTAAATGTCAGCGGAAGTTTGAAAGTCACCCCGTCGTTGGCGTCGAAGTAAGCCTGCGCGTTGGTCGTCACCGAACGATCTGGTGCGTGGCTTAGCACAGTGCAATGGGTGCGGACTTCAGTCGTCTGACCCGCCCGAATCGAAAAATCACCCGACGTCGCGCGCCCAAAACTGGCGCCGAATCCCGTGCGCGCAGCGAGAGCGTCGAGATCGGCCTCCCATTTTCCTGCGACGGCGTAGCTTAGGCGGGGCTCGCGCAGCGGCAGCACCGTCGCCTCGATTGTGGCGAGACGCCGACCGTTGCTCGTGAGGATCAGGGGCCTTCCCTGAAGTCGCCATCCGTCGGAAGAATATTCGGCCAGCAGTGCGAGAGAAAGGTCGAGGTCGTCGACGAGGGACCGGCCGCGGTGGAGCACGGTGAGGCCGGTGGCGCGCAGAGGCGCCGTGACGCGCAGCGTAAATCGGCCGGCTGCGGCCGTCACGGCAAACGCTCCGTTCAGATCGCCGCCCGTGATGGCGGTTCCATCCACGAGGCCAGCGAGCCACGCGAGGGGAAGGCCTTGGAGCGAGCCGACAAGCCAGTCCGAAGCGGGGGTGGCCGGTCTCACTGTGCCAGTGCGAAAATCGTAATCAAACGGTTGGACGGCGCGGACGGTTGCGATGGGGCGAGTGGTGGCGAGGGCGGTATCCAGATGATCGCAGTGGAGTGATCGGTCGGAGTAGGTCACATCAAAGTCGCTCTCGAATGAGCCGGTACCGAGACGATCGAGGCCGGGGGCCAGTCGGCCCAGCTGATCGAAATCGTTGCGCAGGTACCCCGTGAAGTGGAGGCGCGTAAAAGCTAGGTCGACATCGAAGCTGCCTTCGCCGTTCGCGGTGAGCGCGGGCATTCGACGAGCAGGATCGAGTCGCGCGAGGTCGCCCTCCGTCAGCGCGAGTGTCCACGTGCCCTGGAAGTGTGGGTGGTCGAACGGCAGCCGGGCGACGAGAGACGCGAGTGGGCGGTCACCACGCCGCAGTTCGATTCGGTAGCGTTCCGCCTTGGCGGAATCAACAGCGACCTCACCCGAGAGGTCCCAATCGTCCGAACGCAATCCGTCGTCGGTCGTGACGGCGCCCGCGAATACGACGCTCTGAATCGTCCGCGGGGAGTTCATTGCGACGAAGAGTTTGGCCCGGAGGTCGACCCTGACGGGAGCTCTGGAGGGAGTCGCCACAGAGCCAGAAGCCTCGAGGGTGAATTCGCCGGTGTGCCCGGAGGCCAAGCCGCCGCCCTTGATCGTCACGTGCAGGCGGGTGGGCTCGGCTCCAGGGCGCAGATGCAGCAGGACGTCGCCGGCAAATTCCGCTTCGTCCACAGACATATCCAACGGGAAAGTCCACCCGCCGAGGAGTCCGCTAAACGCGCGCTGGAGGGTGTCGGCGACTTCATTGTTAGCGAGCGGATCGACGGCACTGCTGGGCATCGTGGTAGACGGCGATTGGCCGCTTACGTCGAAGGTCCAGCCGTTGGCCGCAACGGTTTTGATTGCGGCGCGCCCGTCCCACCAAGCGGCTGTGACAGGGAAGTGGGCAACGAGCGAGGGGATGGTGAGTGCGCCACCTTTAAATTGAATACGGATGTCTTTCAACTGCGCGCGGGAGAATCCGGCCGATACGGAGCCCACCGACACGTGCAGCCCGGCGGATCGGGCGAGCACGCGCTCCACGAACCAAGTTTGCACGGTCGGCACGAAGGCCAAGCCTACGACCAAAGCGGCGAAGCCGGCTATCAGAGCCAGGGAAATCAAAAGGAGGCGTAGAGATCTCACACGTGGGACGGGATGCGAGACCGCTTAGCAGGGCAACAGTGCCGTGAAAGTAGGTGCCGGGTGGGAGGACGCGGTCCGGTGCGTCGGCGAGGGGAGCTCAGCCGGCCGCCGGGGGCGAATGGGGGCTCGGAACGCGCGTGAGCGGGGCGACAGGTTGTAGCATCACGACCTGCTGTTCGATCCGGTCTTGGCACCGCAGACGCACCGTGACCGCGATCGCATCGGCGGTCAGACCGACGAGGGAGGTCATGGGGTCGGCTTCGACGGAGGCACCGGCTGGGAGCGAGAATTTTCTCGGCTGGACAACAAAATTCCCGAGGTCGGAGTTGAAATCGAGGACCTCGACGGCCACGGGTTCGCTGCCGTGATTCGTTAGACGCAGGTGAAGGCGCATAGGTGGACGGTTGGCGGCGACGATGCGGGGCACAGGCGCGCCGTCGCCGCTACGCGCGGGCGGCGATCCGCTGCGGGATTCGCCGGGGTCGCCACCACCGCCGCCGCCGCCGCGGTGCCGGCCGCCGCCACTACCACTGCTGCCCATGCTGCCGCTGAAACCACCGCGACCACGGGCCTCGCCGCCATCGGAGGGCGCGCCGTCTTTACCGTGAACACGGGGGCCGAAGCCCGCGTGGCCGAGGATGACTTCGGCTTCGAGTTGACCAGTGAAAAATGCAGCGTGAGCGGACATTTCTGCCCCGTCGGGAACCGGGGCAGCGGCCCCGGTGGCGGCAGTCAGGGATGGACGACGGGGACTGCGTTCGTCCGCCTGACAGCCCGCTAGGGCCACGAGTGCGAGCGACGCGGAGAATGAACGCAATGGGGACAAGTGGCGGCGAAGCAGGGGGAAGGGCATCGGCATTTCGACGTCGCCGGCGTGAGGATGTTTCCCTCATTCGCGAACGACGCGGCGGAATTCGCTGACCACCGAGGGCGTCAGGAAACTCAAATTGAAATTAAGAATAACGCTACCGATACGGATAGTTCACATCCGACCTGCTTTCGCGCATTTTCCCTGCCGTAGGCGCGAACGGCGAGCCGGGGGATCTCGTTGGTGTTGTCGGGCATCGCTTCTTGCGCGCTGAAGCTCTGGTTGTGCCCGCAGAAGGCGCTGCACAGGTCCGGCCGCGCGGCGCAGGTCGGGCACGAGCGCGAACAGTTCGATCCGGCTCGCGAGCGCGGGCACTACGAGGCGGTTGTGCCCGATCATCTCTTCGCCGGCATCGTCTAGGCACTCACTGGTCAGCCGTGGCCCCGTCGCCAAACCCCATCAGCCGCCATGCGACCACTCGCTCCGCTGCGTTTCATAAAAACAGCGGCTTGACCAGTCATGAAAACCAAACGCATTCACCGAAAAGATACAGACTGCGCCTTGGCGAGACATCATAGGAGCGTGCTTGCTCGCGACTCCTTGCGGTCGCAAACGAGCTCGCTCCCACCCTTCCAACCAAGCGAAACAAGCTTACCGGAATCGGACTCAACGCGAATGAACCGGGCCCGCAATCACCTCGATTGCGGAATTGCTTGCGCGACGGGGCACTGTTCGAGTCACGAAAATATGAGTCACGCCACGTTACCCCCATGGGCCCTGCTCCCACTCGCACTCGCCCTCGGTTTTCCCAGCGCCATGCGCGCCGATCCCATCATCACCGAATTTCTCGCGGCCAACACGAAGACCAACGCCGATAACGACGGCGTATTCTCGGACTGGATCGAGGTGTTCAATCCGGACGCCACGCCGGCCAACCTCGCCGGTTGGTATCTCACCGACAACGCAGCGCTCAAAACGAAATGGCTATTTCCCGCCGTGACGCTGCCCGCCGGCGGTTACCTGATCGTCTGGGCCTCGAACGAAAATCGCCGCGATCCTGCGAAGCCCTTGCACACCAATTTCGCCCTGAGCGCCGAGGGCGGCTACCTCGCCCTCATCAAACCGGACGGCACCACCGCCGCCACCGAGTTTGCCCCCGCGTATCCCCCGCAATTGGTCGACGTGTCCTACGGCGTGACCCAGCCCACCGGCTCCGGCGAGGAATCAACGCGGAGCTTTTTCCGCACTCCGACGCCCAATGCGCGTAATGGAGGACCGAATACTGTCTTGCTCACCGAACGCGTGGTCTTCTCCCGCGCGTCCGGCCCGTTCACCGACACCATCACGGTCACCCTGTCCGGCGCGACTGCGGGCCAACGGATTCGCTACGTGATCGCGCCGCCCACGACGACCGGTGCCACCGTCCCGGAGCCCGGCCCGACGGCGACGATCTACACGGGGCCCCTCACGGTTTCAACTTCGTCGATCGTGCGGGCCATGATCTACGGTGCCGACAATCTCGCCACCGGCTTTCCCGCCACCGCGCACTATGTGCGGTTGGCCACGACCGGTAGCGCGCGGCTCGATACGTTTTCCAGCCAACTGCCATTGATGGTGATCGACACCCACGGCACCAGTTCGCTCGTGAAAAGTGACAACGTGCGCCCCGGCTGGATTTACACGTGGTCTCGTCCGGCCACCGGCAACACCGCGATGACGGTACCGCCGACCGCGCTGAGTTCCATTACCACCAACGTGCGCGGCGCCTCTTCCGCCGATTTCCCCAAGAAAAGTTTCACCCTGCGACTCGACGACACCTTGGGCCGCGACAACCCGCTGCCCCTCTACGGCCTGCCCACGTTCGAGAACTGGACGCTCATCGGTCCGTGGAATTACGACCGCACGTTTCTCAATAACGCCTTCATTTACGCCCTGAGCAACCGGCTCGGCCGCTGGGCACCGCGCACCCAAATGGTGGAACTGTTCTTCAATGCCAATGGCGGCGACCTCGATCAGAGCGACTATGTGGGCATCTACATCCTGACTGATTCGTTGCGCATCGACAGCAAGCGCGTGGACCTCGCGAAGCTCGCCCCCAACGACCTCGGCACGAAAAAAATCACCGGCGGCTACCTCCTCAAACTCGATCTGCCGGACAGCAACGAATTCAATTTCCAGCTGCGGCGCGGCTTCCCCGGCCTGCCCTTCGCCCTCGGGGTCAGCCAACCCAAACTCGCCGATTTGCACCCCTCGCAACGGGACTACGTCAGTAATTATTTTCAACAGTTCGACGATGCCCTGACGGCCAATCTCGCCTCCGGGTGGAAACATCGCACGTACCTCGACTACATCGACCGCGCGTCTTGGGTCGACCACCACATCCTGAACGTCCTCGGAATGAACGTCGATGGTCTGGTCCGCAGTACCTACATGAACAAGGATCGCGAAGGTCGCCTCCAGGCCGGTCCAGTCTGGGATTTTGACCGAGCCTTGGGCGGCGGTGATCCGCGGTCCCAAAACCACGAAGTCTGGCAGGGCGACAATGGAGCCACCGATTTTTGGAACTACGGTTGGTGGGGTCTCCTCGCGCAAGACCCGGATTTCCTGCAGGCGTGGGTAGACCGCTGGCAACTGCTGCGCCGCACAGAACTCTCCGCGCCAAGCCTCGCCACGCTCGTCGATTCTCTAGCCGCCCAAATCGGTCCCGCGGCGGCCGCGCGCGACGCCGCCCGCTGGCCGGATAACGCACCCCGCTTCGGCGGCGGTTGGCAGGGTGAAATTGATACGCTGAAATCTTGGCTGACCCGTCGCGCGCTCTGGATTGATGATCATTTCGCGGCGCCCCCGACCGTCGTCGCCGGTGCCGGCACCCTCGTGGTAACGCCGGCCCCGGGCACCCAGCTCGCCTACACCACCGACGGCACCGACCCGCGCGCCTTTGGCGGCCTCTTGGCCCACGCCGTGCGCCTGTCCTCCACCGCCGTGACTGTCCCGGCCACCGCCGATCTCCAGGCCCGCAGCTATCGTCCTAATTTTACCACTACGGACGGGCCTGCCACGACGTGGAGTTCTGCGGTGGGCGGCGCGCGATCCCCTACCCTCGCCCCTCGGCCGCGCCTCGCAAACTTGTCCAGCCGCGGTTTCATCGGCTCGGATGAAAATATCCTGATCGCCGGCGTCGTTGTAAACGACACCGCCGGCAAGCAATACCTCGCGCGCGCCGTCGGCCCCGCCCTGACCGGTTTCGGCGTCGCCGGAGCGCTCGCGCAACCGGTGCTGCGCATCCTCGACTCCCGTGGTCGCGAACTCGCCCGCAACAGCGCGTGGGAGACAGGCCCGGACGCCGACGACATTGCCGATCTAACCAAGTTAGTCGGTGCATTCCCGTTCGCGAAAGGGAGCAAAGACGCCGCCCTCCTCGCCCGCCTCCCAGCGGGACAATTCACGCTGCAAATTTCCAGCGCCACGACCGGCACCGGCGTCGGTTTGGCGGAGCTCTACGAGATCGACCCCGGGATCGGCCGTACGCTCAACCTCTCAACCCGTGGCCTTGTGCGTGGCGGCGACGAGGTCTTGATCGGCGGTGTCGTGGTGCGCGGCCCCGGACCTAAACGTCTCCTCATCCGTGCCATCGGCCCTACGCTCGGCGGGTTCGGCGTGGCGGGCACTTTGGCCGACCCCGTGCTCACGCTATTTGACAAGGCGAGCGTGCAAGTGGCGATCAATGATGACTGGAGCACCCGCGGTAGCGCGGGTGCCACGCCGATCGAAGTCGCCGCCGCCACCGCGGCGGTGGGTGGATTCGCCCTGCCCTCTGATAGCAAGGACGCCGTCCTGTTGCTCACGCTCGCAGAGGGACCTTACACCGCTCAAATTACCGGTAAGGCAGGCGCGAGCGGTGTCATCCTGTTCGAAATTTATGAGGTGCCGTAAGTGGCACGAAAGACTGACCGACACGAAGGTCGCCCCTCCGACGGAACCGCGACATTCTTGTCGCCGCACGCAGCGCCACCTCAGTGAATCACCACGTCGACATGTTCCCCGGGGCGCAGGGCGAGGCCGGCGGGGAGTGCAAAATCCACGCGGAGTGCCGTCTCCGGTAGCGGCACCGACGGGAGCCGCATGGCGGCGAGCACCGTCGGTGAAATGACCTCCAACGTGGCGCTGACGTGCGTGATGGTCGTCGCCGCCACCTGCACGGGGTTACTGCGCGTACGAATTTCCGCAGCCATCCCCGGCTTCGGGTCGATGGTCAAAGGCTGCAGCAAATATCCCGTGACGCGCTCCGGTTTGATGGCCGTGACCCGCAGGATGACTTCCCCCGCCACGACGGTTTCACCCGCCCGCCGCAGCATGAGTCCGACCACTCCGTCGATCGGCGCGACCAGCGGCAGCGGCGACAGCTCGTCCTCCGCGAGCCGCAGTTTGGCCTCCAGCACTTTGATCGCCGCCGCTAGGGCGGACTCGCCCGACATCCCCGCCGCCTTCGGATCCGCCGCAACCATGCCTTTCAACACGGGCTCGAGCCGCAGGATCAATTGGTTTTTTTCTTCCAACTGGGCCACCAAGCTACCCCGCGTAATCTTCAATTGCGCATAGACTTCCTCGGTCATCAAACGCGCACGATACAGCGGTTCGGCACGCGCCAAGTCCGACTCGGCTTGCTGCAACTTCCCTTGCAGGGCGGCGCGCTCCACCCGATGACTCATCCAGTCGAGGTGCATCCGTTCAAATTCCAGCGCGACCCGTTGCCGATCCGTCGCGCCAACCATACTCACCGACAACATGCCGACTTCGGCCCGGATCACGGCGAGCGTCGAGTCGAGCAACCGCGGATTGGCGGCGGCCACATGTCCGACCACCTCCCCGGCCCGCACCGCTTGGCCGGGCGAAACCTTCAAACTCGCGATGACCCCGGCCTGATTCGCGCGCAAGTCCGCGCCGACGATGGACGCTTCCGCCACGATGGCCGACGGGGCCACCACACCGCTCCACATCCACGCGACGAGCAGCGTCGCGGCGATGAACATCGCCCGCGGCAGGTAAAGCAAACGGACTTCGCGCCAGCGTTGGGCCGGCGGCGTGGGGATCGGCGAAAGATTACGTGGGTCCATGGAGTTAAATTTCGGATTCGTCCGCCGCCTGCACGCTCGACACACGGTCGACGCCCGACACCTCAGACAGTTCGCTCAAAAGCTCGGCGGCGCGCGTCGGATCACGCAGCAGCAGCCGGTAGGAAAGATTGGCAGCTTCGGCACCTTTGCCGAAGTGCTGATTGGCGATGTGCACGCGCAGACTGTGGCGGTTGAGGAGCTGGCTCACCTCCGTCAATTCCGCGGCGGGCCGCGTCCAACGCAGATTCAAAATGAGATCGAAACGGTGACGCGTGCCGGAAGCCGTCATCCAGAGAAACACGAACAAACCACTGAGGGCGATGGCGCCGACAATCGCCGACGAAAACTTCTGAGTCCCGCACGCCGTGCCGAGGATAATCACGGCCAGCACGTAGCAGGTATCCAAGGTGTCACGCAGTGCATTGCGGAATCGGACCACCGCAAACACCGCGATCAGTCCGAAGGCCGTGATGATATTGTTCGACATCACGATCAGCACGAGGGACACGAGCACCGGCAGCACAATTAAGGAGACCACAAACGAGCGCGAATAGGAGACGCCCGAGTGCGTAAAGACATAAACCCACGCGATCATCTGGCCGAAGAGATAGGCCAGCGTCAGGGCGACGATCAGCGCTTGAAAAGGGGTGGGGGCGGAGGCGTGGTCGCCTTGGAGGAGGGCATTCATGTGCGATTGGGACCTAGTGCGCCACGGACGGACGCGGAAGCATCTAGCCAAGGGGCACTCGTGGCGGTGGAAACAACGGCATTGCCCCACTCGAAACCGGAGAGACGGCGGGACACCTTGTGCTCGCCCAAAAGGTCGACGCCTTGGACATATTTGGCCGCGCCCGTACTCTTCAGTTCGAAGCCCCGCACCATCTCAATCATCCACATCGGCATGCGGTCGGTAAATTTCAGCTCGAGGATCACGGTGCCGGCAAATACCTCGATCCCGTCGGGCATGTCGGTGCCCAGATCAAGCCCGAACTCGGGCCCCATGCGGACGGAGCGATCCAGCGTCACGCGCACGGTCGCCTCGGAATTGACATAAGCCTCGCGCATGTAGGCGTTGTGCGCGCGCGGCGCGGCCTGGAGTCGCTCGACCAACTGCCAGAACGCCAACAGGTCTTCCCATTGCTGCGGATTCCACTTGAAGAGGTGTGCAGGCACAGGGCTTTCACCGGCCAGCAACGGACTCACGGCATGACGGTGCACCCGAGCGCGATGCTTCACAACCCCCTCGTTAATCCGCCGTTTAATTTCGAAACAAACGGGCGAAAAATCACTATCGTCGTAGTAACGAATCCGCAGCTTGAAGCGGTTGCGCTCGCCGTCGTTGGCCGCTCGATACGTCGCCAAGTGGTCGGAATCGAGATAGAGCGTGTGGACCTGGTAGGAATTGTCCGGCTTGCCGGCCGCAAACTCGTCGGCTTCCAAATAATTGCTGAGGTAGCTACGAATCGCCAAAGCCACATCTTCGCTGATGATATATTTAATCTCGCGGCGCTGCCGTTGGGCTTTATCGAGCGACATGGGTCAGTTTTTTTCGCGGCAGTGTTGGGCTCACGCAACTCAAAAATATGAGTGAAATCCATTCGACTTGTTCGCCCCGAGGGCGTTAACACCGCGCCATGCGCCGCACCGTCCCCTCCTTCGCCGCCATGCTCGGACTCGCCGCCCTGTCCCTTGCCACCCCCCGGGCGGCCGCCCAAACGGTCACCCTTGGAGGCACCACGATTTCCCACAAGGGTCTCGTCGGGGTCGGCCGGATCCCCGCAGCGGAGCGGGACAAGTTCGGTGAAACCTTCGGTTCGCTCTCGGGCCTCGCGCTCGACCTGCGCACGTGGCGCCGCGCGGCCGATGGCACCTACACCGGGACACTCTACGCGCAGCCCGACCGGGGTATCACCCGGGCGGGCTCGGCAACCAACTACACCCCGCGCACCCACCGCCTCGACCTCTCCTTCACCCCCGCACCCAACGGCGCCGCCAATCAAATCCAACTCGGCCTTTCCCTCGCGGATACGAAAAAACTCACCGAATCGAACGGCACGGCCCTCACCTCCCTCGATCCCGCGACCACCACCGCGGGCCTCGGCACCCGCCTTGGGTTTCCCGTGCTGCCGCAAGCCTCGACCGGTCGCCTCTCCGTGGACCCCGAGGGCCTCGTCCTCCTGCCCGACGGCTCGTTCTTCATCAGCGATGAATACGGCCCCTACCTCTACCGCTTCTCTGCCGACGGGGTCTTGCTCGGCGCGATCCGTCCGCCCGAAGCCCTGATCCCGAAGCGCAGCGGCCGCGACTCGTTTTCCGCCGATAACCCTGCCGCGGGCCAACCCTCCCCTTCACCCAGCGAGCCGACCACGGGTCGTGAAAACAATCAGGGCTTCGAGGGCCTCGCCGCGTCCGGCGACGGCCGCACGCTCTACGCGCTCATGCAGTCCGCCACGCGCCAGGACGGCGGCTCCGGTGGCAGCAGCCTGCGCCGTCACACACGTCTGCTCGCCTACGACATTTCCAATCCCGCCGCCGCCACCCTCAAGGGCGAGTGGATCTTGCCGCTGCCCCTCTACACCCAAGCCGGCGTGCAACAGGTCGCCTCCGTCGGTGATCTCGTGGTGCTCAGCAGCCGCCAGTTTCTCGTACTCGCGCGCGACGGCAACGGCCGCGGCTCCAGTTCGACCGCCTCCCTGTACCGCGCCATCCTCGTCTACGATCTCACCGGCGCCACCAACATCGCCGGCACCGCCTTCGACACGACCAGCACCGCCGTCGCCCCCAACGGCGTGCTCGCCGCGTCCGTCACACCGGCCACGTCCGCCGTCCTGATCAACCTCAACGACAACGCCGAGCTCGTGAAATTCGGGCTCAACAACAGCTCTTCCAGCAACAGCAACACGCTCGCCGAAAAATGGGAAAGCCTCGCTCTCGCCCCCGCGCTCGACCCCACCGCGCCCGATGATTTCTTCCTCTTCGTCGGCAATGATAATGACTTTTCCACGACGGACGGCTTTCAGGACGGCGCTGCGTTCAAGGCCGCGCTCAGTACCGATTCGATGATCCTCGTCTATCGTCTCACGCTCGGCGCGCGGCTCATCAATATTTCCAGCCGCGCGCTCACCGGCGCCGACGGCGACGCCCATTTCGCCGGGTTCGTGGTCGCCGGTGCGCGGGCCAAACTCTTCGTCGTGCGCGGCATCGGTCCGGCCCTCGCGGCGTTCGGCGTACCGGGCACCCTCCCCGATCCCGTTCTCCAAATTTACGACGCCAACAACCGCCTCGTGATCGCGAACGATAATTGGCACCAAGGCACCCTCGTCGCCGAGCTGCGCGCGGCCACGGCCTTGGTCGGTGGCTTCGCACTGCCCGAGAACAGCCGGGATGCCGCCGTGATCATCTCGCTCGACCCGGGCCTCTACTCGGTCCAGGTCGCCGACAGCGCCGGCCGCAGCGGGGTGAGCCTCGTGGAAGTTTACGAAGTGCCCTAAGCGCGCCGCCGACAGGGACGCGGACACATCCTAAGCTCCACTGACGAAACCGCCCGACCGGTTTCCGGAGGACATAACCTTCAGTGTGCTGCGAAGACGCTCGGCAGTTGCAGGTTCGATCCTCATGGGGCCGTGCCGCCGGAGAAAGACGCGCTCCGTATGCCGATACGTACTACAGAGCGCGCGAAGCTGCGCCGTTGCGGGCGGTGTCGAAACGCGACCGCAGTGCGCATGACGCGCTGGCCGTGCAAACCGACGTGGCCAGATCAGACGGGAGTACGCTGCCCAGCACCACCAAATCCCTTGGCGTCCACCTCGCGTCCACCCACACTTGACACTCACACTCCTCCGCTCCTTCCCCATGAAACGCCCCTCCCTCCGCCCTCGCCCCTCCGCGATCATCGCTTTCCTCGCCCTGCTCCTCACGCTCGCCCCCGCCCTCCGCGCCGCGATTCCCGGCATCACGATGCCGCCCGCCGACGACGGTAAGCTCCGCATCATCGCCTTCGGCGCCCATCCCGATGACTGCGAACTCCAACTCGGCGGCACCGCCGCGCGCTGGGCCGCCGCCGGCCACCATGTGCTCGTCGTCTCCGTGACCAACGGCGATATCGGCCACTGGCGCGAAGCCGGCGGCCCCCTCGCCCTCCGCCGCAAGGTCGAAGTCGTCGCAGCCCACCGCATTTTAGGTATTCAAGGCGTCGTGCTCGATAACCACGACGGTGAACTCGAGCCCACGCTCGAAAACCGCCGTACTCTCACGCGTCTCATCCGCGCGTGGAACGCCGATCTCGTCCTCGGCCCGCGCACCAACGACTACCACCCCGACCACCGCTACACTGGCGTCCTCGTGCAAGACGCCGCCTTTATGGTCACCGTCCCGTTCTTCTGCCCCGACGTGCCCGCGATGAAGAAAAATCCTGTCTTCATGTATTACACCGACCGCTTCCTGAAGCCCGCCCCGTCGAAGCCGGACATCGTCATCTCCATCGACCCCTTCATCGAAAAAAAACTCGACGCCCTCGCCGTCATGGTCTCGCAGTTCGCCGAAGGGGGTGCCAACGGTTCCGCTGCCCTTTACCCCGCCGACGCCGCCGGCCAGCACGAACGCCAGCGCCAGGTCCGCGAAAACTTCTCCCGCCGCTACCAAGCCATCGCCCTCCGCTTCTCGAAAGAGCTCGCCGCGTGGTATCCCGGCGCCACCGCCGCCACCGTGAAACACGCCGAAGCCTTCGAGCTTTGCGAATACGGCACCCAACCCGACCGCGCCGCCCTCAAACGGCTTTTCCCGTTTTTTGATTAACCACCTCGGCTCAACCGCCCTATGGGGGATGAGGCGCTCCGGCCGGCACGCACGCTCTCCCTCGGCACACCCCCGTCCTCCCTCCGTTCATTCGTCGCTAACCGCTTGGACTTTCCGCCAACTGTCCGCATCTTCCCCGCCACCAGTATCCACTCCGCATGCACGTCTCCCTCCTCCGCCCCCGCTTCGTCACGCTCGCCCTCGCCTCCGCCGCACTCGCCCTGAGCCTGTCGCCGGGACGCCTTCGCGCTGCCGAAAATCCCCCCAGCGCACCGGTCAAAGCCGACGGCTTCTCCTTCGTCAAAACCGTCGGCGCCATCTCCGAATACCAGCTCGCTGCCAATGGGCTCGCCGTTTTGCTCCTGCCCGAGCACTCGGCACCCGTCGTCACCTTTATGGTCACCTACCGCGTCGGCTCCCGCAACGAGGTCACCGGCACCACCGGCGCCACCCACCTCCTCGAGCACCTGATGTTCAAAGGCTCCGACGCCTTTAACCGCACCAAAGGCACCAGCAGCGACCAGTTCCTCGAACGCGTCGGCGGCAACTACAACGCCACGACCTACCTCGACCGCACCAATTACTACGCCGAAATCGGCAACGAGCACCTCGAGGGCTACATCGCCATCGAAGCCGACCGCATGCGCAACCTCTGGCTCCGCGAGGAGGACCGCCGCCCCGAAATGACCGTCGTGCGCAACGAATTCGAAATCGGAGAAAACGATCCCGAGCAGGCCCTCGACAAGGAGATCACCGCCGCCGCCTTTCAAGCCCACCCTTACCACCACTCCACCATCGGCTGGCGCTCCGACATCGAGAAGGTCTCCATCGAAAAACTCCGCGAGTTCTACGACACGTTCTACTGGCCCGACAACGCCACCATCACGATCGTCGGCGACTTCGATCCCGCCGCCGGTCTCGCGCTCGTCAAAAAATACTACGGCGCCATCCCGCGCGCGCCGAAACCCATCCCGCAGGTTTACACCGAAGAGCCCGCGCAAAGCGGACCGCGCCGCGTCACCATCCGCCGCGCCGGCGAACTCGGCGTCGTCGGCCTCGCCTACAAAACTCCCGCCGCCCGCCACGCCGATATTCCGGCCCTCAACGTCCTCGCGAGCATCCTTTCCTCCGGGAAAACCAGCCGCTTCTACCGCGCCCTCACCGACAAAAATCTCACCCTCAACGTGAGCGCCAACACCGGTTACTTCCACGATCCTTCGCTCCTGAATATTTACGCCAACCTCGCCCCCGGCACCACCCACGAGCAGGTCGAAAAAGCGCTCCTCGAAGAAATAGACCGCGTGAAAACCGCCGGAGTCACCGCCGCCGAGGTCGCCACCGCGCTCGGTAAAATCAAAGCCGCCACCGCCTACAAACGCGACGGCTACTTCTCGATCGCCGGCAATCTCAACGAAGACATCGCCGCCGGCGATTGGACGCTCTACTACACCCTCGACACCGCCATGGCCAAAGTCACCACGGCCGACGTAGCCCGCGTCGCCAATCGCTACCTCGACCTCAACCAGAGCGTCACCGGCTGGTTCATCCCGCTCGCGCCGCCCGCCGCCAAGTAAACGCTCCGTCGAAATTAGGGGGCAGCCTTTCTGGCTGCCCATGCGGGTCTAAACCCCGCCCCACACTCAATCCAACGCTCTCTGCTCCCATGAAATTCCTCCCCCTCTCCTCCGCGCGCCGTCCCGCCGCCTCCCCGTCTCGCACCTGTGCCGCTCTCCTCGCCTCCGTACTCCTTTCGTGCTCGACCCTCGCAAGCCACGCCCAGGTTGCGAAAAATGCCGTCCGCGAAAAAATCGGCGGCATCGACCTCGTCATTTTAAAAACCGGCGTGAAAGATGTCATCACCGTCCGCGGCTCCCTCGCCGCCGGCGATGCCGTCAGCCCCGAAACCAGCCCCGCTCTCGCCGACCTCACCGGGGGCATGTTGGACCGAGGCACAACCAAGCAGGACAAATTCGCGATCGCCCAACTCCTCGGCAGCGCGGGCGCGACGATCTCCTTCAGCACCGGCCCGAGCGCGCTCAACATCAGCGCGCGGTGCCTCCGCGCCGATCTCCCGCTCGTCATCAGCCTCATCGCCGAACAACTCCGCTCGCCCGCATTTTCTCCCGAGGAATTCGCCAAGCTCAAGAAACAGTTCGCGGGCAACTACCGCCGCCAGCTCGACGAGACCGACTTCCGCGCCGACGACACCTTTAGCCGCGCGGTGTATCCGGTCGGCCACCCCAACCGCCAAGCACCTTCCGCCGAAATCCTCGCGAGCGCGGAAAAAATCACCCTCGACGAAGTGAAGGCCTTCCACGCGAAATACTACGGCCCCGCCACTTTGCGTCTCGTCCTCGTCGGCGACATCGATGCCGCCTCCGCCAAGCATGAAATCACCAAAGTCTTCGCTGGCTGGACCGGTGGCGTCCGTCCGCCCACGCCCGCTCCGGCCAAGCCCGGCGCCGTCGACGCCGCGCGCGACCAAAATGTGTTCATGCCAGAAAAGACCAACATCTCAATGATTTGGGGCCAGACCACCGGTCTCCGCTATGGTGATACCGACACCCTCGCCCTGCGCGTCGGCACCGCCGCTCTCGGCAGCGGCTTCACAGGCCGTCTCATGGCCAACGTCCGCGACAAAGAAGGGCTCACCTACGGCATCGGCTCCTACGTGGCCGGCGACACCTTCGTCGACGGCGACTGGCGCATCTCGGCCAACTTCGCCCCCGAGATGCTCGAAAAAGGCGTCGCCTCCACCAAACGCCAACTCATCGAGTGGCATACGCAAGGGATCACCGACGACGAACTGGCCCAACGCAAAACCGGCCTCGCCGGCACCTTCAAAGTCGCCCTCTCCACGACGTCCGGCATGGCCGGCACCATCCTCGCCACGCTCAACCGCGATCTCGAACTCTCCTTCATCGACCAATATCCCGCCCGCATCGGCGCGCTCACGAAGGCGCAGGTCAACGGCGCGATCAAGCAACACCTCGACCCCGATAAAATGGTACTCGTGAAAGCCGGCACCGTACCCGGCGCAAAGTGATTCTCCGGTAGAAATCAAACCCCACGCCCGTGTTTTGCGTTTACTTATCCAAGGACGTGGGAACGGAGAACCCCACCGCCCGCAGTACCTCCTTGGCCAGCGCGCCGTCGAACGCAGTCGCAAAGCGCGCGAAGAATTGAGCTTCGTTGTCGGTGGGGTGCCGGCCCCGCAGCAGCGCGATCAGGCGCTCCCGCTGAGGAAGCCGGCACCGCGCCTTGCGGCGCTGGAGGGCAGCATGCCAAGCGGCGATCCCGAGAGTGGGTGTTGGTGATTGGCGTGGGCTTTGCCGTCGACGGCCGGGGCCTCGGTGCGTCCGCTCGACGCGCGATTCGCAGGACGGCCTCTCCGCAATGGCCGGGGTTTCACCTCGTAGGCTTCATACCGACGTCCTTTGAGTTTTTGACGTCTGGTAGCCGCGAGCGCCAGCGAGTGGGGTTTCGACTATCGTCCAAATATCACGAGACGTCGGTATTACGGCTTTCTTGGGTCCACGAATTCGGCCTCATGGTGCCGCCGGTGTTTTCCACCGGGTTGATCGCCCTTTTCGAGATCCACGATCACGCGCTGCGCCGCCGCTCCCTTTGGCAAGCCCCGCTGAGCGGCGTCGGGCGATAGGCAGCCCGCATCCGCTCACTCACTTACCCAACTTTTTCAAAGCCTTGTTGAT
This sequence comes from Opitutia bacterium, assembly GCA_947467625.1. Lineage (GTDB taxonomy): Bacteria > Verrucomicrobiota > Verrucomicrobiia > Opitutales > Opitutaceae > GAS368. The sequence continues at coordinate 5,183 of CANIJN010000034.1, read as the reverse complement.
TTTTTCCAGATCGCAGGCCTCGGGATTGTAGTCGGCGCCGAGCCACTCTATCCACTCCCGGCCCAGCTCAGTATGCGGCTCCTTGATACAGGCGAGCATGTCGTGAAAGGCCTCGATCCCGCCGCAATCTTCCGGTGGCCCCGCGCGTTCACCGCCAATGCACACCGGACAGAACACACCTTTTTCCAAAGGCCCGCTCTTCTCGATCTGGATGTCGATCTGCCAGCCCTCGCCAAAATGATATCCGTACGAGAACAGCGCCCGGTGTTCGAGATCGAGGTCGGCGAGCGTCACATCACGGTCATCCTCAATCATGAATTCGTCGCGCTTGAGTGGATTGCCAAACCGGAGGTCATCGAGATTAAACGCGTGCGTCTGGTAATCGAACCAATCGAACGCGACTTGGATCGTGTCGTGCAGCCGCGAGAGCCACATCGACTCGCGCACCAGGAGACGGCGCCAGATCACCGGCCGGCACGCGACCACGTTCATGCGTAGCGAGAACACGCGCTCAGCGGGCTTTTTCTTAAGGGCCGAGCCCTTGCCTTCGTGGAGACCGATCATCGCCCGAACGTGATGGGCGCAACCGCCACGCTCAACGCTTAACGTTTCACGTTTAGCCGTGCACCCCTGCGGCCTTTTTTTGCGCCAACCGCGCTTGGTTGCGACTCATCCCCCGACCGTCAGCACACCTCGTTACGGCACGACCCACCGCAGCGGATTGAGGGCAGATCCATTCCCGGAAATCGTCCTGCCTCGCCACGATTCCGAACTACACTCCGGAACTCAGTGATCGCACCGCTTTCTGCCCCCACTCGACGCTCGCCTCCGCCGCGCCGCTTTCTACGTTCGGCCCATGGAGCCCACCCTTTCTCTCCGCCGTCTCGCCGGCCAACTCGGCGTTCTGCTCGTCCTCACGGCCATCGCTGCGACCTCCGCACTGCTCGCCGCCACGCCCCCCGCGCCGCCACCAAACATTGTTTTCATCTTCGCCGATGACCTCGGCTACGGCGACCTCGGCTGCTACGGAGCCAAGGATATCAAGACGCCGCACATCGATCGCCTCGCCACTGAGGGCACGCGCTTCACCAGTTTCTACGTGTCCCAATCCGTCTGCACCGCCTCTCGCGCCGCACTCATGACGGGTAGCTACGCCAACCGCGTCAGCATGAGTGGCGCCCTCAACCACACGAGCCCCACCGGTCTTCACTCCAAGGAAAAACTCCTCCCGCAAGTCTTCAAAGACCGCGGTTACGCGACTGCGATTTTCGGCAAGTGGCACCTCGGCCATCATCCGCAATTTCTCCCCACGCGCCGCGGCTTCGACGAGTGGCTCGGCATCCCCTACTCCAACGACAACGGTCCCCTCCACCCCACCACCCCGGGCATCCCCTCCCTGCCACTCTACGCCAACGAAGAGATCATCGAGCTCGATCCCGACCAATCACAGTTCACCCGCCGCCTCACCGAGGGCGCCGTCTCATTCATCGAGCGTAACCGCGCCAAACCGTTTTTCCTCTACGTGCCGCACATCATGCCGCACGTCCCCATCTTCGCCTCCGAAAAATTCAAGGGCACCAGCCAGCGCGGCCTCTACGGCGATGTCGTCCAGGAACTCGATTGGTCCATCGGCCAAATCATGGCCACCCTCAAACGCCTCGGCCTCGACGACAACACGCTCGTCATTTTCAGCTCCGACAATGGCCCTTTCCTCTCCTACGGCGAACACGCCGGCTCCGCGGGGCCTCTCCGCGAGGGTAAACTCACCACGTTCGAGGGCGGCATGCGCGTGCCCTGTCTGGTCCGTTGGCCGGGCAAAGTCCCCGCCGCACGCGTCAGCGATGCCCCGTTTGCCACCATGGATTTGCACGTGACCTTCGCCGCCCTCGCCGGCGCAACGCTCACTGACGTGAAACGCGACGGCACCGACCTGACGCCACTCCTCCTCGGCCAACCCGGCGCGAAAGGCCGCGACGACTTTTGGTTCTACTCCGGCGAAGAGCTCCACGCCGTCCGCCGCGGCGAATGGAAACTCCACGTGCCGCACGACTACCTCGTCGTCGCCGCCGAGCGCGGCCTAGGCGGTAAGCCCTCTAATTACGGTAAAATGAAACCCGAATCCATCGAGCTCTCTGGCATCCGCGGCATCGCCAGCCGCCACGGTTACCGCGTCGAAAAAACCGAACTCGCTCTCTATAACCTCACCACGGACCCGTCGGAACTCCGCAACGTCGCCGCCGCCCACCCCGCCATCGTCGCCCGCCTCCAGGCCGAAGTCGCCGCCGCCCGCGCCGATCTCGGCGATGCCCTCACGAAAACCCCGGGGACCCACCTCCGCCCAGCCGGCGATGTGCGCCCCGCCCTCCCTGCCGGCGTGCAGCGTATCGCGAATCTTGAATACAGCCGTCCCGCCACCGGCGCACTCCTCCTCGATCTCTATCTCCCTACCGCCAACCCCGCCCATCCGCTCCCCGTCATTCTCTGGACGCACGGCGGCGGCTGGAAAAACGGTTCCAAAGAAAATTGCCCGCTCACGTGGCTCGCCGCCGAAGGCTACGCCGTTGTGAGTCTCAACTACCGCCTAAGCTGGGCCGCCCAGTGGCCCGCGCAAATCGACGACGCGCGCGCCGCGATCCGTTGGCTCCGCACCCGCGCAGCCACCTACCGCCTCGACCCCGAGCGCTTCGCCATTTCGGGTGGCTCCTCGGGCGGCAACCTCGCGAGTATCGTCGGTACCGCACCCGCCGCCACCGACGAAACTATCTCCAGCCGCGTCCGTGCCGTCATCGATTTTTACGGCGCGAGCGACATGCTCACGATGCCCGTCAACGTCCCCGGTCCCGGAAAAACCGACGCCGACCTCGCCACCTCCAACGGCGCAAAACTCCTCGGCGGCATCGTCCGCGACCGCGCCGACCGCGCCCGCCAAGTCAGCCCGCTGCACAACATCACCAAAGACGATCCACCGTTCCTGATCATCCACGGCGATCAAGACGACCAGGTCCCCCTCGTGCAAAGCGAACGCCTCCACGCCCGCCTCCGCGAAGTCGGCGTGCCCTCGGAATTTCACGTCGTCGCGGGTGCCGGCCACGGCGGCAAAGCCTTCGACACGCCTGAAGTCCGCGCCCGTATCCGCGCCTTCCTCACGCGCTCGCTGCCCGCGCCCACTCGCTGACCGGGATCGTTTACACCAACGTCATTTGAGTTTGCGAATGGCGGTCGCGGCTACCGAAAATCCCAGAGTTCAAAGGACATTGGCATTACCCGCTCCTTGGTCAGCGCGAGCCCGCGCACCGAGGAGCGGGAGGGTGCGCCCGCTCAGTCGGTGGCGTTCACGCACCCACCGGCGAGTCGTTCGTGGGAGCGGCTTCCGCCGCCACTCCACCCTACTTCAGACCGCCCTGAGTCTTCTCCACCCACGCCGCATAGTCTTTTCGCGGCACAAACCGCAGCGACGCACTGTTGATGCAGTAGCGCAACCCGCCCTGCCCACGCGGCCCGTCGGGAAACACGTGCCCCAAATGCGCCCCGTCGACGTTGCAGTGCGACTCCACCCGACGCATCCCGTGGCTCGTGTCGACCGTCTCGCCCACCCACACTTGCTCGATCGGCTTGGTGAAACTCGGCCAACCCGTGCCGCTCTCAAACTTATCCCGTGAGTCGAACAGCGGCGTGTCGCTGCACACGGAAAAATAAACCCCGTCCTCGTGGTGATCCCAATACTCGTTTTGAAACGGCGGCTCCGTGCCCTGCTGCCGTGCGACGCGAAACTGCATCGGCGTCAACCGCGCCTTCCACTCCGCGTCCGTCCGCTGCACCGCCGTCTTGCTCATATCGATCACGACATTCGAGGGCAGGCCGCACGCCGACCGTTCCCCGGGCGCGCACGCGAGTGCATCTTTCGCGGCGTTGGGTCTGTCCGTTGAATCAGACTTGGCGGGAGCGGGAGTGGATGTGTTCATTTTCATATCGGCAGCGACGCCGGCCACGACGGCCAACGCCACGAGCGTGTAGATCAGACGTGAAATCATGGTCCCGTGATGAGCAACCATACTGAGTAATTATTCCACCCTTTTGCTGCAGCCGACAGGTCATCAACCCGCGGGCACAAAAAAGCCCGCCACGCGGCGGGCTTGAATGTTAGGCCATGGCGAACGACCCCGAGGGGGCCGTGATCCCTCAGTATTTCGCCGTCAGCGAGAACACCGCTCGTCCCGGCATTCCGCGCTGTTGGTTCGCAGGGAAGTATTCGATGTCACCCATGTTCTGCCAATTAAGCGCGGCATTCATCGGACGTTTCTCCCACTTCCAATCATAGCCCACCGCCGAATTCCACAGCGTCTCGGCCGGTAGGTAGAGCTTGGGATTATTGGTGCGCTGCGCCTTCTCGCCGGTGTGATTGAATCCCGCTCCCACCCAAACGCCCTTCAGCGCGTCGTTCTTAAATGAATAGCGCGTCCAGAGATTAAAGAGTGCCTTCACGGTCGCCTCGGGGTGAGTGCCCAGGAAAACCTCCACCCCCTTCGGCACCTGCTTTACGCGAATGTCATTCATCGCTCCGCTGGCGTAGATCTGCCAGTTATCCATCGGCGACCAGGTGATCTCGCCCTCGATTCCATTGCTGCGATCCAGCGTTCCTTGCTGGCTATTCGTAACCGTCACGCCCGTCGCACTGAAGGAATTGAACCGCAGGATTCGGTCCTTCTGATCGATTTGGAAGACAGCGAGCGTCGTGGACACCCGGCCGTTGAACAAATCCGTCTTCACGCCGAACTCGTAGCCTTTCGACGTCGTCGGAGCCGCGGCTCCGGTAGGGACGTTCTCTTTCGTCAACGCCGCCGCATTGAGCACAAACGATTCGCTGTAGGAACCGTAGAACATCACGTCGCGGGTCGCTTTCCAGCCGAGCCCGAGCTGCGGCGTGGTCTTTTTGTTTTCCACCTTCGCCAAGCTCGAAGCCGGAGCCAAGTAGTTGTCCGTCGAACCACTGGCGGTGCTGCGACGGGCCCCCAGCACGGCATTGAGACGGTCCTGCAGCAGGCTGAAGTTGAGCACGCCGTAAGCCGCCTTGTTCCGCGTCACCGAGAGATTATTGGTGGAGAAGGGCAACGTCACAGGATCGAAGTCGGTCGTGTAGTCCCAGGTGGCGGAGTTCTTCATGTCCCAAACGGGGAAGAACTGCG